>CAMNFS010000009.1 GCA_946537255.1 uncultured Erysipelotrichaceae bacterium
AACCCACGCATGAGGGAGTCAAAGTCCCCTGCCTTACCGCTTGGCTACACCCCAATAAACCGCAATCCATATTCTAATACAAAGAAAGGGGATTGTGACACTCAGAATAGTCCAAAATGCTTCATGGCCTGATAAATCCCGTCTTCCTCTATATCCGCGGTTACATAATCCGCTTCTCTGCGTACCAATTCCATCGCATTTCCCATGGCAATTCCTGTTCCGCATTCCTTCAGCATGGCCAGGTCATTTTCCGAATCTCCGAATCCATAGGAATCCCGGATATCCTTGCCAAGATACTCCATCATCTCCCGAACCCCGGTTCCCTTGGTAATTCCTTTCCGGGTCACCTCACATCCGGCCTGCTCAGGAATCTCGCTCAATGTCACGCATTTTTCCACGCCTTCGGGAAGTACGTCAAGAATCCGATCCGCGCGGGAAGATTCAGTGAAGAACAGATCCATCTTCAGAACCGGTTCTCCCCGGTATTCCTGAATCATCTGAATTCCCCTTTTGTTCAGAGCTTCCTCATCATTCTTCAGATACCTCAGCATGCGGGCGTATCCGGGAGGGTTCATCCAGTTACTGTCCTTTGCCTGCATGAAAAGTCCGGTTCCATATTCCCTGGCAAGGTAGATGATCCGTTCTGTATCCGCAAGATCCATCGGATGGCTGTATATTACCTCTCCATGAAACATTCCTAGCCCTCCGGAACTCGACACCATCCCATCGAAAAGATCCGGGTCATAATACTCCTTCATGCCGGAGATATTTCTTCCGCTTGCCAGAAAGAGAAAATGGCCATTCCGTTTCGCTTCCCAGAGAGCTGTCTCAGCACTCTTTGGAACAGTGAAGGTACGATGGGAAAGAAGGGTATTGTCTATATCGAAAAACAGTGCGCTCATAAATACGGAAACCTTTCTGCCAGGAAAGGATAGAACGATTCTGCCGGTTCGGTCAACTGTCACGGGGAAGAAAGAAAAAGCGGAACCCCGCTTCTTCAAAGATCCTTGCAGTCCGTAATCTTGCGTTTGATGCCGTTGAGAATCACATATCCGGTTTCCGGATCATCATGCACAATGTATCGGGGACCATAGTCCTTCTGATCCATGGCAGACAGCTTTGGATGCTGGTGATTCTCTTTTCCCTCGCAGGTAATATCCTTTTCCGGGGGAATGACATGTCCATCCGCCGCAATCGTTGTCCGCTTCTTTTTCAGAGCGGTTGTTATCACTGAAGCAAACACGACAACGATTGCGATCCAGATCAGTGCGGACAGAAGTGAGAACAGAATTCCACCCATAGTTATTTAGAGGCTTCTTTTACGCCCTGCAAAAGACCGACAATCGACTGGATATCAGAAGGAATAATGATTTTGGTTGCCTGTCCCTGCGCGGCTTTTTCAAACGCTTCAAGACTTTTCAGTTTTACAACCGCTTCATCCGCACCGGCTTCCTTGATCATCCTGAGTCCGTCCGCAGTCGCCTTCTGAACCTGACGGATCGCTTCCGCCTGACCTTCTGCTTCCCTGATCTTCTTTTCCTTCTCAGCTTCCGCAGCCAGAATGGTCGCCTGTTTGGCAGCTTCCGCATTCAGGACAGCGGATTCCTTGCGGCCTTCCGCTTCCAGAATCATGGACTGCTTCTGACCTTCAGCGGTCAGAATCGCGGCTCTCTTTTCACGTTCTGCCTTCATCTGTTTCTCCATGGACTCCCGGATCGCAGCAGGCGGCTGAATGTTCTTGAGTTCCACTCTGGTGACTTTGATGCCCCATGGATCCGTCGCGGCGTCAATCGTCGCAAGCATTCTGGAATTGATTGCCTCACGGCTGGTAAGGGTCGCATCCAGTTCCATGTCACCGATAATATTTCTCAGTGTGGTAGCGGTCAGATTCTCCATCGCCATGATCGGGTTTTCCACACCGTAAGCATACAGCTTCGGGTCAAAGATCAGAAAATAGACAACGGAATCGATCATCATGGTGACATTGTCCTTTGTAATGACCGGCTGAGGAGCGAAATCCGCCACCTGTTCCTTAAGAAGAACTCTTCGCGCAACCCGGTCAGCCAGCGGAATCATAAAATGAATACCCGGCTGCCATGTCGCACAGTAGCGTCCGAAACGTTCAATGACAAAAGCACTTCCCTGCGGCACAATTCTGAGGCAGGAAACCAGCACCAGCAGAACGATGATGATAATCAGAATGACTTCGAATAAAGCAGGCATACTCTGCACCTCCTTCAGTTACAGTATCAGTATAGCATTTTTTCACCATGCTCATCTGCCGCTCAGGGAAACGGGCACCTTTTCATAAGGAGAGTGAAACTGCGGTATAATGTATCTGAAAGAAGGAATTACATGGCTTTTACAGGTAACGAAATCGCCCTTCATAACGGGATTCTGATCCCATTATGCGGTCTTGACACAATTGAACTGAATAAAAATACCGCCTATGCCGGGATTCGATCCGCTCTGGATAACGGAATCCGTCATATCGAAACCGCCGCGGATTACGGAATTGAAGCGGAAACAGCCAAAGCGCTGGAGGACTGCAATATTCCGAGGTCCTCGCTTTTCATCACCCTGGAAATCAACGGTCTGAAAAACACAGACGCCACCATCCGCTCAGCGGAAGCCAGCATCAGAAGACTCGGACTGGACTACATTGATCTTCTTCTGATGGCATGGAATGGAAAAGAACAGGATCACCCTGACAACCGGGATGTATATACTGCCTGGAAAGCGCTGGAGTCTCTGTACAAATGCGGAAATGCGCATGCCATCGGTATCGTTGATTTCGCTCCCTGGCAGGTGGAATACCTTCTTCAGGAAGTGGAGATTGCGCCAATGGTAAGTCTCACCGGCATCTATCCCGGACATCCGGATATCGAGATTCTTGAATCCAACAAAGAACATCGCATTCTTACCATGGCCTACCTGCCCCATACGATTCAGAAGGTCATCTCATCAAAGGAAATCTCCATACTCGCTGAAAAGCATTCCTGTAAGAATGAGGACATTATCCTGCAGTATCTGTGTCAGAAGGAATGCGCAATTACCACTGTCAATGGAAAACTCTACCATCAGCCCTGTACGCTTTCAGAAGACGAAATCCGCTTTCTGGATCTGATGAAGGATTACGGCGCGGAATCATAGTCTGAAAATCCCCCGTTTCCAATCTGTTCCGGTTCTTTCATACCATCTGCCGGAACCAGTATTTCGATAATCTGCAAAGGAGAAAACAGATCATGTCAGAAGAAAAAGTTATCACATTTGAAAAGAGCGGTGTCGTTCTAACGCTGCCGGAATCTCTCGAAAAGATCAGGGGAGCACTGGATCCGATGCTCGACTTCTGTGAACTGGATACCGGGAATGGAACCGCGATGGGCGTTCTGATGTATTTCCCCAGAACAGAAGAGGAATTAAATCAACTGAGTGCCATGGTTCCCCAGGGCCAGGAACCGGATGAGGAAGCCATGAAAAAAGCCATGGAGCTGCTCGGCTCCGGTACCGGGGTGTTTACGGTGATTGGTTTCAATCAGAAGAATACACTGGAATCAGCGCTGAAAATGGTCAATCCGACCGGCAAATCCACTCTGTCTGAACCGGTACGCATTGGTTCACTGGCGGGTTTTGAGTATGTAGTGGTCACTTCCGATTCCGAAGAAAGCCGAAAAAGAATAGAGGCATTTCCGCCCGATATGAAGGAAGAATTCTTCCGGATCCGGGAAGAGCTTCTGAAGAACCCGCAGTGTTTCACTCTGAAGCCGCAGAAGATTGAAGGAAGCGTCACCCTTCCGGATACCGTTGTCTCCTTTGAACTTGAGGATCTTGACGGTAATAAAATCCAATCAGAAACGCTTCTTCAGCAGGCGGACATCACGATCATGGACGTCTGGAGAACCTGGTGTCATTTCTGTATTGAAGAATTTCCCGATCTCGATGAGATCCAGAAGAACTGCAGAGACCGCGGGGTCCAGGTAGTCACGGTCTGTGACGACGCGGAGGATGAAGAGCTGAAGGCCAAGGCAAGGGAACTGACTGAATCCTATTCCTTCCTGACCTTCGGACACTCAGAATCCTTCAATCAGGCCCTGATTTATGAAGGCACCCCGACCACTTACTTTCTGAACCGGGAAGGAAAGGTACTGGGCTTTCCCGTAATCGGGAAAAAACCGGAGGAACTGAAGCAGAAACTGAATGCGCTTCTTGACGGAAACGGTCTGTCCGCTGATCAGGAAAAGCCGCTCAGCCAGCAGGTATACACCGTACTGGTACAGGATCAGAATGAAACGCCCGTGCCAGGTGTCAAAATCGGATTCTGCAGCGATGCGCAGTGCAATGCCGTTGACACTGACGCATGCGGCAAGGCAGTATTCAAAGGTGAACCGTATGCCTGGCATATTCAGGTCCTGAAGCTTCCAGCAGGATATGAAGATCCTTCCAAAGAAGATCTCTATGCCGAAGAAACCGGCGGCACGATGATTCTTACCCTTCAGAAAAACTGAAGATCAACCACTTTCTGATCGTTTCGGAAAGTGGTTTTTTTATTGCTGAGGATCCCATTTCATGAGCCGGTGAGTAAAATGGCATGGAAAGCAAAACAGAAAGGTTCAGTGTTAGAATGAATCCATCCACCGCCTGTATGAGGAACATGCAGTCTGCAGGATCCATGACCTTTTCTTACAGCGATCCCCTTCCTTCAAAGAGCAGGCAACGGGTTTCACTGTATGAATGGGCAGAGAATCCTATGATCTGCAGGGAAACATGGGCGAATCGTCCCTTTTGGAAAGACCTGAATGAAATGCTATGAAAAAGAAACCGGATCTTTTGAAAATACTTGGATATCTTCTTCCATCAACAGGCATCATCCTTTTGATTGCCTGGCCTGAAATACGTCCCGGCATGATCGGCGTCATCTGCTATTTTTCCATTGTTCTGGGACCTTTTCTGATTCTTTATGCCGACTCCCGCACGAGCGTCAGGCGGAAAACCGCATTTGAGCTGTCTGTACGCCGGCGCGCGCTGCTGTTCAGTCTGATGACCGTCCTTTATATCATCATTGCCGGGCTGATCATGATCCGGGCGGATCAGGCAGGAGCGGATATCCGCTCCCTGACCATTCAGATCGGAATCGGGTTTTTCGCCGTTGTCGCAGCCTATCTGCTTCTGATCCATCAGATGATTCAGGAACGCCGCAGCAGCCGGATTCAGGACAGCGCAATCGGGGAAATGCCGGTATTCGCGAATGAACGACTGTTTACCATGGTCATTGAACACTCAGAAACGAACTCAGCTCTACGCCTGAAAGGAGTCCTGCACGGATCCGTACAGGCAAATGATGAAGCCTGGGTGATTGAACAGGGAAAAATCCGCAAAACCACGATTCAGGCTGTGGAGGCAGATGGAGAAAAGACCGTGCTTTCCATCAGCGGAAATGAGAATCCCCGCGGGAAATATGCCATTATCACCAGTATCATTCCCTATCGGTATATCGACTCTGAAACCCCTGTTGCCAATCCGGAGCTCTTTGCTTTGATCCAGGGCGCAAATGATCATCCCATGACACGTGACTATCTGGGGCATCTGGTCTATATAGCGGCGCATTGTCGGTATCTGGTGAGAGTCAGAGAACTACCGACGAAAGAAACCTGGTTCAGCCGCTTCTCTTCCTGGCTGTTCAGTTCTCAGGGCTACTATGTTCCAGAGACTGTCTCCCGAAAGGACGGGGACAATCCTGCCTGTGCCTGCTACAGTGACTGGAATGCCTTTCAGAAGGTTCTTCAGACAGTCAGTGAACCGGAGCGCCGCATCAGCCGGGCAATGATTTTCACCTTCCAGCAGATTGCCGAAACCGCATTGAAAACCAACGGGGAGATCATCATCAACCCATTCGGACCGGTCTCCTTCTGCATCAGCACTGAGCTTCTGAAGGAAGTGACAGAAAGTGAAGCATATAAAAAAGAGTTTTCCGGAAGTACGGAAAACAGGTGATTCGTGTATTTCAGCTTTCCTGATTCTTCAGCAGAAGCTTGTACTGATGATCCAGAAACAGAAGATGATATGACATTGCTGTCTTGGCCTCCGATGCCTTCTGGCGTTTGATTCCATCCAGAACATTGTAATAATTCCTTACGCCATACAGAAAATCTTTCGGTGAAAGCGTCGCGGCGAAATACCGGATTCCCCGGATCATCAGCGGAGTCAGCCGCTCCATGACGATATTATGGCTGGCGGCGGCGACCAGACGATAGAACTCACATTCCTCGTCCAGGCATTCCACACCCATATCTACTTTCTGAGCCATGATCCGAAGCACATTCTCCATCTTCCTGAGATCTTCCTCATCCCGGTTTTCAGCGGCCATGGCCGCGGTTTCCGGCTCCATCATCTCCAGGATCTCAAGAATATCCTTTGTCAGTTTGTCATGATCCGGAAACAGTTCAAAACCAAACGGATCATCCGGTACACCGTACTTTTCCGAAATATAGGTGCCGCTGCCCTGACGTATGGAAACGATATTGTGGGACTGAAGAATGCGAACCGCTTCCCGCAGCGTATTTCTTCCTACGCCCAGCATGTCTGTCAGTTCCTTTTCCGTAGGAAGCTTCTGACCCGGCACATAGCTGTTTCGCTGGATCATCTGCTTGATTTCTTCTGCGGTTGTCTCCGCGAGTGTTCTTTTCCTGACCATACCGTTCTGCCCTGACTATCTGTTTTCATTGTACATAAAACCTCGCCACTCATGGGATGATTTCATCACAAAAACCATTTTCCTGATCGGATTTTATGAATTTCTCTGAAAATCAGCCCACCTATTTTCATGAAAAGATGCACGGTAACGATTCCAAATGACTGCCTGCCGTAAAAAATCTGCGTCATCTGTCACATTCTGGAACACAGAAAGAAAAAGCGGACTTTCTGATCCGCTATCCCAGTTTGATTCTTGCCTCGGCCTCAGCAACCTTGTCCATGCGCCCGGCTTCTCTGTAGATCTGTATGATCAGTTCAAACAGCACGATCACGTCTTCGCCCGGAGCGTTGAAAGTCTCCACTTCCATCATCCGGTCCGCGAGAGCTTCCGCCTCATCCAGTTTCTTTCTTGCCGCAAGACAGATCAGGCGTACCACATCCGGGTAAACCTCATCTCTGTTTTCCGCTTTCCACTCATCCAGAAACGCGTCACATTCTTCATATCGTCCAAGAGCGTTCAGACTTTCCGCAATGCCCTGCTTCGCGCCAAGATACTGAAAACGCTCCTTTGAAGTATCAAAGGTATCCAGAATCCGACGGTTGAACTCCAGGCGTTCTTCATGTTTTCTGGCATAGACAAGGCCGCTGTCAATATCAGAAAGAACATCATTCAGATCATATTCCTTCTCATAGCTGCGGTCTACCTTATCCTCCGTAGGCTTATGATCGAGTTTCAATCCTTCAATGACGGAATCCAGCACGGGCCAGATATCCTCCGCAACCTTCACCCAGATCAGGGAAGCTTCCTCATCTCTGTCATCTGCCTGCAGTTCGTATGCCTTGGCGATCAGTCCGCCTACTTCTGTCTGCTGTAATGTACTTCGTTCGTGATCATCCATAAACTGTATTTCATTTGCTCCTGTGATATCTATTGTATGGTTAAACAGGAAGACTTTCAATTAAAAAGCAGATTGACTGCTTTTTTATGACTCTCATGTTATCTGGCCGCGGTCGGCTGCCGCAGAAGCCTGAATATGCCCAGGGCCAGAATCAGATCCCGTAATTCGGTCATATTTCCAAGATCCATTCCCAGAAGATCCTCTGCCTTCTGAACCCGGTATTTGATGGTATTGCGATGCACAAAAAGTCTTCCGGAAGTTTCAGTAATCGACATATTCTCGTCAATCAGATAAACCGACAGGGTATCCGCCAGTTCATATTCCCCGCGGTTCACGCCCAGACGGTCAATGATAGAGCGGGCCCGCTGCTGTTCTCTGCCTCCCTGCATGATCACCCGCCTGCAGTTCTCCGCGAAAAGCAGCTCTGACAGCAGAAATCCATGGCGTTCAGGAAAAATACGGAACGCATCCGCCATCACATCCCCCATCATTTTCTGCAGATGCCGGATCTCCACACAGGACTCCGACAGCCTGATACCCCCGACCAGAACCGTCGGTATGCGGTTGGTGCTGCAGTATTCTCCAAGACTCTGTATTTCTCTGATCCGTTCCCGGTTGCTGGAGGGTTCCTCCTGAACAATCAGAATATCTCCGCCGATCTGTTCCATCAGGCAGACTCTGCCGAAAGAAGAACAGAAATCCCGGATCGAACTCATCCACGGAGTCAGGCTCGCGTGATTCCGTGAGTACAGCAGAAAAATGTCCGCGTTTTCCGGAACAGCGATCCGGTTTCTTCTTCCGAATTCCTGAATCATGCGGTAATGTCCCAGAACAATCAGATCCGTTATGAAGCGCTGGGCGGCGGAATGGTCATAGGAGGCCGAAATCATTGCGCCCCGGAATGCCAGCCCGCAGCACTCCAGTGCCCAGTCATCTCTTCTTTCACCCTTCCGCACGCTCATCAATACCGCTGCTTTCCGAGGCAAAAGAATCTCCGTACATCCGGCTGTATACTGCTGACCATCCTTCATCAGGGTCCCGGTGGATTTCAGCGTCCTGTAATCAGCTTCATCAAGCGGCTCACTGCCGGCAATGATGTCCGGTTCATCCTCCTTGAAAAGAATCAGACTGGTTCTGCTCAGCCCGGCAATCCGATGCAGGATTGTTTCCGCCGTTCTGTCCTTTCGGGAAAGAACCTCCGTATAAAGGTCCATGACCGGATCGGATGTACAGCGCCCGTTCCATTCCTCTTCGCACGCTGCCCCGTCTAAGGAGAGGATCACCGGCACCTCCCCTTTCACAGACAGTTTTTTATCAACGATAAATCCTGCCGCATTCGGATGATTTTTCATGAACAAGGCATAATCCAGTCCTGTTATGGAACTCAGAATATACACTGTTCCGCATTTTTCGTCCGTCAGATCGGTTGTGACAGTCCGAACCCAGAGGTTCAGGTCAGATTCCGGATTCAATAGCTCCGCTTCCTTCAGTGAATGCATCGCCAGTAGCTCTGTAATCGTTTTCACCATTACAAAAAACCTCCATGATGAGACGGAAACAGACGGCGCAGAACGCTGGATCCTCTTTGTGTATTCTACAATGCAATTGTGCACTCATACAGTTCTGTGTCCATTCGTTGTGCATTTGAACAATAAAAAAGAGAACAGAATCTCTGCCCTCTTTCTTGCTTATTCCTGATTCATATCTTCTGTTTCCGCTTCAATCTCACGGATGACGCATCCATTTCCCTTGAGAAGCCATGTCTCCCCGCTGCCACAGAACGGACAGGTGCGTCCGTACTTTACTGTTTCATAGGTTTTCCCGCACGCTCCGCAGTACGTGACGGCAGGATCCGTTACCAGCTTCAGCTCGCTGTCCTTCAGAACAGGATGCCGCACTTTAAAGTAATCCCACGCGTCGGTAAAAAGATCTGTCATGATTCCGGATACTTCTCCGATCTCAAGCGTAACCGAGCCTATTCTGGTGATATGCTGTTCTTCTGCCAGCTCATCCAGCGTTTTCGCAAGATGAGTAACAATCCCCATTTCATGCATTTTTCTTGAACAGGATCTTCAGCTCACGCTGTGCCGCGTAAGCCGCAACCGGAAGAATCTTATCCTCACAGCGGACCATATTGGAAGCGTCGGGAAGATCTCTGGAAAGATGAATCGCATCAAATTCACATCTGGTCGTACACAGACCGCATCCGATGCACCGGTTGAGATCAACGGTTGTCGCTCCGCAGGAAAGGCAGCGGTTGGCTTCCTTCTTTACCTGTTCCTCGGTGAACGGCAGACGGTCATCCTGGAAGGTCATCGCGGCTTCCGCGCGCTTTCCAGGCCGCTGACGCTTCGCGCTGTCGAACTGTTCCACAACAATGTCATCCTTGTCAAGCTCGATGAACTGACGCAGATCCCGTGCGATGGTCTGAGACTGTCCCGGATGCACGCTTCTGTGCATGGACTCACTGGCAAGCTTGCCCGCGGCAATCGCGTCAATCGCAAACCTCGCGCCGCTGTACACATCGCCGCCGGTGAAAATATCCTTTTCGCCGGTCTGGAACGTTACCGGATCGGCCTGAATGGTTCCATTGCGGTTGAACTGCACGGCCGTATCCTTCAGAAGATCACCGAGCACAACTGACTGACCGATCGAAAGCAGCAGATTCCGGCAGGTCACTTCGGTTGTCTGTTCCTCATCATACTGCGGATTGAATCTTCCATCCGCATCCTTCACGGCTGTGCATTTCTTGAAGACAACCGAACGGACGGTTCCGTTTTCAGAAAGAACTTCCTTCGGTCCCCAGCCGTTCATCACGACAATTCCTTCCGCCTCAGCATCTTCCACTTCATCCTTGGCGGCAGGCATCTCTTCCCTGCTCTCAAGGCAGATCATCGTCACTTTTCCATCCGTGATGCGCTTTGCGGTTCTTGCGACATCGACCGCGACATTACCGCCGCCGACAACTACAACATCGCCATGGAGCTTCACATCCCCGTTCAGATTCACTCTTCTCAGGAAATCCACTCCGGTCTCAATTCCTTTCGCGTCTTCCCCGGGAACGCCGGCCATTCTTCCACCCTGCATGCCGACCGCGATATAGAATGCCTTGTATCCATCCTGACGCAGCTGCTGGATCGTGATATCCTTTCCAACTTCCACACCGCAGCGGAATTCAACTCCCATCTGTCTCAGAACATCAATTTCCGCATCTATGACATTCTTTTCCAGACGGAAGCTCGGGATTCCGTTCATCAGCATTCCGCCGGGTCTCTTTTCCTTTTCAAAGACAGTGACATCATAGCCGCGGGTACGCAGGTAATAGGCACAGCTCATGCCGGCCGGACCGGCGCCGATGACTGCCATCTTATAATCCGGTCCCCACATGCCTCCGTCATCCTTTTCACAGATCGGAACATAGCGGGTTTCCGCGTTCAGCTCCTGCGCCGCGATGAACTTCTTGATCTCATCGATCGCAATCGGTTCATCAATGGTGCCTCTTGTGCAGGCGTCCTCGCATCTGCGGTTACAGACCGCTCCGCATACAGCCGGGAACGGATTATCCTGTTTGATCAGCTTCAGGGCATCCAGATATCTTCCATCCGCCGCCATCTTGACATATCCCTGTACGGCAAGGTGAGCAGGACATGCGGTCTTGCAGGGAGCGGTTCCGGAATCATAGCAGTTGATCTTCGCATCTTCCCGGTAATTCGGATTCCAGTTATCCGGTGTCCATCTGGTTTCATCCGGAAGCAGGGACAGAGGATAACGGACTTCGCCATGCCGGGTGCAGAGCTTCTGACCAAGCTTGGCCGCGCCGACCGGGCAGACCTCCACGCATTTGCCGCAGGCAACGCACTTGTTCTTTTCAACATGGGCACGATAGGCGCTTCTGCTCATGTTCGGAGTGTTGTAAAGCTGCGAAGTACGGAGGGCATTGCATACACCCGGCGCACAGTTGCAGATAGCGACGATCTTGTCTTCGCCGTCAATATTGGTTATCTGATGCACAAAGCCATGGCGCTCCGCCCGGGCGAGAATTTCAAGCACTTCATCATATGAAATGTATCTTCCCATATTCCGGTTGACGCAGTATTCCGCCATGTCCCCGACACCGATGCAGAACTCTCCGTTGATTTCACCGCTGCCCTCTCCGCGCATGGCCTGCTGCTTGCGGCAGGTACACTGGCCGACCGAGTACTTGTCATATTTGTTCAGCCAGTGGCTGATATGCTCCACCGATACCGAGGTGCTTTCTGTTTCAATGGCCTTTTCCACCGGAATGACATGCATTCCGACACCGGCTCCGCCCAGCGGAACCATCGGTGTGACGCCCTCCAGCGGCATCTGTGTCATCAGGTTGAAGAAAGTCGCGAGATTCGGATGCTTTGCGGTCAGTTCATCATTCATCATCATGAATTCCGCGGAGCCCGGGACAAAAATCGGCACATTGTACTGAATGTGCTTGTCGGGATTCTCGCGGGTGGTTTCTATCACTCCGACCCAGACCAGATGATCCAGCATCTTCTGAGTTTCCTCCACGGACATGCCGTTCATCTGGGCAAGCTGTTCCAGATCATAGGGAACTCTTGTCTTTTTGAAGGAAAGCATGAACTTCACTTCTTCTTTTGTCAGCACTTCATCCAATGCCCAGTATTCCGGATCACTGGTGTTCAGGGTTCCGGTGAACTTTTTGAGATACCGGTCGGTGATCATCGTTCCAAGTTTCAGTACCAGTTTCGCCTTTTCCGGATCAGCCGGAACATAATTGGGATCCTGAACAAAGTCTCTTTCATTGAAAAATCTTTTTTCTTCTTTTGTAGCGGTCATATGTTCTCCTTCATCATTTCTTCCAGGCTGCGGTCTCCTCCTTCAGCCAGTCTTCCCATTCCTTCATGCCTTCTCCGGTCTTCGCGCTGAGCGTGAAGATCCGGATTCCGGGATTCAGTTTCTTTGCCCGCTCCTTACATTTTTCAAAATCGAAACGGAAGTACGGTGCGGTATCTGTTTTAGTAATCACCAACGCGTCACTCTTCTGAAACATCAGCGGATATTTCAGGGGTTTGTCATCTCCCTCCGGTACGGAAAGAATCATGACGGATCTGGACGCGCCGGTATCATATTCCGCCGGGCAGATCAGATTCCCCACATTTTCAAGAAAGGCGAGGTCTGTCCCTTCAATCCCCAGTTCCATAAGACCCGTCCGGGTCATTCCCGCATCCATATGGCACATGCCGTCCGTATGCACCTGGATGGCTTTTGCGCCAAGGGCCTCAATCTTCTCCGCGTCTACTGCGCTTTCAATATCCGCCTCCAGAACAGCAATATTCAGATCATCCTTCAGATCCAGAATCGTGCGGGAAAGCAGGGTGGTCTTGCCGGCTCCCGGAGAAGACATCAGATTGATCAGAAAGGTTCCGTTTTCCTTCAGTTTACGGCGCAGTTCCTGCGCATCACGGTCATTGGATTCCGTAACAGAGCGATGCAGTTCAATGACCTTCATATGCCTCCATCCTTTCCGTCAGCCATCTGATCCATTCATCAAACCCCTCTCCGTTTCCGGCGGAAAGCGGAATGACCGTAAGATTCGGGTTCAGATTCCGTGCTCTTTTCCGTGCCTCTTCCACACTGAAGTCAAATACCGGAAGTACATCGATCTTATTGATGATCATGCAGTCACTGACCTGAAACATCAGCGGATATTTCAGGGGTTTGTCATCTCCCTCCGGTACCGAAAGAATCATTACCCGGATATTCGCCCCGACATCAAATTCCGCCGGGCAGACCAGATTTCCGACATTTTCAAGAACGATCAGGTCCAGATCATCATATCCCATCTCCGTCAGTCCCCGCATGGTCATGTCCGCATCCATGTGGCAGCTTCCGCCGGTATGGAGCTGAATGACCCGTACTCCGAGTTCTGATACCGCGGCCGCATCGACATCACTGTCGACATCCGCTTCCATGACTCCGATCCGGTATCGGTCCTTCAATGCCTGAAGCGTCCGGATCAGAAAGGTTGTCTTGCCGGCGCCGGGACTTCCCATCAGGTTGATCAGAACAGTGCCCGTTTCCTTCAGCCTGCGGCGGACCTCTTCCGCACAGCGGTCATTATCCTCCGTGATCCGTGATTTTGTTTCCGTGATTTTATAATCCATATAAACGGTCCTCTGCAGATTCAGTTTAACTGAATCAGTTTTCTTTTGAAAGGGGTTTCAGAGGGCGGATTCCTGCCTGGACGCGCCGGTTTCCTCATGAAGCGCATGATGAAGCAGGATGGAAACCGTCATATTTTTTTCGGTTTCCACGCGGATCAATGCACTTTCTTTTCCCCTGTCCGGTTTTCAATTGTCCTGTCTGGAAAGTCCCATGCAAAGGGGATGTCCGGTTATAAACAATGCCCGCTTGACCGCTTTCAGGGAGGAAGAAAGGATCGGTAACTATGATATGATGGATGAAAGAGGAGAACTTTTCTTATATGGCACGCGTGAACGCAAATCCAGACAGATTCAATAAGATGGAATATACGAGACTTCTGAAAAAAGCGAAGGGTGACAGCAGATCTCAGAGGTCTTTTGCGATGGAAGCCGGTATTTCCGTTCCTCACATGTGCAAAATGCTGAACGGCGTTTTTGATGTCCCTCCTACTCAGACTACCCTCAGGAAAATCGCGACGGTTGCGGTGGGCGGAGTGACCTATGCGCAGCTGATGAAAGTCTGCGGGTATGATGTCGCGTCGGAGGAAAAGGAGTTTTATCCAAGTATATACATGACTCCCTCCCAGCCGAAAAAAATCACGGAGCCGCTCCGGGAGTTCCGGAGCCTTCCCGAAGGAACCCATGCGGAGCTGTATGATTATCAGCTTCATTACCTGAAGACCCCGTCCGTTTCCCAGGTCAGGCTGTGCCGGGATATCTATCATGATATCAATAACTATATCAGCCGTACCCGGAAGAACTATGAAATATTTGAAAGTCCCTTCCATGTCTTCCTGAATGAGGATGACGCCAAGTGTCTGATTCCCTCCATCTGTGTTGTGTCGGATCAGAAAAGCATTCAGCAGGATGGATATTACGGTGCGCCGGATCTTGTGATTGATGTCATAGGTCACGGCAACGAAGAGGAAGTATATGGCTCCAAGCTGTTCAAATACCGTGAAAACGGAGTCGGGGAGTATATCATTGTCGACCAACTGCGCAAGGTCGTCTTTGACTATGATTTCCGCAGAAAGAAAACGCATGTATTTCATATGCCCTGCGCGGTTCCCGTACAGCTGTTCAACGGTGTCTTCAATATCCGGATCCACTGAAGTTTCATCTGTCCGGAATACGGAGTCTTCCTTTTTTCCGGAAAAAACGGCAGATCCTTCCTTTTCATTCAGAAGATCTGCCGTTTGGTTTTTTCATTTCCATGCTGTCGGATTCAGAATCCGAACAGTCCCTTTTTCTTTACATCCTCGATCTGATAGCCCGTCATCGTATATCCGGTCGGATCAATGACCTTCCGAAGTGATTCCTCACTGATCGCTTCTTCCGAAAGAATCACGGAGTTCTTCTTGGTCCGGCTTGAATTCACTTTCTTCACATTGAAATGACTGCGGATCGTTTCATTGATATGTGATTCACACATTGCGCACATCATCCCGTCAATTCCGATCGTAATCTTTTTCATTCCGCATGAACTCCTGTCACTTTGTAATCCTTCGCTTCCACTGCGGATTTCAGGATCTCATCATCCACCGGTTTCGAAAGAACCGCGACCGCCGTATTCTTTTCATGATCCGCTGAGGCAGATTCAACACCATCCACCGCTTCCAGCGCTTTCTTTACCGTTGCCTCACAATGACTGCACATCATTCCTTCCACATTCAGAATCTTTTTCATTTTGCTTTCCTCCTTTTTTTCTTTCTGATCCAAAGGCTGATATCCTGCCTTTCTTATTGCATCTCTGACTGCGTTCAGATCCACACCTGCATCCATCTCAATACTTACGCGCCCGTTTGTATGATCCGCTTTGGCTCTGCGCACTCCTTCCACCGCTTCACAGGCTTTTTTTACAGTGGCTTCGCAATGAGCGCACATCATTCCCTCCACCGGCAGTTCCACAAAGTCGCTTTCCGAAGACTGCACTTTCTTCTCCGTTTCTTTTTCACTGTCAGATGGCAGCGCCTTATTGCGAAGGGATCGGTCATGAGAACCGTCAAAGATATCGAGAAGATTCAGCCGCAGCGCATTCATGCATACCGTAAAGCTGGAAAGACTCATGGCGGCGGCTCCGATCATCGGATTCATCTTCCACGGAAACAGACCGGCCGCAAGGGGAATACAGATCAGATTGTAGAAAAACGCCCAGAACAGATTCTCATGAATATTCCGCAGCACCGCCCTTGAAAGCCGGACAGCGGCAGCCACATCGGAAAGCCTGCTGTTCATCAGGACAATATCCGCGCTGTCAATGGCGACGTCCGTCCCCGCTCCGATCGCAATGCCGATATCCGCCTGCACCAGCGCCGGGGCATCATTGATGCCGTCTCCGACCATGGCGGTGATGCCGCGTTTTTTCAGATCCCGGATGACAGACTCTTTCCCATCCGGCAGTACGTCTGCGATGATGGTGTCTACTTCTGCCTGCTTTCCGATCGCCTCGGCGGTCCGGCGGTTGTCACCGGTAAGCATGACCACTTCAATTCCCATCCGGCGCAGCTGCTTTACCGCTTTCTGCGTGTCAGGACGGATGACATCCGCAACCGCGATGATACCAAGAAGCTTTTCGTCATCCGCGAAAAAGAGCGGTGTCTTCCCTTCCATGGCAAGGGTCCGGGACGCATTGATCTTCTGTGCCGGGATATGAATCTTCCCTGATATAAATGCCTCGTTTCCGCCATAAATACGTCTTCCATCCACGATGCCGGTCAGACCGTTTCCAGGCAGCGCCTGAATGGAAGAGACCTGTTTCTTTTCGACTCCGGTTTCTTCCGCGTATTGCACAACCGCAGCCGCAAGCGGATGTTCACTGCCGGATTCCAGCCCGCAGGCAAAGGAAAGAAGTTCCTCCTTCGCATCGGATAACACATCGGTCACCTTCGGTGTACCTTCGGTTATGGTTCCGGTTTTATCGAGAGCGATGATCTGTACCTTTCCGGCCGTTTCCAAAGACTCTCCGGTCTTGAACAGAATCCCGTTCTTCGCGCCGATTCCGTTGCCAACCATAATGGCAACCGGCGTTGCCAGTCCAAGCGCGCATGGACAGGAGATCACCAGCACGGAGATTCCCCTCGCCAGGGCAAATGAAAGCGTCTCTCCATGTATCAGCCAGCCAATCACCGTGATTATGGAAATACCGATGACCGCCGGCACAAATACACCGCTGACCCGGTCTGCGATTCTTGCGATCGGGGCCTTTGTCGCAGCCGCGTCACTTACCATCTGAATAATCTTTGAAAGCGTGGTGTCTTCCCCTACCCGGGTAGCCCGGGCACGGATATAACCGCTGGTATTGATTGTTGCGGCAGATACCGTGTCTCCCGGGTATTTATCCACAGGAATACTCTCCCCGGTCAGTGCCGACTCATTGACCGCGGTTTCCCCTTCGAGAATCACGCCGTCCACCGGAATGCTTTCACCGGGTTTGACCGCGAAGATATCACCGATCACAACTTCAGATGCCGGAATCACTGACTCCGCGTCCTCGCGGATGACCGTAGCTGTTTCCGGAGCCAGTTTCATCAATCCCTTCAAGGCATCAGTGGTACGCCCCTTGGACATGGCCTCCAGCATCTTCCCGACTGTGATCAAAGCAGGGATCATCGCGGCGGATTCAAAATACAGTTCATTGTGATACAGCGGCATCAGAGCTTCATTCGCGGTTCCATTCGTAATCAGGCAGGTCATTTCATAGAATACGAAGACGCTCCAGCCAAAGGATACGGAAGAGCCAAGCGCAACCAGCGTATCCATGTTCGGACTTCCATGCAGAAGCGAAGAAAATCCACTGGTGAAGAATCTGTGATTGATGATCATAACCACAGCCGCGAGAATCATCTGGGTCAGTGTCAGTCCCAGATGGTTATGAACAAGAAAAGACGGAAGCGGCCATCCAAGCATGTTATGTCCCATTGTGAGATACATCAGGACAATCAGAAAAAACAGCGACGCGGAAAGACGTTTCTTCAGCTCCGGCGTTTCGTGATCTCTGAGCGCCTCCTCTTCCTCCGCGTAGGAAAACCCTTTCTTTTTATCACCAGCTCCCTTCAGGGAGGCACCGTATCCGGCTTTTTCAACTGCCCGAATGATTTCAGACGGTGATGCGGTGCCCTCTACTCCCATGGAGTTGGTAAGCAGACTGACCGAACAGGATGTCACGTCCGGCAGCGCGCTGACCGCTTTTTCCACTCTGGCCTGACACGCCGCGCAGCTCATGCCTGTTACCGTATATTGTTCCATACCATTCCTTCTTTCATTTCATCAGCTTCTGAAGGACACGAACCAGTTCCTCAACGGATTCTTCTCTGCCCTGACGGATGTCCTCCGCAACACAGCTTCGGATATGAGCCGCAAGCAGCTGACGGTTGAAGCTGTTCAAAGCGGAAGTGACCGCTGATACCTGAATCAGGATATCAGGGCAGTACATGTCCTCCTCCACCATTTTTTCAATCCCGCGGATCTGTCCCTCCGCCCGGCGGAGTCTCGTCAGAAGATCCTTCTTTTCTTCTGACGTCCTGTGCTTATGCCGCGTTTCACAGGAACATGTTTCTTTTTCCATTCTTCATTTCTCCCGGGCTTATCGTATACCCCCTGGGGGTATATGTCAAACAAAACACTCTCTCCCCTGCCGCAAAGCCGTTCATGAGATTCACACAGGAAACGCCCGGGTCTGTCCGATCAGAAGTTTCTGAAAAACGGCCCGGAAATTTTTTTGTTTTTTGTCTTGACAGTTCTGATGCAATGAAATAATATAATCTCAGTTAGGCATAACTAACCGCTGAACTCAGTCAGAGACAAACTCCTTCTATTAATGTTCTCCTGGTCTTTGGCTGCCATCCTTCACAATTGTTCAGCAAATAATACGCCATTCAGGTGTATGAGTATCCTGAAAAAAGTGCCGATCTCCACGGCTCTTTTTTCTTTTGTATCGTATACTGAAGAAGACACAGCAGAAAGGAACAACTATCATATGAAACTTGCGGAAGCTCTTCAGGAACGGGCAGATCTGAACACACGGATTTCTCAGCTCAGGGAGAGGATCAGAAACAATGCCCTGGTTCAGGAAGGAGAAAAAACACCGGAGAATCCCGATGAGCTGATTCATCAGCTGAACTCCTGCATCAGGGATCTCTGCGGGCTGATTACCCGGATCAATCTTACCAACAGCACGACCTCTGTCAGAGAAAACTCTCTGACCGGGGAAAAAGAAAAAACACTGACCGAACTGATTGCCGAACGGGATACCCTGACGCTGAAGCTCAGCGTCTACCGGGACATCGTCAGTGAAGCCAGCTCTTCCGTCTACCGGGCAAGAGGTACGGAAATCAAGGTATTGCCGGCAGTCAATGTTCAGAAGCTTCAGAAGGAAATCGACCAGATGTCCAAACAGCTTCGTCTGACCGACAACACGATCCAGGAAACAAACTGGACTACGGAACTGAAATAAAAAGGCATCAGAAGGTAGCCTCCGGGGTGGACGTGATCTCTTCCGTATGAGAATGATACGGAACTCTGTGCGCACCGCTGGGCAGGTGCTGAATATACGGTTCTGCCCGAACTGTGCATACAGGCAGAATGCATTCGTTACTGTTACTACCATATCGTCGGCCGGAGGCGAGGGCGGAGTACGGGGCAAAGATACACAGAAAGCCGCAGACAGGTTCTGCGGTTTTTTCATGCCGTTTCCAGGTTTTCAGCCAAAAAGCCCTGCATAGCCGGCCACAATACCAAGTACAGCCGACAGAAGAATCAGAAGAATCGGATGCGCCTGTTTTTTCATTCTGAGAAAAAGAACTATTCCGCATATGGCAAGCGAAAAACCAAACAGTCCGGGACGCACGGACGCGCCATCAGGGAAAAGAACCGCAGATCCGACGGAATACAGCGCGGCGCCGATCAGTCCGATCACCGCCGGCCGCAGTCCTGACATGACGCCGGACACCGTCTGAGAAGTCCGGAATCTTTCATAGCCTGCCGCCACAATGGATATGACAAGAAACGATGGCAGAACGACACCGGCTGTCGCGGCTGACGCTCCGGCAAATCCGGCCGTCTCTGCGCCGATATAGGTACTGACATTGATCGCAAACGGGCCCGGGGTGCTTTCGGACACCGCGATGAAATTCACAAGATCCTCAATACTCATCCAGTTATGACGCACCACTTCCTGCTGAATCATCGGCAGCATCGCGTATCCCCCGCCAAAGGTAAACAGGCCGATCCGAAAGAAAGTCAGAAACAGCTCAAGAATCCTGATCATCATCCTTCTTCCTCCTTCCGTTTACTAGATATCCGATCAGACCGCAGGCCGCAATCACATACACCGCATTGACATTGAACAGCACCGTCAAAAGAAACGAAAGCCCCATCAGGATCATTTCCATCGGTCCCTTCGGACACGCCCGATACAGGGAGACAAGACCCTGAAAGATCAGGACCAGTACCGCCGCCCGGATTCCGATGAAGGCATATTTTACCGCCTGTATCTCCTCAAACTGACGGAGCACAGAGGAAAGCGCAAAAATAATCAGAAAGCTTGGCAGTACCGTTCCGAAAGTCGCGGCAGCCGCTCCGGCTGTACCGGCAGTCTTCTTTCCGACAAATGTCGCGGCGTTGACAGCGATCGGCCCCGGGGTGCTTTCCGCGATGGCCACAATATCCAGAATATCGCTGTCCGTCAGCCAGTGCCGCCGCGTAACAATCTCTTCCCTGATTACCGGAATCATGGCGTAGCCGCCTCCGAAGGTAAACAGACCGATTCTGAAAAAAGTCAGAAACAGCTCCATTACCTGATGAGTTCTTGTTTGTTTCATAATCCGCCTTTTCGATCCAAATGTTTCATGATCCAAGATATTTCCGCCAGCCCAGAACCCGCTTCCGCATGCCTTCGATATCAAGCACTCCCCAGGCAAATCCCCTGCGCACCAGTTCCGCCGGCACATAACAGTCATATTTCTCAAATACCGGCACTTCATCCGGATAAAGCAGCGTCATCGGGTCGATCTCCTTCTCTGCTTCCGAAAGAAGGATTTCATAGAACTCCCGTTCCCCTGCCCGCATGGTGAACTGCATGTAATACGGGCGGGCGGAATCCAGCCCATTCAGCCCGAGCTTTTCCCGGCAGATGATTTTCAGAAACCGCTCCATCGCAAGAAACGCATAACTGCCAAGCCATGGAAACAGAGCCCACATACTGCCGCCAAGATGAACCAGCGGCCTCTTCAGCATTCCCGACTTTGCGGCGGTGTCCCTGGCCTCCATCAGCCGGCTTTTCGCGTGTGATCGAAGATAGGGATACATCTTTGTTTCGCACAGCACCTGCGCCATCCGTTCCAGAATCCGGGTATGAATGTCTCCCGCCACATCCCCGAAATAGGCGGGAATATTTCCCTTTACGAGCGTGCAGTAGACATGGTGGCTGCGATGATCCACCTCATCCACTATCCAAACTCTTCCGGCAATCGCGATCTTCTCCCCGACGGGAGGTGGTTTTACAATCGTTCCGAGCTGTTCGGATCCCGCGTGTACGGTATATTCCACATTCTCCTGAAATACGGCATAGAACTTATACTGATTCACAACCCGCTCGCCGCTCAGGCCAAGGATCAGGCCTTTGTTTTCCGTCTGAATGATGTGGTCCTCCTTGATCAGATGACGCAGAAGGATCCGGTAATCCTCCTGAGTGATCCTGTGAAAGCAGGAAAGACTCAGCACTCTTGAGGCAAGCTCTGCCGGTGTCATCTCTCCGCAGGAGGCAAGCGTGCTCATGGTCTGATGATACAGCAGGCTGTAAGGCATCCGATCCATCCGCGGAGGCTCCACAAACCGTTCTTCCACATACAGCTGCACAAGCGAAATCCCCTGAATGAGATACCAGGGAATGCTTTCCGGAAGAAGCGCCCGTGACTCTGCGTGCTCTTCCCGCATGACAAACCACATTTCCGAAGGATCCCCCCGCCGTCCGGTGCGGCCAAGTCGCTGCAGAAAGCCGGAAACCGTATAAGGCGCGTCAATATGAAACGCCCGTTCCAGCCGGCCGATATCAATCCCAAGCTCCAGTGTCGCGGTGGCACAGACGCTCATGCAGGAACTCTCATCCCGCATCTCATCCTCCGCGCTCTCCCGGTAAGAGGAGGACAGATTCCCATGATGAATCAGAAAACGATCCGGCTCATGCCGGTATTCGCAATACTGCCGCAGTACCTGACACACTTCTTCACATTCTTCCCGGGAGTTTGTGAAAATCAGGCACTTCCTCCCCAGTGTATGTTCAAAAATATACCCGATGCCGGGATCCGCGCCTTCCGGGGCAGTATCATCCGGTGCTTCCCTCATCATCGCATCCGCTTCTTCTTCCTGCTGTGATCCCGCCTGCGGATCGGAATTGTAGAAGTGCTCCATACTCAGGCGCCAGACTTCCTTCCCCGGCTCAAACACAGGAATGATGGTTTTCCGTCTGCTTCCTGCGGAAAGAAAGCGGCCGGCCTCCTGGGGATTTCCAATGGTTGCGGATAAGCCGATCCGTCTTGGGTCAGATCCCGCAAGACGGCACAGCCGTTCAATCAGACAGAACGTCTGAAGCCCGCGGTCCCCTCTGAGAAGGGAATGAATCTCATCAATGACAATAAAGCGAAGATCATGAAACAGCGAAGGAATCTCGGAATGTCGGTTGATGAGAAGAGACTCCAGGGATTCCGGAGTAATCTGCAGAATGCCGGAAGGATGTTTCAGAAGCTTCCGCTTTTTTGACTGGGACGCATCCCCGTGCCATCGGGTGACGGGAATTCCCTGTTCCTGACACAGGATATTCAGCCGTTCGAACTGATCATTGATCAAAGCCTTCAAAGGCGCAATATAAAGAACGCCGACGCTGACGGAAGGGTTTTCCTCCAGCAGCGTCAGAATCGGAAAGAACGCCGCCTCCGTCTTTCCGGAAGCGGTGGAAGCGGTCAGAAGCACATTTTCATCCGTATTGAAAACCGCGTCCCCCGCCGCGTTCTGCACAGCTCTCAGGCTGTTCCACCCGCTGCGGTAAATATAGTCCTGTATAAACGGCGCGTAGCGTTCAAAAACATTCATATCGTAAACTCCGCGTACCCAGGATCCGCCTGATCAGAAACCGCTTCCGAAGGCGTGAAGCTGAAGGAATCCGACTCCAGAAGTTCCGACATGGAAAGACCGGGATTCTGATACAGAAGATCCAGAAGCTCAATAAAATCACGGATGACCTCCCGCGGCGTAATATTCTGATCAGCCCCGATCCGGCTGTATTCCACCCGGATAAAACCGGCAAGATCATCTTCCGTAAGCCGCAGCGGATAATTGTACAATCCTGCATGCATGGCAGACAGCTTTTCACACAGCACCAGCATTTCCTCTGCCTTAAGCGGCTCAAGACGTATTACAGGCGCAAGCAGATCTCTTGTCCCAGGCTTCGAAAACCTTCCCTCCGCAAGCCGGGATCGAAGCGCTTCATAACTGTAGATACCACGCCGCCTGTCCTCGAGCGCCTGCGGGGTTGCGCCCATGAGGATCCCAAGATAGCTGGCTTTGCCCTGCAGGGTATCATTGTACATCGTCAGAATCTTTTCATAATTGTACTGGCGGGTAATCGTATTGGGTATCTTATAGATATTCACCAGTTCATCAATCATTATCAGCATTCCGGAATACCCGGCCAGGCGGAAGAATACCGCGAACAGTTTCAGATAGTCATACCAGTCATCATCCGTAATGATCACATTCACTCCAAGCGCTTCCTTCGCTTCGCTTTTCAGATGGTATTCTCCCCGGAACCAGCGCACAACCTTTGCTTTTTTCTCATCATCCCCATCCATGCAGGCATGATAATAGGCGGACAGGAGACGGGCAAACTCAAACCCATGAACCAATTCACTGACGGAAGAGGTTACCGAAAGAATTTTCTCATCCACCGCTTTGATCAAAGCCGGATCCTCCGGAAGAAGGCCGGTTTCCTTTGCCGCTTCCATCTGAACTCCGGAAATCCAGCGGTCCAGCACCAGGGTCAGCGCCCCGCCTTCCGGTCTTGTGCGGGTAGAAAGATTGGAAATAAGTTCCCGATAGGTCGCAAGTCCCTGTCCGCGGGTTCCCTGAAGTCTTCTTTCCGGAGAAAGGTCAGCGTCAAGTACAATGAATCCCCGGTCCATGACATAGTTCCGGATCGTCTGTAAAAGAAAGCTCTTCCCGGAGCCGTATTTCCCGACAATAAACCGGAAGGAAGCGCCGCCTTCCTGAATAATCTCCACATCATGAAGCAGCGCTTCAATCTCATTCTTTCTTCCAACCGTAATATAAGGAAGACCGATCCGCGGCACCACGCCGCCCTTCAGAGAGTTCAGAACCGTCTGGGAAATCCGTCTCGGCACTTTTTTCGAAATGTCAGTCATTCCTGTTTCCTCCTGTCAGTGCGGCAATCTCTTCCCGGTAATCCTCCACAAGCGACAGTGTGTCATTCTCACACTGTACCGCAGTATCCCCGATTTCATCCATCAGAGCTTCATTGATCGCATCCGCCGCAAGTGAGGGAAGAAGATGTACGCGTTTCAGTATTGGCTCTGCGGGCTGCCCATCCAGCAAAGCTCTCAGTATTTCCATCTGTATCTCATCCAGCAATCCGTTTTCCGCTTCGTCAGGGGCTGACTCCTGCTCGACTGGCTTTTCTTCTTCCAGAAGAGAAGCCATCTCTTTTTTCTCTTCTTCGGAAAGCAGACTGTCCAGTGTCTTCAGGGCATCGGAGCGGATCTGATCAAGACCCCCGCGGTCAATCCGGATGTTTTCCACGGACGCCTTTTTCAGTTCCTTCTGATCCTGCGCGATCGCTTCATCCGCAAACACCTCCGCCCAGGCGTCTTCCTCCCTGCGCTTCATTCTGCGGCCGGTATTCAGATAGATCCGAAACTTCCTGTCAAAGGCCGCAAGCAGACTTTTCAGAAGGCTCAGATTGAATTTTCTTGATTCATAACACTGCATGATCCAACTGCCGTTTTCGCAGATGAATTTCCGACAGAGGTTCAGCTCATACGTTCTGTTTTCTGCTTGTCCCCTGTGCAGGCAGGCCGCACTTCCAAGCGGCCGCCACGCATAGGAAATGCATCTTCCGAAAATGCGTTCAAACAGATTCTCTTTTCCCTTACCGGTATCAGAAACCGCCTTACGCCATCCTTCCGCGAACAGACGCATGCCCTGGCTGCAGTTCAAAACGGGGGATGAAGCAAATCTTCCTTTGACCAGTCCTGTTAACGCATCGAAAACTTCCTGATCCGAATACTCCTGCGGATTTTTCAAAACGGCAAGGTTATGATCGGTTTCAGCTGTTTCCGGATCCTGAAACAAAACCGCATCCATGGGCGGAACGTTATTCACGATTGCGTATTCGAAACACCATCTTCGAAGCACCTTCTGCCGCATCCCCGGTCCGCTTTCATCCTTCAGGAAGTACGCATACAGCTCCTGCAGTTTCTGAAAGGTTTCTTTGACGGAATCTGTGTGGATGCCGTTGAGCAGTTCGGACGCATACAGAAAAACGAAGGTCGGATGACCGGGAATATATTCCTTATGAAAGATGCCGCTGCGCCAGGTAAAATACCCGCGCAGCTCATTCACGGAAAGATCCTGATATAAGGGAGGAAATGCCGCAGGCATCGCGGAACACAGGTGATCATCCTCATAATCCTTCATGAAGTCCGCCTGTTTCAGAAACGCCTGTATTCTGCGCGTTCTGTCCCAGCTGATGGTGCTGAAGCGCCGTTTCATTTCCTGAATGCGCCGTGGACCGGAAAGATCCTCAGATGAACGCCGAGGTAAAGGAGAATCCCTGTACCATTGTCCTTCCTGTGGTCTTTCCTTATGGAGCACGACCGTATATCCCCGTGGGTCTCCATACCCTGCCGCCTGATCAAAAAGGCCAAAGACGACCGACTGTTCCAGATCCTGATGAAAACGGACCCCGACCCATTCTCTTCCCTGCATCCGATATGGCAAAGACAGATACGGCGAACGCGTCCCGTTTCCCTTTCCGCACCGGATATCCGCAAGCTCCTGGATTTCTCCGGTACGGGAATCCTGTGTGCGCATCAGCACGGCCAGCCATCTTCCGGTTTCAGGGTGAATCAGAAGCGAGTACCCGCGGATTCTTTCCATCCCGTCATCCAGCGGAATGCGGTACTGATTCCATGCGTATTCCACAAGATCAGACAGTCTCATTGTATCTCCTCTTTCTGATTCCATTTCAGACAGGTCAGGTACTGTAATCATATCGCGGGATGAGAAAGAAACAAAGGATCATTCCTGCCCGCCCTCAAAAAAGCCTGAGAGATCTGCCTCAGGCTGTTATGGTCTTCGGATCAAATGTTTTCTTGAACACTTCCTTCTGCACGTACATCCGGGAATCCGCCCGGTTGAACACATCCGCGGCAGAGTGATCCACCTCATTTTCAAAGACGGCATATCCATACGCTACCCAGGTCTTCCGCCAGTTCGGAGTAAGACCGGCATTCTCACTGGATTCGACCTCCTCAAACTTCTTCATCAGCGCGTCCCGGTTCTCGTAATCCACGCCGCGGAGAATGACCGCGAATTCATCTCCGCCAAGCCGGAATACCGGGCTGTGCTTGAATACATTGCAGATGCGGCGGGAAGCGGTCTGAAGGATCGCGTCCCCGCATTCATGACCGAATTCATCATTCACAAGCTTCAGGTTATTGAGATCAAACACCACAATTCCATATTCCTGTACATGATTCTTTTCCAGATCCCGGATCATCTCTTCATAGGCAGCGCGGTTTTTCACTCCCGTCAGGGCATCCTTGTAGGCAAGCGAGGAAACAAAGGACATATGCTGGCGAAGGACCTGGATCGTGTGATTGAAGGCGTCGGTAAGAACCCCGATTTCATCCTTGGAACGGACCGGAGGCAGCGGAGCATCAAAATTCCCCGCCTCAATTTCCTTGGCCGCCTCCGTAAGCTCCTGCAGCGGCTGAAGCGCCTGCCTGCTCAGAAACAGGGAAATGCCGGCAAAAATCAGCGTCGTCGTAAGCACAATCGCGATGATATTGCGGATCAGAACATCCTGTGTCTCATTGATTTCCGACGCGTTGGCAGTAAGCCAGAGCTTCATTCCATTGCGCAGAGTTGAGAAAGCCATTTTCTTCGTCACACCCCGGAATGAGTAGGAGAGCAGGATATCACCGCTTTCCTTCTCCTTCAGAACATCCTTCAGATCATTGTTCTTGAGAGTCATGAAATCCCCGATATTGGAACCGGATGGAAGAATGGGATGGTAGTAAACCTCTCCTGTTTCCGATGTCAGCGCCGCGTACCCGGTTTTCAGCGTCGTCATGTCCGCGACGGTTTTCATCATGGATGAAAAATCAACGTCCACGCCTACGATTCCGATCAGCTTGGTTTCCTTATACATCGGTTTGATATAGGAAATCATATAGAGATCCAGGTTTTCGCTGTAATAGGGATTCAGCCATACCGCCTTTCCGGCTTCAATCGGCATGTAGTAGGACTGGGCATCGCTGGAGTGCGCCCCGGCATCGTCAGAAAGATCATTGAATTCTCTCTTTTCAAACTTTTCATCCATGTTCCTGCGGCTGTAAAGAAATCCGTTTTCTTTCTTTGCGAAACCGGGATCATACCGCACATAGTAGGAAAACACTCCGGGAACCATCCCGGCAACGTCTGAAAAGACATCCGCAATTCCTTCGGTGTACTGTCTGCGGTAGTGCTCATTCCCCGCAATCCGGTCATAGGAAAGCAGCTGATCCATCGCATAAACCGACATCATTTCAACTGCCTGCTCCGCGCTCCGCAGATTGCCGTCCATATGATCCGAAACATTCTGACAGTTCAGATTCATGATTGCCACCGCACTCTGATCTGCCGCCTTCTGTGACACCATAATGCTCATCATCCCGATCAACATACAGCCGCAGACAGTCGACAGAACCACCAGCGCGATCATTTTTGTTCGAAGGGAATTCATACCCTTTTATTGTACCATTCCCCGGTACCCAATCCAATTGTCAAAACACCTGTTATCCCCTTCCTTCTTTCCGTTTCTTCCTGAAACCGGCCGTTTTGTCGGTAGACATGTTTTCAAAGAATCGTTAAAATTCAATTAGTGAAAGAGAGGATTCAGTGATGTCAGATGTCATTCGTTTCGATGAAAACCCGGAGATTTTCCAGAATATTGTTCTCTTTTACCGGGCAGATAACGGAAAGCTTCACATTGGAAGCACCAATTACTATAACGGCCGCGGCGTAGCGGACGACTGGCTTTCTGTTCTTTATGAAGAACCCCTGCCGGAGGAGAATGGCATTATCATGGGCTGGAACTGGCTGGATGACAACAGTGCCCTTATCAATCTTGTCCCGACTGACAAAGCCGCAACCGGAATTGAAGATTTCCTTTATGCCCACGGGCTGGAGCGGGACTGGAAATCCATCGATTATGTCGTAATCAGAAGCTATCCGGATATTGAGAAGTATTTTGAAACCAATACGCTCGATAAAGGAAGCGCAATCGGATTCGGAATCAGAAAAACTGCCTGATTCCTTCTCCCGCAAGCGATGCCGGGCATCGCTTTTTCTTTTACGGACTGGGTTTTGGCAGGTTCTGTGGTACAGTAGTTCTGGAGGTAATCCATGGCTCGAATTGTAGTGAAGGTTGGCACCAGCACGCTGGCGCATCCGGGCGGACGGCTGAATATCCGCCATATAGAAAATCTTGTCAAGGTTTTAAGCGATCTCAAGAATGCCGGACATGAAATCATTCTGGTATCCTCCGGGGCGATCGGAATGGGAGTCGGCAAGCTGTCCCTTTCTGCCAAGCCGACCGATATGCCTTCCAAGCAGGCTGCCGCGGCAGTTGGCCAGTGTGAACTCATGTACGCATATGACCGGCTGTTCAGCGAATACAGCCATACGGTCGGACAGATTCTTCTGACCAGTGAAGACCTCGATCTTCCCGAGCGCAGAGTGAATATCGAAAACACCCTGTTTCGGCTGCTTGAATACGGTGTGATTCCGATTCTGAACGAAAATGACACGATTGCGACATCCGAGATCTCTCTTGGAGACAACGATACCCTCGGGGCACTGACTGCCGTATACGCCAAAGCGGATCTTCTGATTCTTCTGAGCGATATTGACGGCCTTCTGACCAAAGACCCGCATCTGAACCCGGACGCGAAGATCATTCACCGGGTTGATGAGATCAATGAAGAGATTGAGGCACTCGCGGGAGGATCCCGTTCCTCACAGGGGACCGGCGGAATGATCACTAAAATTCAGGCTGCCAAAACAGCTGTTTCCCACGGAATTGACATGGTAATCTCCAATGGTTCCAAACCGGAACTGCTGTACGATATTGTGGAAGGAAAACCGGTCGGTACCCGGTTTATCGGTAAAGGCGCATGACAACACAGGAAATTCTCACCCTCGCAAAAAAGGAAGCACAGAAAGCGCTGCCTTCCAATGCGGTACGCAACCGGGCCCTTGCGGAAATGGCAGACTGTCTTTCTGAAAGCATCCCGGCAATTCTTGCGGCGAATCAGAAAGACTGCGAGCAGTCCCAAGGAAAGCTGAGTGAAGTCATGATGGACCGTCTGTTTCTGAATGAAGCACGGATTCAGGCCATGGCAGACGGTGTGCGGGCATTGATCGATCTCGATGATCCATGCGGAAAAACGCTCAGCACCGTCGTCCGTGAAAACGGACTTGTGATTGACAAGGTCAGCGCTCCCATGGGCGTGATCGCGATCATCTATGAAAGCCGTCCGAATGTCACAAGTGACGCGGCGGCTCTTGCGGTCAAGGCCGGATCCGCGGTCATTCTCCGCAGCGGCAGAAATGCCTGGGAAAGTGCCCGGGCAATTACGGACGCGCTTCAGAAAGGGCTTGAAAAGGCAGGCCTCTGCAAGGACAGAATTCAGCTGATTGAAGACAGAAGCCACGCTTCGGCTGAGGAACTCATGCATGCCAAGGGCTATGTGGATCTCTTGATTCCAAGAGGCGGCGCCGGTCTGATTCAGACCTGTGTCAGAGAAGCCACGGTTCCCTGCATCGAAACCGGCACCGGAATCTGTCATATCTTTGTGGATGAAAGTGCGGATCAGGAAAAAGCGCTTGCCATTATTGAAAATGCCAAGACCAGCCGTCCCTCCGTATGCAACGCGGAAGAGGTTCTGCTAGTCCACCGGAACATCCTGGAAACCTTTCTGCCAAAACTCCGGCAGAGACTCGACAGAGGCAGGCATCCGGTTGAGCTGCGGCTGGATGAGGAATGTCTTCGCGTAATACCTGGCGTTCCTGCTTCCGAAACGGATTTCGACACGGAATTCCTGGATTATATTCTGGCAGTCAAGGCAGTCGGCTCCGTAAATGAAGCGGTGGACCACATCAATCTGCACGGTACCCATCACAGTGACGCGATTCTTACGGAAGATGAAAGCGCCGCATCACTGTTTGCCCGGCAGGTTGACAGCGCCTGCGTCTATGTCAATGCGAGTACCAGATTCACCGACGGCGGGGAATTCGGGCTTGGCTGTGAAATGGGAATTTCAACCCAGAAGCTTCACGCCAGAGGACCGATGGGTCTTCAGGAGCTCTGCACATATAAATACATCATCCGCGGAAACGGACAGATCCGCTGAAGAAAGGACAGAACATGAAACGCACAAATGAAGAAATTCTGAACGCAGTCCACGAAAAACTGATCGTCTCCTGCCAGGCACTGCCGGAGGAGCCGCTGCACAGCAGTTTTATCATGGGCCGCATGGCCTACGCGGCATCTCTTGGCGGGGCCAAGGGCATCCGCGCCAACACGGTGGAAGATATTGAGGAAATACGGAAGAATGTGGATCTTCCGATTATCGGAATCATTAAGAAGGTGTATGACGATTATCCCAATGTCTACATCACTCCGACAATGCAGGAAGTAAAGGCTCTTGCGGATATTCACTGCGATATCATCGCCATGGATGCCACCTGCCGGACAAGACCGCAGGGAAAAGAACTGAAGGACTTTTTCCAGGAAGCGCGCAGCGCGTATCCTGATCAGCTCTTTATGGCGGACTGCGCCAGTATTGAAGACGGCATGGCCGCGGCAAAGATGGGATTCGATCTGATCGGAACAACGCTTGCAGGATATACCGAATATACAAAAGGCGTTTCGGTTCCGCCCTATTCCATGATCAAATATCTGATTCATCACTGCGGAAAACCGGTCGTAGCGGAAGGAAACATCTCCACCCCGGAACAGCTGCGCCACGCGATGGATATGGGCGCCTGGACCGTCGTCGTAGGATCCGCCATCACCCGTCCCTATGAGATCACCAAAAAATTCGTAAAGGCACTTGAAGACTGATTCCATCCGGAATCGGTTTTTTCTGAAAGAAAGATTCTGATATATTGGAACCATGCAGTATAAAAAAGAATTGAAAGATGAGATTTTCCAGGACTGGCCGGCTCAGTATTACGACCTCGATCCGGAAACCCGACGCAGCGCCCTTGCCCGCCATATGGCAGATTCGCCAGGCTTTCCCGGTGATGAAAGACGGAAGGAAATCCTGGAGCGGCGGTTTTCGGGAAAAGGAGATCAGTACTTCTACGCCTGGATGATGCTGAAGGTACTGGCGCAGGAATCGGTCAGTTTTCTGAACCGGAAACGGCATATGGATGAGATCCGCAGATACTTCCGTATTTTTGACATGGAACATCCGGATGAGATTCAGATTCAGGAATGGAAGAACTTCGCGGATACCATGATCCGGAATTATTCCGAGTCCCCTGCCTTCCGGGCGGCAGTATTCGGAATGGGATCTGTCGGAGACCGGAATACCGCCTTCCGCATCGCTTCTGAAATCATAGAGGTCACAGAAAAAGTTCCCGATCAGGCCGGCATGAAGGAAGCGGTCACTCCCTTTGCCAGCGTCATGAAGGAACAGTTTCTGCGTCTGATACCGGACGCAGAAGAAATACTTGCAAAGATTCAGTCCAGATAATCCCTGATATTATCCTTTGTCACCTTGCGGTATGGAAGCCGGATGTATTTCTCCCTTTCAGACTTCGAGGTGTTTTTCTGACTGGCCAGCTCAACCGCCAGAGCAGCCATCGCCTGCGCCTGCCCCTTCTGGTCATTGAATACCGTTCCATACATTTCTCCGTCCGCGACGGCCTTCAGTCCGTCTGCGGTTCCGTCAATGCCCACGATGACCGGCCAGTCTGCCCGATCTGTACCGGATGCCTTGTAGGCATCAATCGCTCCCAGTGCCATATCATCATTGTTGCCCATGATGAGCTCGATCTCACTCTGGTTGGATTCGATCAGAACACTGATGCGGGACTGTGCCTGAGAGCGGCTCCAGTTGGCGGTGATGGAAGCGATCTTATCAACCTGATAGCCTTTTTCTATCAGCGTATCCACACACTTCTCCGTGCGTACGATCGCGTCCTGATGATTGACTTCTCCTTCCAGGATCACATACTGGATAATCCCGTCCCCGTTTTTATCCAATGACATATCCTGAAATGCCTCCGCCGCGAGTTCTCCCTGCATGACTCCCGACTGCTCCGCGTCAGCGCCGATATAATACAGTTCCTCCCACTGCATCAGATCCTCTTCCACCAGTTCCCGATTGAAAAAGATTACCGGCACATTATTCTTTTGGGCAAGATCAATGATCTTTCTGGGGCTGGTCCGATCCACGAGATTGATACAGATCACATCACAGCCGCCCGTAATCATGGCCTCTGTCTGCTTGTTCTGTGTCTGCTGGGATTTTGCGGCATTATTGATTTCAAGAGAGATGTTTTCACTGCCGGCCACCGCCGCGTTGAAATCACTCATCAGTTCAGAGATGAAAGTATCGTAGCTGTCATAGACGGATACGCCGATCTTAAGACGCTTTTCTTCCGGCACATCCTTTGCCCTGCAGCCCGCAAGTACAACAGCCAGTGCCATGGCCGCGGCCGTTTTTTTCATATCCTTCTCCTCCTATCTGATAATCGGAAACAGCATCGTCTCATGCTTGGCACTGTAGAGATTCCCGCGGTCAATCACTTCAAAGGAAACCTCGCGGCTGACCATCGGAATATTCGGTGCCTGAAGACGGTTGAAGACTTCCATCACTGCCAGATACCCCATCTGAAAATCATCCGGAACAATCATCGCGGAGATGGTTCCCCGATCAAGATAATAAATGGTCATATCGGAACACCCGATCCCGTACAGCTCCGTATCCTGACTGTTTCTGAGGTCCAGGCAGGCCTGTTCGAGATTCATATTATCCAGCGCGACAACGATATCCACTTTCGGGGAAGATTCCGAAAGACTCCCTGAAATATCCGGAATGACCCATACGGGTGTAATGCCATGTTCTTTCAATGTATTCTCAAAAGCTTCCAGCCGCTTCTGCATCATATCCATGTTCTGATTACCGGACAGAATCCCGATCCGCAGTCCGGATTCTCCCTCGTGATTGTTCAGAATCACCTCTGCCAGGGAGACGCCGATGGCGTGATCATCCGCAAAGATACCCGCACATGACTGTTCCTCCTGCGCAAAAGTCTCACCGGTTCCGATCAGTTCCAGCACGGTTGTGCGGGAGATCTCACTGATCAGATCATCAATGCCGGAGCTGTCTTCCATCTGTACAATCAGTCCGTCTGCGCCCGCGGAAGCTCTGGTAATCAGATTCATCTCTTCCTTCAGGCTTTCAAAGCGGCTGGTAACCAGATAGTTGAGACTGATATTATAATCATCCGCTGCCTTTTCGATTCCTGCCTGAAATCTTGCCCAGCGGCTGTTGGTCGAATCACTGACCACCACAGCAACCTGATACCGGTTGACAGGCGGCTCAAGCCCCGATCCGGACACTCTGGACCAGATCCAGACCGTAAGCGCAATTCCTGCCAGAATCAGACCATAGGACATCAGATTTTTCCGTTTCATGACCTGGTCTCCTTTCCGCCCTCTTCCAGAAGTCTGCGGGTTTCCTCACTGTAGGGAATTGCAGGAAAACAGATGATGACGATGGTACCTACATCCGGCTCACTTTCAATCCGGAGTCCGTACCGTTCTCCGAACCAGAGCTGAATCCGTTTGTGTACGTTATACAGTCCAACCCCGCTGCCATGGTGCCTTGCCTTGGACCGGTCCTCCAGCAGCAGATGTTCCACTTCTTCCTTCGGCATCCCGAAGCCGTTGTCCTCAACGGAAATGTAGATGTCATTTTCATCCTTCCAGTCACGGACAATAATCATTCCATCCTCATCCATGTTTTTCACACCGTAATAGATCGCGTTTTCAAGAAGCGGCTGAAGGACGAGTTTGACCGTACAGTAGCGGTCCAGCTCCGGATCGGTGTCAAATTTCACCTGGAAGGCATTGGGGAACCGTACCTGCTGGATATTCATGTAATTTCTCGCGTGTTTCAGTTCATCCTCGATCGGGATGATCGTATTTCCCTTGGAAAGAGAAATTCGGAAAATATTCGCCAGCTGGGTAATCATATGCACCGCTTCCTGACTGTGCCCGCTTTCTATCATCCAGACAATGGAATCCAGCGTATTGTACAGAAAGTGCGGATTGATCTGAGACTGCAGCGCATCCAGTTCCGTCTTCCGTTTTTCCTCCTGCTCGCGGACAATATCCTTCATCAGTTCATTGTTGCGCCGCTGATAGTTCTGCAGGGTCTGACCAAGATGCATGATTTCAAGAGATCCCTTTTCAAAGGACTCATTTGTAATCGGATTGGTATCACTCGCCTTGCGGACCGCCTCATCCAGTGTCCGGACCGGGCCGGAAATCGAAGACGCGACTCCCCGGTTCACCATGATAATCGCCAGAAACATGACAATCACAACCATGATGACAAACCAGCGCATCTGACTGACATTGAGGGAAAAGGAAGAGGACGGAATCACCGAAACGAGCTTCCAGCCGGTGTAGGAAACCGTGTCAATAATCACCACCCGGCTTTCCCCGTTGAACACTTCTTCCGTCACGCCATCATCGTAGTCCCTGACCGCCTGATTGTTTTCATCCAGAATCCCGGCATTGATCTGCATCTGCTTGGGATGATAGATAATGGTTCCGTCACTGTCGGTAAGATACATGTACTGTCCGGTCGAATTTCCGGCATTGATATCATCCAGCATCTGAACAATTGTGCTGTAGTTCATATCAACCAGAAGCACGCCATTGCGGGGAACGCCGTTGACCGTGATCCGGACCGCTCGGCTCAGGGAAATCACCCAGTAATACCGGTAGTTTGGATCATCGAACAGATTCTGCACATGAGGAAGTGAAAAATGAAGATTCTCCACCTCCGCAAACGCCCGGGAGTACCAGCTCTCCTTTGTGACATCAAGCCCCTGCTTGATCATCGCTCCGGGGGCAGCGGAGACAAGATCACCCGTCAGGCTGAACAGCGCAAGTGAAACAATCCGGCTCTTACCGGATTCATAGAACATGTTCATTTCCGTATCCACTGTTTCGTCCCTGAAGTCATGTTCCTTGATCACATCATAGTACATGGCATCCGACAGCTGCCGCATATCGGTCAGATAGTCTTCCAGGGAAACCACGGTCCGCTCCGTGAGCCGCTCCGCGCTTTCCGTCATCATCTGCCGGGATCTGGCCGCGAACTGGGAAAACAGCGCAAAGCCGGTAATCAGAATCGCCGCTGCCGCAATCAGGGTAAAGGAAAGCAGAATGGTCGCGTTAATCGAGAGCGGCTGTCCCCCGTCGGTTCTTTTCAGTCTGTTCATCCTGAGCGCATTCCCTGTTTATATTTGGAAGGAGAAACTCCGAACTGTTTTTTGAATACATAGGAAAAGTAATTCGGGTCACTGTAGCCGACCTGGCGGGCAATGATATAGGTCTTCTCATCCTTTTCCATCAGAATCTCCACGGCCCGCTCCATCCGCACATCGGTCAGAAACGACGTAAAGTTCTTTCCGGTTTCCCGTTTGAATACCGTTGAGAAATAAGCGGAGCTGATCCCCATCCTGGAACAGATTTCCTCGACATTCAGATTCTCATCCATATAATTTTCATTCACATACTCAATCGCCTTGGTGACAAAGGACTGGGAAGTATTCAGACGGCGGTCCGCAAGCATCGCCTGCATTGCCAGACATGTCTCTTCCACCCACTGCCTGATTTCTCCCTGATCCATGACCTGAACCATGGCGTAGACATCTTCCGTATTGCGGAACACCCGGTCAATATCCAGGCGGTTGTTTTTTGCGAAACGATAAATCTGCGAAACAAGTTCCATCACGAAAAACCGGTATTCCTGCACGGAAGAAAGATGTTCCATGGTATCCATACAGCGGTTCACCGATTCCTTCAATTGATCCGCATCCTCCAGCCGCACCCGCTTGAATACCTCCTTGAGGGTTTCCTCGCTGTCAGTTTCTCCGTCATCGGTTTCACTCGGAGCGATTTCCGAGATGGAAATTGCCTTGGAAGTACCGTAGATGACCCGGTAGCTGACCGCGGATCTTGCGCCATTATAGGACGTGGAAATTTCCCGGATATCACGGGTCGGACTGCCGATTCCGATCGTTACGACCGCTTTGGTCACGGAACAGGCCAGACGGCAGAACTTGTCGCATTCATCGATCACCCGGGTGCTGTCTTCTTCCTTTTCCATCTGTACCAGAATGACCGTATTGTTGAGATAGGAAAAATAACGGACATTCCATCCGTTCAGAAGCCGCTCTTCGGCAAGACGCCGTACCGCAACGCCAAGCAGCCTTGCGCTCATTCCCTCCGGAACATGGGTGGTACTTGTATGAATCAATGCGATCAGAAAAACCGGACCGGTCAGGGAGATCTGTAAGTCTCTCAGAATCGTGCCGGCTTCCTTTTCCGGAACCCGTCCCTCAATCAAAGAGGCATAAAAACTTTCCTGCATCAGCGGCAGACTTTCATTGTAATAGCTTTCCAGCTTCTGAACGTTCTGCTGTTCATCCAGTTCCTTATCCAGTGCCGTCCGGATCCGCGTGAAAATACGCTGCAGTTCCTCGCTGTCCACAGGCTTCAGAATGTATTCCTCCGCGGACAGCCGGATCGCTTCCTTCGCATATTCAAATTCATCAAAGCCGGAGAATATGATGATCTTCGTATTCGGCCAGTTCTCCTTGAGTCTTGCGGCAAGCTCAAGCCCGTTCATGTATGGCATCTGAATATCCGTCATGACAACATCCGGCTGACTGACCTCCGCAATATCCAGTGCTTCCAGTCCGTTATGCGCGTAGCTTGGCTGGTTGAATCCCATGGAATCCCAGTCGATCCTGCGGGAAATCGCCTTCGCGACATCCTCCTCATCATCCACAAGCATCACAGAATACCGTCTATTCATATTTTTCCACCATCTTTTTCCAGGAGAGGAAGGTCCATACCGTGACAAGAATGATCTCTGCCAGAGCGACATAGATATTCACCCAGAGAAGAAACGCGTTCAGAACAACCCCGATCGAAAAGACCAGAATGATCTTTCCGGCTGCCATCGCGTATTCATCGTGAATCTTCCTGCGGACCGGCGGCTTGTTTTTCCCGCGTACGCATTCGAGATCCTTCATCACCAGAAGCCTCCAGGCATAGTAGAATCCAATGGCAGAAAGCATGAGGGGAATGCCTGAGGTTGCCATAAATGAATCCAGTGTAAGGTTCATCATTCTCTCCCTTCCACGCATGCAGCGTACAGATTCTGATACTGCTGCAGCGTCTTTATCTGATCAAAACACGTCTCCGCCCGACGGCGGCAGTCCTGGCTGCGGAAGGAACGGTTCTTCTTTTCCCTTGCCAGTACAGTCCGCAGCGCACTGAGATCATGTTTTTCAATCACTATTCCGGTTTTATCATCCACGATTTCCGGACTTCCCCCGCTGCGGTAGGTAATTACCGGGGTTCCGCAGGCAAGCGCCTCCATGTTTACGGTCGGAAAGGTGTCCTCCAGGGTCAGATTGACCAGAAAATCCGCCCTGCTGTAGTATTCCGCCAGTTCCTTTCGATCTCCTGTCCGTTTCAGCACTTTCACATTCGCGTATTTTTCAAACTGACCGGATCCGTTTCCGATAACCGTTACGGAAATCGAAGGATCCATCTCAGCGAGCAGCGCGTGCATATCCTCGCTTCCTTTTTCCTTTGTCCAGCTTCCGCTGACAAACAGAACAGAGAAGCCATCCTGCTTTTCTGCGCAGGGATGAAAAACAGAAAGATCGATTCCGTTATGAATCGTCTTCACCGGCTTTTCCTTCAGAAAGGATTCCAGAACCCTCTCCCGCAGCCAGTCAGACGGCGTGACAAGGGTCAGCCGCTTTACGGAAGTGAAGCACTCCCGTTTCTTCAGAAACTGTTCCCTGACATTCTGACGGAACAGTGAAAACGGATAGGCAAACGGATACGGACATGTCTCACATATGGTTCGATACTGCGTGCATCCGCAGCCTTCAAAATGCGGACAGTAACCGGTAAAGGACCAGCAGTCATGAAGGGTCCAGACAACCGGAATACCGGCGTCCTTCAGCCAGTCAAACAGTTCTTCGTAATTGACATAATACCCATGCAGGTTATGCAGATGAATCAGATCCGGGGCGAACTGCTCGATCCTTCGAATCAGCTTTCCCGTTTCTTTCCGGTTGGACAGACCGTTCCGGTTGAACAGAATCGTATTCAGGGCCGCAATGGCGTTGCCGGAAAACTCCGTAAAGCGAAAGGAGGGAACATCTCCCCGATAGGTTCCCCTGCCATAGCAGATCAATGACTCCTGCATACGGGCAAGGTCTTCCGTCATCCGGCCGGTAGAACCATTTCCCGCAACAGAATTGACATACAGGACTTTCATATCGTCTTTTATTTTCTCACGAATCCGGAGAATTCTGTATCCCCGCCGCATGGGATACCGGAGAATTTTACCTGTTTTCTGTAAGAACCCATGCCGGTTATCGGAAGTTCCTTGCTTTCCAGGGGTCCCTGTCCCTGTGATTCCTTTCAGAAAGCACAGGATTTCCGCGTTTCCTTTTCCGCAAGGCGGTATAATTCTTGTCGGAGCGTAATGCCATGAAAACAACTGTCGCAAAATTCGGCGGAACCTCGCTTTCTGACGCAGAGCAGTTCCGTAAGGTAAAAGCCATTATTCTCAGCGATCCTTCCCGCAGAATCATTGTCGCCTCTGCCCCTGGCAAACGGAGTGATGAAGACCGCAAGGTCACGGATCTTCTTCTGGACACATGGGACTGTTTTGAGAAGGGAAAAGACTGGCAGATCCCCCTGAACAGAGTACAGACCAGATTTGAGGAAATCTGCCGGGGTCTCGATATGAATCCGGATCTTTCCGAAGAATTTGAAGAGATCAGGGAACGGCTGAATACCAAACCGGAAAAAGACTATCTGATCAGCCGTGGCGAATATCTCAACTCCCGCATCCTTGCCGGATTTCTTGGCTTCACCTTTGTTGATCCGGAATGGTGTGTCTTCTTTGACGAAAACGGACAGCTGAACACGGATCTTTCCCAGCGAATGATGAAAGCCGCTCTGCTGCCGCTTGAAAACGCGGTCATCGCCGGCTTCTACGGTTCAGACGCATCCGGAAGAATTCACACCCTGACGCGCGGCGGTTCCGACGTCACCGGCAGTCTTGCGGCAGCGGCGGTCAACGCGGACCTGTATGAAAACTGGACAGATGTTTCCGGGCTTCTGGCAGCTGATCCAAGAATTGTGGATCATCCGAAAACCGTCCGCTATGTCACATACCGGGAACTTCGTACACTTTCCTACATGGGCGCGTCGGTTCTGCATACCGATGCCGTCCTGCCCGTATCGGATCTCGATATTCCCATCAATATCCGCAATACGGATCTTCCGGAAGAAGAAGGAACGACCATCATCCGTTCTCTTCCTGACGGCGAGATCAAATATCCGATCATCGGTCTGGCCGGGAAGAAAGGAATGTCCGTGATTCAGATCGAAAAGCTGATGGCAAGTGATGGCGCGGGGTTTACCGCGGTAGTACTGGATATCCTCAAAAGCATGCGGCTTCCGTTTGAACACTGTCTGACCGGAATTGACACCGTGACGCTGGTCATCCGCAGTGACCTTCTGAATCCATGCCGGCAAGAGCTTCTGAATCATATCCGGGAGGAACTTTCTCCGGATTATCTCGGGGTCAGTGATCATCTTTCCATGATCGCGGTCATCGGAGAAAAAGGATCCAACTCCTCCTACGCAAATATCCGGGCGCTGAACTCTCTGACCGATGCCGGAATTCCCGTCAGTACCATCAATCAGGGGGCCGGAAAGCTGAATCTTCTGATCGGTGTTCCGGAAGAAAAATACGAGGACGCGATCCGCTGTATCTACAGAACGATAGAAATTGTCAGGTAAGCCTGACTTTTCTTCTGCTCACCTTGGAAATGAAGGAAAAAGAAAAAGTGAGAATCCGTATTCAGCGGACCTCACTTTTTTGGAAATCAGAAATCAGGCAGCGCGCTTGACATCCTTGTATTCCGCACCGTTTGTCAGGGCAACGATGACAGTATCCGGATGATCCGCAGCCTTGATCTTCGCACGGTCGAAGGAGAGCAGTTTCTGTCCTGCCTTGACCTTGTCGTCCTGTTTGACAAAGGCGGCAAAGCCATCTCCATTCATCGCTACCGTGTCAACACCGACATGGATCAGAAGCTCCATCCCGTTGTCAGCCTTCAGACCGACCGCGTGATTGGTCGGGAAGACCATCATGACAGTTCCGTCAAACGGAGCATAGACAATTCCTTCCGACGGTTCAATACCGACGGACGGTCCCATGGTTTCCTGCGCGAATACAGGGTCAGGAATATCCTTTGCCGGAATAATCTTTCCATTGACAGGAGCCTTTACAACACCGGCTTCTGTTTCAAGAGCCCAGGCATCCGGAGCACCGGCTTCCTTAGCGGCAGGCGCAGGCGCGGAAGCAGCGGCTGCTTTTGTGCCGGCATCCTCTTCCTTCCAGATAATATTCGTAAGAACAAATGCGATACCACCGGAAATCGCAAGGAGAATCGTGTAAACCAGAGGATTGTTGATGGTGAGATAACCCGGAATACCGGTGACGCCGTATGCGGTTGCGCCAAGACCGGTAATGGCACCGAAGATGGAACCGACCGCGCCGCCGACCATACCGGCGATGAACGGCTTGAAGAAACGCATGTTGACACCGAAGATTGCCGGCTCAGTAATACCAAGAGCAGCGGACATGGAAGACGGAATCGCAACGGACTTTGTCTTCATGTTTGCGGCCTTGAGACCTACCGCAAGGCAGGCACCGAACTGCGCGAAATTGGCGGCAGAGGCAATCGGCATCCAGGTGTTGAGTCCGGATTCCGCAAGCATGCCTGCTTCGATGACGTTGTACATATGATGAAGACCCATGACAACCGTCCATGGATAGATTGCGCCCATGACGCAGGCACCGATCGGATTGCGTACCAGCAGCTTCGCTCCCGCAAGAACCCATGTCTCAAGAGTGGAGAAGACCGGGCCGATGATGGTGAACGTAATATAGGAAGTCACAAGGACTGTGGTCAGCGGTGTGATGAACAGATCGAGCATTTCCGGCACATGCTTGTGCAGCCATTTCTCGATCTGACACATCAGGAACACCGCCAGCATGACGGGTATGACATGTCCCTGATAGCCTACCTGCTTGACCGGGAAAATGAAGATATTCCAGGTAGGAATCGCGCCTTCATAGCTTCCGACCGACCAGGCATTGATGAGATTCGGATGAATCATCAGAAGACCGATGACAGCGCCGAGGAAGATGTTTCCGCCGAATACTCTTGCGGCAGAAATGGCAACGATACCCGGCAGGAATACGAATGCCGCATTGGCAACCATATCAAGGAATGCGTACCAGTCAGTGCCGGCAAAACCAGGCATTGCCTTACCAAGAGCCTCAACGAGACCCATCATCAGACCGGAAGCGACGATTGCCGGCAGAATCGGAACGAATACGTCACCGATCGGCTTCAGCAGCTTCTTCCACATCGGCTGCTTTTCAGCAGCGGCTGCCTTGACATCATCCTTGGTCGCGGCAGTCATGCCGGTGATGTCAAGGAACTCATCGTAGACCTTGTTTACCGTTCCTGTTCCAATAATCAGCTGAAGCTGACCATTGGATTCAAACATTCCCTTGACCCCTTCAATGTTGTCCAGATACTCCTTGTCGACTTTCGAATTGTCCTTGATGACAAGCCGAAGCCGGGTGGCGCAGTGTGCGGCCTGAGCGACATTCTCACGCCCGCCGATATGATCGACGATTTCCTGCGCACATTTCCGATAATCCAGTGCCATGTTGTTTTTACCCTCCCTTTCACATGTATTGAATTATTGCTTTATCAGAGCCCGAGCTTCCGGAAGCCTTCCGCAAGCCCGTTTTCTGTTACGGACGGAACGACAAGATCACTGATTTTCTTCAGTGCCTCTGCGCCGTTCGCCATGCATACCGAGGTTCCTACTGTCTCAATCATTGTGAGATCATTCATGGAATCCCCGAAGCCATAGGTATCTTTGATCGGTACATTCAGTTTTTCAGCAATCATACGAATGCCTCTTCCCTTGTCGAATGCCCGGTTGATCAGCTCGCCGTTGGCACAGTTGCCATGCGCCGCTACTTCCTGAATGACAAAGTCATAGCGGTCTCCATACCGTTCCTCTGCCTCCTTCAGCTGATCTCTGCGTTCACACATTATGACGATCTTATAAATCGGCTCCCCGTCATATTCCTTCATCGGACGGATATGAAGATCCTCACTCAGTGCCCTGCGCCATCTCTCGATTTCCGAATTCACCCCATCCGATTTTTCAAGAAACGCGCCGAGATCTTCATCCCCGAAGGTCGCGTCTTTTCCTTCAATCGTACAGAATACACCATTCCTGTGGAGAACCTCGAGGGCGCCGTTCAGTTCCTCCTGAGGCATTGGATGATCATAGATCACTTCATCCTTCAGAGTCACATATCCGCCAGCCGAAGCGACCATTCCGTCAAATCCGTACACAAGCAGCGGTTCGAGCATGGCCTTATTCCGGCCGGTGCACAGGAATACGAGATTGCCCTTTTCCTGAGTGCGGCGTATCGCTTCCAGCGCGCTTTCCGGCGGGATGTTTCTGCCGGGTTCCGTCAGCGTGCCGTCGATGTCGAGAAATATCAGTTTCATTTCTCCTCATCTGCCTTCTTTCTTTTTCTGCGGGGATCCGGCTTTACCTTCAGGATTTCCCGCTTCGGTTCATAGGAGTGGTACATCCATACAAATCCATGACCCGGAAGCGTCACATGATCCCTGTTCACGGGATTTCCCGTCAGAAGATCAATGTAATCCTCATCTTCATGAATCCACGCAGTCTGTTCAATCTCGGAGAAGTTGAACAGTCCGATCAGCTTCTGGCCGCTGTAATACCGGCCGATTCCGAGAATGTGTTCGTTCCATGTCTCCTTGACCCATACATCCGCGTTTCCGTCGAATACATCATATTTTCTGCGGATATCAATCAGCTGCTTGAGGCGGGAAAACATCTGTCCCTGACGGGTATTGGGATCGCTGCGCATTGCCGCAAGCTTCCAGTCAAAATCGCCGCGGTGAAGATACCGGGAGTCCTCTGCTTTCAGAGGATTCTCATGATAACTGTAGTCATTGAGCTGTCCGATCTCATCGCCGGAATACAGGACCGGGATGCCGCTCTGTACCAGCAGAAATGCATGCAGGGTGAGATCCAGGCTTATGGACGCTTCCAGCTTCCACTCATTCTTCTCATAGACCGCTGCCTCCACGCCGCAAAGACTTGCGGTTGTGCCGCACAGTCTTGCGTCGCCAAGACGCGGATCATCGTTGTAGAGCTCGCCTCTGCAATCACTTCCCCATACCCTTCCGCGCAGGAAATCATTGAGATATTTCTTGTGAGGAACCTCCTGAATGCCGTCCTTTGCGAGAAACGCATAATCCAGTCCCCAGCCGATATCATCGTGGCAGCGCAGATAGTTCAGGAAGGTATATTCTCTTGGAAGCGCCGAAACCGTCTCCATCTGATGTCTCAGAAGATCCACATTGCCTGTCGCGACCGTGTGCCAGGTGCTGGCCATGGTTGTCACGTTGTAAAGCATCTGACATTCCGGTTTTTCAACCGTACCGAAATACGGTACCACCTTGCTTGGCTCCATGACCACTTCGCCAAGCAGAAGCGTGCCTGGGGCTACGGCTTCCGCGGCAATGTGCATCATGCGTACGAGCTTATGAACCTCCGGAAGATTGCGGCAGTTTGTGCCGAGCGTCTTCCAGATATACGGAACCGCATCCAGGCGGATGATATCCACGCCATTGTTGACAAGAAACAGCATATTTGCCGTCATGTCATTGAACACCGTCGGATTCCGGTAGTTCAGATCCCACTGATAGGGATAGAACGTGGTCATGACAATCTTGTGCGTTTCCGGATTATAGGTGAAATTACCCGGCGCCGTCGTAGGGAACACCTGCGGAACCGTCTTTTCAAACTCATTCGGAATGTTCCAGTCATCAAAGAAGAAATACCGGTCCTGATACTCCTTGTTTCCCTCTTTGGCCTTTCTGGCCCACTCGTGGTCTTCGCTGGTGTGATTCATGACAAAGTCAAGACACAGCGAGATGCCGCGGGAGTGACAGGCCTTGGACAGATCCGCAAGATCCTTCATCGTTCCAAGCTTCGGATCCACCTTACGGAAATCACTGACCGCGTAGCCGCCGTCGCTTCTTCCTTCCGGGCTTTCCAGCAGCGGCATCAGATGCAGGTAGTTCACACCGCATTCTTCCACATAGTCCAGATGCTTTCTGACGCCTTTGATTGTACCCGCAAAGCAGTTGGTATACATCAGCATGCCGAGCATGTTCTTCCGCTTGTACCATCCGCTGTCTTCCGAACGCTTCTGATCCCATGCCTTCAGATCTCTGGAACGGCTGTCACTGAATTCCCTGAGCATCCCGACAAAATAGTCGAAGGCATGTTCATCATGAAACAGTTCCCCGTACAGCCATTTCAGCTCATCGTAGTTTTCTCTGAGCCGGTGATCAAACTCGGACTCCTTCACTTTTTTTACAGCCATGGATTCACCTGTAAACAACGATAAAGGAATCAACTGCTTCCCGTTCCGGCATGACCCGAAGCGCGCCCTTCTTCGTCGTAACGATGGAAGCGGCAGCGTTCGCGAAGGTCAGAATCTGAATCAGTTTTTCCTCATCCAGATTTTCCAGTCCATACTCAAGAACACCATTGAGCACACATGCCCCGAAGGTATCACCGGCACCGGTGGTCTCAATGGTCCCATCCTGCAGGAACGCGGATACCGTTACGGTTGTGTCCCCGTAATAGGCACGGCTGCCGTCAGGGCCCATGGAAAGGCAGATCAGCTTGATATCATATCTTTCTCTCAGCCAGGCAATTCCTTCATCAAAGTCCTCCTTGCCTGAGAGCCACTGAATCTCATTGTCACTGATTTTCAGGACATCACAGTGCTGAAGTCCCCATTCAACCTCTCTTTTCGCGTCATCCAGACTTCTCCAGAGCGGCGGACGGAGATTCGGGTCAAAGGAACGGATCAGTCCTTCCTCTTCGGCGATGCGGACGGCCTTGTGAGTCGCCTTTTTGACCTCTTCATCGGTAAGGGAAAGCGTGCCGAAATGGAAAATCTTCGCGTCCCGGATCAGATCCTCCTTCACCTCATCTTCTCTGAGCATCATGTCCGCGCCCGGATTGCGGTAGAAGGAAAAGTCACGGTCCCCGTTCTCCAGCCTGTGGACCAGGGCAAGAGTGGTATGTACCTCATCATCAAAAACAAGGCCGCTGGCATCGATGCCGACTTCTTCAATCGCATCTGCCAGCTGTCTTCCGAAGCCGTCATTTCCAACTTTTCCGATAAACGCGGTCTTTCTGCCAAGACGTGAAAGCATGGAAAGAACATTGCAGGGAGCGCCTCCGGGATTCGCTTCAAAAAGCGGATTTCCCTGTTCTGAAATTCCGCTCTGAGTGAAATCGATCAAAAGTTCCCCCAAAGCTGTTACATCATAACGTTTCATTGTGTATTATCCTCCGGTATTCAACCCTGTACACCATTATAAACTGACCGTTTCTATTTCACTACTACATTTTATGTCCATTCGCACAAATTCCGCTTTTCCAAAAAGAACCGGCAATCGGCGGATTTGTTAGGACAGAAAGAGTGAATTATACTGAAGAGCGGAGAAAGAACACATGATTATCGAACAGTCCATGTACTATCCGGCCGGATCCAGTGACCGGAAACTGCATATCTATCTGCCTGATGATTACAGCACCTCTTCCCAGCGCTATCCGGTGATGTATTTCTTCGACGGGCACAATCTTTTCTACGATCATTACGCTACCTACGGTACCTGCTGGGGACTGAAAGACTTCATGGATCACTGGCAGAAGAAAATGATTATTGTCGGAATGGAATGCTCGCACAGAGATCAGGAAAGAATCAACGAATACTGCCCCTATAAGCGCCATTTCTTCGGCGAGACTTCCGATGGAAGAGGAAAGGAAACCTTCCGCTGGCTGACGGAGGATATCAAACCGATGATTGACAGGGACTTCCGTACCTGGAGCCACCGGGAAGCCACCGGCATCGCCGGCTCTTCCATGGGCGGACTTATGAGCATGTACGGCGTGCTGCGCTTCAATCACATTTTTTCCAAGGCCGCGTGTCTGTCCTCCGGTCTTTTCTGGAATATCTCAAATTTCCGCAGAGATCTGAACGCGGTCACACTGTCCGAGGATACCAGAATCTATATGGGCTGGGGTGAAATCGAAGCCGGCAAGGCCGCGCACAACGGCAATCCGGAATTTGACACCCGGGAAGCGCGCAGTACCAGAAAATTTGAAAAGGAACTTCAGGATCGGAACGTCAGAACCTATCTTTACTTTCAGAAAGGCGGGAAGCACTGTGAGGCAGACTGGGCGAAGCAGGTGCCGGTTTTCATGGACTGGCTCTGGCTTCAGCCATGAGGATCAGGGATGAAAAATAAAAATGGAAAAATCCGGCGCCGTTTTGTATTCTATGGCGAGGTGCAGGGAGTCGGATTCCGCTGGCAGGCAGTACAGGCTGCCAGTGCCTGCGGAGTGAGCGGATGGGTGCGGAATGAGTATGACGGCTCAGTCACTATGGAAATTCAGGGATCCAGGGAAGCGGTCAGCGCTGTGATTGCGTTTTTGAACAAAGACCGCTGGATCCGCATCCGCAGTATGGAAACAACAGAACTGGAACTGAACACGGAGGAAAGAGACTTCCGGGTTGTATATTAACTTCGCCATTTTCTACGGAGGCAGGTATGAATGAAGCCTTTGAACTTTTGATCCGCGGCATCCGGGTGGACTGGAATGAAGTCCCATCACAGAGCTATCTGCGGCGCATTAATGCCCTGAAGCAGCTGAATGAGCTTTCCTTTGAAAAACCCGTCACTTGTTTCTGCGGAGAAAACGGCAGCGGAAAATCCACCCTTCTTGAAGCGATGGCAGTCGCGTATGGATTCAATCCGGAGGGCGGGACGATCAACTACGCCTTTTCCACCTATGATTCCCATTCCGGATTCTTTCAGGCAGTCGGGCTGATCAAGGGCGCCCGAAAGGCAAGATGGGGTTATTTTCTGCGGGCGGAAAGTTTCTATAATGTCGCCACCATGGACGGGGAATACGCAAAGGGTCCTGGCGGAATTGATCATCATTATCACGAAAAATCACACGGAGAAAGCTTTCTTGCCCTTGTCAGGGATCACTTTACCGAAAACGGTCTCTATTTTCTCGATGAGCCGGAAGCGGCACTCTCCCCTCAGAGACAACTGACCCTGCTGATAGAAATCTCTCGCTGCGCAAAAGACGGCGCGCAGTTTTTCATCGCTACCCATTCTCCGATTCTTCTGGGCATTCCAAACGCGCAGATCCTGTGCTTTGATCAGGGAACCATCCATCCGATTGCCTATGAGGAAACAGACAGCTACCGGGTCACTTCCATGTTTGTTAACAGCCGTGAACGCTTTCTGAATCATCTTCTGTCCAGAGACTGAAGCATGGATATGAAAATCCGCCGCAAAGCGGATCTTTTTCTGCAGGATGATTGCGGGAAATCTGTCCCGGAAACCGTCTCTTTTTTACAATTCATCAGAAATCCGGTCGATGATCGTCCGATCGGCCGGCAGCCAGTTAACGGAATGCAGTTCATCCCTTGAAAGCCATCTGGCAGATTCGTGTTCGAGAAGAACCGGACTGCCGTTTGAAATGACAGCCCACCAGCAGTCCATGGAAAGATGAAATTCCGGATACTCATATTCAACAGTTCCGAAAAAGGATCGGAGTTCGATTTCCATTTCAAGCTCTTCCCGTATTTCGCGTTTCAGTGCCTGCCGGGATGTCTCGCCTTCCTCGATTTTGCCGCCGGGAAATTCCCATCCGTCCTTGAATTCCCCATACCCTCTCTGGGTCGCAAAGATCCGGTGATCCCGTGTGATCAGTGCGGCCGCTACCCGGACTGTCTTCTTCATTGGCTGATATCCTCTTTCCTTTGTAAAGTATACCGTCTTTCTGTTTCCGGAAAGACGCTTTTCTTTCCCGTTCTTTTCAGTTTTTCTGTCCGGGGATCCATTCATGCATAGAATTGTCCGTTTCCACAAAATGGAAACCGTACTCTTTTCATATATAATGATAATGTCCAGAAAGAATAAAAAAGGAGGATTTATGGGCAGACTCAATGGAAAAACAGCAATCATCACCGGCGCCGGTCAGGGACTTGGCCTCGCAATCGCGGAACTGTTCGCAAAGGAAGGCGCGAAGGTCGTAGGAACCGGACGGCACGTCGACAAAGTGGAAAAAGCTTTCGCAAAAATTCTTGCGGAACATCCGGACTACCAGATGACTGCCATGCAGCATGATGTCGCAAGCAAGGAAGAATGGGAAAAAGTCGCGGAGGATACCTTCGCGAAATACGGCAGTATCGATGTGGTTGTAAACAACGCCGCAATCATGGCCATGAAGGGCATTCTCGAGGCAAGCGCGGAGGAGTTCCTCAATGTCTACAAAACCAACTGTCTTGCCGTCATGCTCGGCATTCAGGCTGTCGTTCCCTATATGGAAAAAGCCGGCAAGGGCTCCATTGTCAATATCGATTCCATCGGCGGGCTGACCTCCGGTGATGCGGATGGCGGTGACTCCACCTACAGCGCGTCCAAAGGCGGCACAAGAGCACTCACAAAGAACGCGGCGATCCAGCTCGCTTCCAGAAATATCCGCGTCAATTCCATCCACCCGGGCGGAATCATGACGGAAATGCTCAAGGCGGTCTATGCGGCAACCCCTGCTCTTTGGGACAGAGTCAAGGAGACTTCTCCGCTGGCTCC
>CAMNFS010000010.1 GCA_946537255.1 uncultured Erysipelotrichaceae bacterium
GAGGTCATGGGTTCGAATCCCGTATTCCCGACTTAATTGGAAAAAGCCTTTATTTGAAGGCTTTTTTTGTGTTTGCCAACAAATAAAACCGCACAAAAAACGGCATTTTGCCGGTAAATTCCGCTGGTAAGGAATCCTTTTCATGCGGCTTTGCTCAGCCGCCTGTCCTTTATTTCCTGTCCTGTGAAGACTTCAAAACCGGCCTCTTTTACCTCAGAAGGAAGAAACCAGGTCCGTTATATAAAAATGAGCCGGTTCAGATGAAATCCGAACCAGCCTGTCTTTCTCAGACATTCTCCATGAACTTTCCTGAAACCGGAATCCTTTGTATCTGCTGATGAAAACAGATACTTTCACCAGGAACATCGGTCTTTCAGTTACCGGGAAGGTGACCGTGTCCAGGCACGGTAGCGTTCAAGATCTTCTTTTGCCATTTCCTTTGCGATCGCGAAGATACTCAGATCATCCACATAACCGATCACCGGAATCGAATCCTTGATTGCGTCTTCCTTTTCAATCAGATACAGAAAAGCCGTAAAAACCGCAGTAATTGATTTTTCAGAAGCTTCCGTATAGATCTTCCGGACACAGTCCCTGGCAAAGGAAGCCATGACAGGAATTCCCTCCACCGCGTTGTGGAGCACTTCATTTCCGGCCAGTTCCGCTTCCACCTGATCAATCACCGCCAGGGCCCGCTCCGGGTCTTCGCTTAACGGCCTGGCTTTCTGGGAAAGCTCCTGAAACATTTTGCTGAGTTGTTCATTTGTTACTACGCTCATATTCCACCTCCGGTCAGTTTCATTTTATAAGAGGACTGTTTATTCTGTCTCTTGTCTTTTGACCGATTCCGTTTTTTTCAGATAATCCAGAATCCGCTGGAGATAATCCGGTTCTTCGTCATAGACCCCATGACCTTTTCCCTCATAGATATATCCTTCACAGTTCAGCTTCTCCATGAGATCAAGAGATCCCTGAACCCCCAGAACCTGATCATTGCCAGCTCCGATCACAAAGGTCGGACAATGAATATCACGGAGGGAACCGGTCACGTCAAAATCCATTGTGCTGTCGATGGAAATCACAAAATTCTGATAGTCAAGATCCGTTACCCCTTCCGCCTGGGCAACAATGACATCCCGGTATTTTTCATAGAATTCCGGGGTGTATACATAGCGGCCAAAGGAATCCATCAGTGCCGGTCCGTCTTTCTTTACCGCAAGATTCCGCCACTCCTCCATGGCACTGCGGTTGGCGGAAGCGGTACTGCAGGAAGTGGAACAGAGCACCAGTGTGCCGACATCCTCAGGACTTTCATACGCCATGACCTGGGCAATCATTCCGCCCTGAGAAACACCCATGACAACCGGGTCCTTCAGACCAAGTTCATGAAATGCCTGCAGAGTATCTTCCGCCATGAGAAAAATACTGTAATCCCCGGGAAACTCCGTGATCCGGTCAATCAGATACACATCATACTCAGCCGCCGCTGCCGCGTAGGCCTTTTCCACCGCGGCCGCTGATCCCATGACGCTTTTCAATGAAAGGCCCGGCAGAATCACATACGGTCTGCCTCCTTTTTTCCCAAAGCGGTAATACTTCATTTCCCCGTGTTCCGTCATGACCTGCTGAACCACATGGGTTTCCGCCTGACTCTTTTCATCCGTATTCATCGCTTCTTCTCCCTTCTTTCCGCAGCCGCCCGTCAACAGGAGCGCTGCTGTCATCAGAATCGCCGTGTGTTTTCTCATATCCTCTTTTTTCAGATCTCCGCTTCTTTCATGCGGTGGTTTTTCTGATCCTTTCCAGTCAATCCAATTCTGCAGATATCTGATCCAGCCGTTCCTTCGCCTTTTTCAGAACCGGTACTTCCCGCTGGGCAATCAGACGTCCAAGTCTGCTTGCCGAAGCGGCTTCGTATTCCCTCAGTGCTTCCTCATACCTCAGTTTCACAGCAGAAAGATGAAACTCCTTCTGTTCCGCTTCCGTAGGATTTCTTTCTCCGAAGGAAAGAGCGCGGCAGAGATAATAATGACTCAGGTTATGACGGTGAAGCAGATTATAGTAATCACTCACCGTACCAAGCGAATCAATGACTTCCATCTTCACGCCAAGCTCTTCCTTTAACTCCCGCCTGAGAGCGCTTTGAAGATCCTCTCCGGGTTCTACTCCTCCGCCAGGTGTTTCAATCGTCACGGCGGTTCCGAATTCATCATTGCGCTCCGCCCTTACAAAATACAGAAAGCCTTTCTCATCAAAAACAACAGCCCGTGCTGTTTCACGGTCATGATCGATATATTCGTAAGGCCATTCCCGGTCTTTCAGTTCCAGAAACAGTTCTGTGTTTTCTTTACTCTTCATCTTTCTGTTTCACTTCCTGGATTCCTTCATTATACACAAGCCATTCCGATGATACTTTCCGGGCCGGTGCGTCTTTTGAACCATATGAAACATTTGTCACGGATCTTCTTCAGATCCGCTCGATTTTTACAATATCCTCGAATGAGACCGTGCTTCTGTCTTCAAATACCATGGTCCTCTGTACCGGATCAATTCTTTTCACTGTCTTTTCCATGATCTGAAAGTCACCGCCGGGTTTCCGCTCATCCTCCGTGAAGACCCGCAGGCGCAGGCGGATCGGCGGCTCTGTGTTCAGCAGCTGAGAAAGGGTCTGATCCAGTTCGTTTTTCTCATCTTCGCTCAGCTCCGGTCTTTTCACGGTCAGCCGGCCCGCTTCCTCAATCTGCGCATCAAACCCGGTCAGTGCCGCAAAGGGAAGAAACTGGGCCGCTCTTGTATTCAGAGATGCCCGGCGGTGATTGGAAGTGATGTGATGGTCGCGGTCAATGATGTCTCCATACCTTTTCAAAGCTTCCCTGGCCGCCTCAGACATCTCTTCACTGCGCATCCCCCTGACATCATGCCAGGTGTTTTCCGGATGTGTCTTCATGCCTTATGCCCTCCGATCTGCCGGTTTCTTTCTCTTCCGGTCGCACCTTCCTGCATGCTGGTGCCCTTCATAACCGCATTCTTTCCAAACCGGTTCCGTATTTCCAGCATCGCGGCCTGCGCCTTGCGGTCACTGTCCCGCTTCTCTTTTTCCTTTTCCTGATCTTCTTCCGGTTGGGGCTGTGAGAAAAGATCCAGCTGCCGGTATCGGGGTTTCTTCTGATACTCTTCTTCCCGGACCAGTTCGGAAGCGCTGATATTGACGCGCCGTATGGTCAAAAGCGGATCCGCAATCCGCTCATACAGCTCCAGCGCAGCCATCCGGATGAGACGGGAGCTGCTGTCTGCCTGCGGCAGCCGCACACTGCCGCTGGCCGCCTTGGGTACCGTACGCCCATACCAGTCCGCCGCAATGTCTCCCCGATAGTTTTCCATGACCGATTCATCTGAAAGGTTGGAACGGTCATATCCGATATAAAGCGTGATCAGAGAACACAGCAGTTTTCTGGAAAGCAGATCGTCCGCGAGGGACTCACTCATCTCCCGAATGATGATTCTTCCTTTTTCATGAGAATACGGTTCGGAAAGAACCTGGCCGCTGCCGACGCTCTGATGATCCGGCACATATGCCTTGATATCGGCAATTGAAACGCTTTCCTTTCCAAAGGCATGATCGATCAGAAACTCTGCCGATACCCCGAACAGCCGGAAAAGAAGATCCTCATTCTCCACCGCTGTCCTGGCCACATCACCCATGGTATACATGCCGTTCTCATTCAGCCGGCGGGCGGTCCCCTTGCCGATGCGCCAGAAATCCGTCAGCGGTTCATGCGTCCACAGCAGCCTTCGATACGACGCCTCATCCAGTTCCGCGATCCGCACCCCGTCCCTGTCAGCCGGAATGTGCTTTGCGACGATGTCCATTGCCACCTTCGCAAGATACATGTTTGTACCGATGCCGGCAGTTGCCGTAATGCCGGTTTCCTTCAGAACCGCGCGGATCAGTTTTACCGCGAGTTCGTGTCCGGACATCCGGTACAGATTCAGATAATGCGTCGCGTCTATGAAAACCTCATCGATGGAATACACATGAATATCCTCCGGGGCAATATAGCGGAGATAGATTTCATAGATCTCCCGGCTGTATTTCATGTATTCCGCCATCCTGGGAACCGCCGTGACATAACCCACTTCAAGCCGCGGGTTTTCTTTCAGCTCCCGTGCTGAAAAGCTGGATCCTTCAAACGGCCTTCCCCGGTTTCTGTGTTTTCTTTCCGCATTGACCCTGGCGATGATCTCCCGGACCTCGAAAAGACGCGGACGGCCGGAAATACCCAGCGCCTTGAGAGTCGGTGATACCGCAAGGCAGATGGTTTTATCCGTACGGCTTTCATCCGCTACCACAAGATTGGTATCCAGGGGATCCAGTTTCCGGCCGGAGCACTCCACCGAAGCGTAGAAGGACTTGAGATCAATCGCGAGATATACCTGCTTTTTCTCTTCCATATGCAGAATCATCGTATCACGAACCGCTGCCTTTCCCTTTCACAGAATCGGCATCTGATCGCGGTGAGGAAGGCATATTGATTGTCATTTTTGGCAATGATAGAATAAAGACATCAAAAAAAGGAAGAATATGGCTATGGAAAAGGAAATAAAGAAGATTGTGAAATATAACGGAGTCTCTGACACATGTCCGAAGTGCGGCAGCGAAGATATCCAGTATACCGGAACGATCGCTGACGGAGAACTTGCGACATACATGTGCAACAGCTGCGGTCATCACTGGCAGGAAATCCGATAACTGAGGGAAGTGCAGGTCGAAATGACCTGCTTTTTTCTGAAGTGAAATCCGGCTTTTCTTTCGTGGTGAATCCTTTTTTATATTTCACCGGGTGTGTCTGCGTGTGTATGGAACAATCCGAGGCTTCACTCAGCTGACATCGTACAGAGGTGAGGCTTTCTTCCTGTTTGGAAACCGCGGAATCCAAAGAGAACAGGAAAGAGAACAGGAAACAGAAATGGAATGATGGGATTATGGTAGAATTTAATGCATATGGAAAATTACAGTGAAGTAAGAAAACATCTGGATTATCCGAAACTGACGATGTTTCAGATGGTAGAACGCATGGCGGAGAAATTCCCGAACTATCCTGCCTATGAGTTCTATGGGAAAAAAACAACCTACCGACAGTTTATTCAGAGAATTGAACGGGCAGCCAGAGCATTCACAGCCTCCGGTATTCAGCGCGGAGACGCCGTCACTATCTGCATGCCCAATACGCCGCAGGCACTGGACTGCTTCTATGCCCTGAACCGGATCGGCGCCGTCTGCAACATGGTGCACCCGCTCAGCGCCCAGAAGGAAATCACCTTTTATCTTGATTTTTCCGAATCAAGAATGATTCTGACGGTGGACATGTTCTACGAAAAGGTGAACCAGGCGATTGAGGAGTGTAATCATCCGGTCACCATTCTGACCGCAAGGATGCAGGATGAGCTGGATCTCATCAAGGGAATCGGTTACTTTCTGACCACCGGACGCAAATCGAGCAGATATCCGAATACGGACCGCGGAATTCTGTGGACACAGTTTCTTGAACGCGGCAGACCGACAGTAAAACTGCCGGATCCCATCTATGATCCCACTGCCACTGCCGCCATCCTTTACAGCGGCGGAACCAGCGGAACACCAAAGGGAATCTGTCTTTCCGATCAGAATTTCAACGCCACCGCGCTTCAGGCAACGGAAGCCATCCAGCAGTCATTGACCGCCGGGGATACCATGCTTTCCTGCATGCCGGTATTCCATGGCTTCGGACTTGGAATCAATATTCATACCGTTCTGATCAACGGTGCGGAGTGCATTCTGATGCCCTCCTTCAATGGCAAGTCCTACGCGGAAATGCTGATAAAAAAACAGCCGAACTTCATTGCCGGTGTACCCACCATCTTTGAGGCGCTGCTTCATATTGAACAGCTCAAAGACGCCGATCTTTCCTTTCTGAAAGGAATGTTCTGCGGCGGGGATGCCCTTTCGGTGGAACTGAAGAAAAAAGTGGACGCGTTCCTGAAGGAACATCACGCCTCGATTCAGATCCGGGAAGGATACGGACTGACGGAATGTGTTACCGCAAGCTGCCTTACGCCCCGGGATACGTATCGTGAAAACTCCATCGGCCTGCCCTTTCCTGACACCGAATACTGCATCGTGCAGCCGGGAACCGATGAGGAAGTTCCGATCGGGAAGGAAGGAGAAATCATTCTCAAGGGTCCTTCCGTCATGATCGGGTATCTGAAGAACCCGGAGGAAACAGCCCAGACCCTCAGGAAGCTCGCGGACGGAGACACCTGGCTGTTCACCGGAGATCTTGGACATATGGACAAGGATGGCTATATCTACTTCCGTCAGCGGATCAAGCGGATGATCATCACCAATGGCTACAACGTCTATCCGGGTCAGATTGAAAATGTCATCGACTCCGTGGATGAAGTGGCGTACAGCTGTGTCATCGGTGTCAAGGATCCCCGCCGCATGCAGAGAGTCAAGGCCTATGTGGTTCTCAAGCCGGGAAACAAGGGCAATGAAGCCATGAAGGAAAAAATCCTGAAGGCCCTTGAGATGCATGTCGCAAAGTACGCGATTCCCCGTGAAATCGAATTCCGTGATGATCTTCCCAAAACGCTTGTCGGCAAGGTTGCCTACCGGAAACTGGAAGAAGAAGCCAACAGCGCGGAAGCGTCCAGAGAACAGAAATGAGTGAAAAGAGAAGAAAATGGGGTGACCGCAGAGACGGATACAAAGTAAAGGTGCCGGGACTTCAGACCGTCATGGCATGCCTGATGCCCAACCGCACGGACTGTGAATGCTTTCTGAATGAAAAGCTGGATGTGACGGAGCTGCTCAGATATCTCGAAGAGAAGAACAGAGCCAATCCGGAAATCAGAATGACCGTATTCCACTGTATCGTCATGGCGCTTGCGAAAATGGTCCGGGAACGCCCGCTCATGAACCGCTTTATTCAGGGCGGCAGTATCTATCAACGGTATGAGATCTCCTTTGCCTTCGTTGCCCGCAGACGCTTTACAGACCACTCCGAAGAGGCACTGATGTTCATGGTGCCGAAGGATACGGATACCGTGGACGATATCGCCCGGCAGATTGTCGGTGAGGTGCACGAAGCGAGAAAAAGCGAGCACGCGACCGGCGGTGTGGATGAACTGCTGGACAGGTTCGCGGCCATGCCCAAACCGCTGATGATGTTTCTGATCTGGATCATCCGATGCCTGGATTTCTGGGGCATCAATCCGGAATTCATCACCGAAGGCGATCCCAACTACAGCAGTATCTTTCTCTCCAATCTCGGCAGTATCAGATGTCCGGCCGTATATCACCATCTCAACAACTACGGCACGAATTCCCTGATGGTCACCATCGGAACCATTCACAAGGAAAAGGTACTGATGGAGGACGGCAGGGAGGAAATCCGGGACATCGTCGAATTCGGTGCCACCATTGATGAAAGGATCGGGGATGGATTCTATTTTGCCCGGAGTCTCAAGCTTCTGAAATATCTGTTCGCCAACCCCGCTCTGCTCGATGAACCCCTTTCTTCTCCCAGCAATTTTGATTATCAGTAACAGCTGACCGCAGACCGCGGTCTTTTTCATTCCATATAAAAAATCCTCCCCGCAGAGAGAGGATTTCATGAACCGGTAATCAGAACAGGCCCTGAATAAACACAAGAAGAATCAGAATCGGAAGCACAAACTTCAGATAGATTTTCAGCTTCGGTGAAACCTTCACACCCATGCCCTTATTGCATTCCTTCAGCCAGCTGTCAAATCCCCAGCCGCTTTCCCATGTGCAGAACAGGGTATATACCAGAGCGCCGAGGGGAAGCAGGAAATTGGACACAATGTAGTCCTCACTGTCGAGAATATCCTTGCCTCCGAAGAAATGCACATTACTCCAGAGATTGTAGCCAAGCGCGCAGGGAACTGAGGCAACCAGAAGGAAGATGCAGTTGTACATGACCGCTTTCTTCCGATCCCACCCGAAGTTTTCAATCGAAGTACTGATCAGGTTTTCAAACACGGAAATCACCGTGGAAAAGCTCGCAAATGACATGAACAGGAAGAACAGGGTTCCCCAGATCCGGCCGCCGGCCATGTTCATGAACACTCTTGGCAGCGTAATGAAGATCAGGGAAGGTCCGGCATCCGGTGTCACGCCATAGCTGAAGCAGGCCGGGAAGATAATCAGGCCGGAAAGAATCGCCACAAAGGTATCGAGCGCGGCGATCCGGATTGATTCCCCGGTCAGGGTAAAGCGGTCAGACATATAGGATCCGAAGATTTCCATTGCGGCGACACCAAGACTCAGCGTAAAGAACGACTGATTCATCGCGGAGGTAATGACATGCCCCAGGCCGATCTCCTTTACCCGGCTGACATCCGGAAGCAGGTAGAAGGAAACACCGGCACCGCTGCCGGGAAGGGTCAGACTGTGAATCGCAAGCACGACTATCAGAATCAGAAGCGCGGACATCATATAGGTGGAAATCCGTTCCAGTCCCTTCTGGATTCCAAGCGAACAGACCAGAAAGCCAAGCACGACAGTAAATGCCATGAAAATCAACAGCTCCGCCGGATTTGCAAGCATGTTTCCGAATACCGAATCCACCGCCTCCGGTGCGATGCCCTCAAAGGTACCGGTCAGAAATTTCACAAAATAGGAAACCATCCATCCGCTGACGACCGTGTAATACATCATGAGCAGATAGCATCCGGCAATCGCGAACCATCCATGAATATGCCAGAAGCTCCCCTTCGGTTCCAGGGCCTCATAGCTCTTGACCGCACTTTTGCGGCTCGCGCGGCCGACTGCCAGCTCCATCGACAGTACCGGTACGCCCATCAGAACCAGAAACAGAAGATAGAAAAGCACAAAAATACCGCCGCCGTTCGTTCCGCAGAGGTATGGGAATTTCCACACATTTCCGATTCCGATTGCGCATCCCGCGCTGACCAGAATAAATCCGATCCTTGATTGAAAATTTTCTCTTTCCATATGCAGTATTTTACATCAAATCGTAAAAATACTCGCAATAGTTTTTCAGTATGTTTACACAAAGCCCGCAGAGACAGTTTCAGAATCCGAAAAAAATCCTGATTCCGATCAGGATCAGAATCACACCGCCAAGAATCGAAGCACTGCCGGACATCCTGGTTCCGGCTTTCCGTCCGATCAGAAGGCCGATCCAGCAGATCACAAAGGTGACCGCGCCGATGATTCCGGAAGCCAGAAGCGCCTCCGCTGCCCCATATTCAGAAATCGCAAATCCCACCGAAAGCGCATCGATGCTGGTGGCGATACCCTGGATCAGAAGATCCCCCGCCCCCAGTTTCTTCCGCTCCGTTTTCTCCTCCGGTTTCTGATTCAGACCTTCAAAGATCATCTGCCCGCCGATAAACAACAGCGCGACGAGGGCGGCCCAGGGAATCAGTCCCTGCAGCGTATGGAAAAGCGAAACAAGCGTATGGATGCACAGCCATCCGATCATCGGCATCAGAAACTGAAACAGTGAAAACGTTCCGGAAATGCACGCCATCCGTTTTCTGCTCATATCCGGTTCATAAAGTCCGTTCGCAAGAGAAACCGAAAACGCATCCATCGCAAGTCCGATCCCCAGCATCACCGCATTCAGAATAAAATCCACAGAAGCCCTCTTTCAAAAGCCGGTTTTTCATAACACACACGATCCGGCAATGATTCAGTTTGCCATTAGGCCGGATTGTTAGTCAACTATAACCTATTTTCATATGACATCGGTGCGCATTCCGTATTATGATAAAAACAACAAGTTGAGGAAAACAGAATGTTTACAGAGTATTGCTACAACGGCACCACCGAATTTGAGATCGGCAAATCAAAAACGGATGACACTTCCCTCTGCCCGGACCGCGCGAAAGCGGAAGAAAAGATCGCGAAAAACAACAAGAAAATCGACAGTCTTCAGCAGAAGCTCTATGCCGAGAAGAAGGAAGGCGTCATTTTCCTTTTCCAGGCAATGGACGCGGCTGGAAAAGACGGTACAATCCGTGCCGTTCTTCAGTGCCTCAGCCCGCACGGTGTCTATGAAGCGGCTTTCAAGGCTCCTTCCTCCGAAGAGCTGGCCCATGATTACATGTGGCGGGTTGCCTACGCCGTTCCGGAAAAAGGTGAGATCGCCATTTTCAACCGCAGCCACTACGAAGATGTTCTGATCGGCAAGGTCAAGAAGCTCTATCTGAAACAGGCGCACGCGGACCGTATCGATATGGATACCGTCATCGAGAAGCGCTACGATTACATCAGAAGCTTTGAAGAATATCTGTACTCCAACAGTATCCGGGTTGTCAAAATCTTCCTGAATGTTTCCAAGGATGAACAGGCAAGACGGTTCCTCTCCCGGATCGAAGAACCGGAAAAGAACTGGAAGTTCTCTGAAGCCGACTGGAATGAGCGCAAGTACTGGGATGAATATCAGAAAGCGTTTGAGGACGCGATCAACGCGACCAGCACGGAAAACTGCCCCTGGTATGTTGTGCCTGCCGACCATAAGTGGTACATGCGCTACGTAGTCAGTGAAATCATTCTCAGTACGCTGAAGGACATGGATCCTCACTACCCGGTTGTCACCGAAGACCGCATGGAACAGTTCCAGCAGCTCAAGCAGGAGATTCTCTCGGAGCTGCCGCCGGAGGAAGCCAGGGAGATCATGGAAGGATCCGATAAATCCAGTTCGAAATCGGAAGAGACCGTCGATTCCATCCCGACTCTGAAGGACGCGGAAAAGAAAGCCAGAAAAGCAAGCAAGAAGGCTGAGAAAAAAGCCAAGAAGAAGAAAAAGAAAAAGCAGGGAAAATAATCCAGCTGATTCAGTCCCGGAATGCCGGGACTTTTTTTATCGAAGACGGTATGATAGTGCCATGGCACAGCGGATCATCCATTACATCATGGGCGAAAAGCTTCTGGAACAGGGAGTTCATCATCCCGACCGTTTCCGGATCGGCAACCTTCTTCCGGACGCGTATACCGGCATGCAGTACCGCCGCCGGACGCATTTTGTGCATCAGGAAGAAGTGGATGGAAAAACGGTACGGGTATGTGATTTCCCTGCCTTTCACGATGCGTTTTCATCCCTGATCCAAAAGGATGACCTGTATCTTGGATATTACATGCATCTGGTGGAAGACGCGTTTTCCAGAGTATTCTGGAAAAAAGAACCGTTCCATATTCCACCCGGGGTTCAGGGGGTGGCGCTTCTGCACAGGGATTACCACCTCCTGAACCGGTACTTTGTGGAAAGTCGCGGTCTGAAATTTGATCTGAGCCTGCCGCAGAAGTTTGAGGAAGAGCCGATCCGGCAGATCTATCCGTTTGATCTATCCGGTTTTCTGAAGGAGTTTGAACAGGATTTTCACGATCCGGCGGAAGGAACCTGCACATTCCTCAGCGAAGAGATGATGGAAGAGATGCTGGCGGAATCAGAACCGGTCATTCAGCACGCGTTCCATCTTATGAAGGAAGAAAACAGACCGCTGAACCCGACAGACTTTGTCTGGTAAACAGCGGTCTTTCTTTGTCAGACGATGACAGAGCCTCCGATGAATTCCCGGAGAATGGATTTATTCGGAACGATATGATCATCCTCGATTGTCACAACATATTTCAGCATTCTGAGCAGACGCTGCGCTTCCGCAAACTCCGGCTGCCGGTCCGTGATCCGCTCCAGCTGCGGTTTGGCGTATTTCTTCAGAATCGCCAGCTCATAGACACTCTGGCTGTTGAAGAACGCGTCCGCGTTGGAACTGAACGGGAAGATATTGGTGTCTTCCCCGCGGTTGACCTTCGGCCACATGTCAATCGTCATGGCCGCGCTGTACCCGCGAAACTGCGCGTCTCTTACAATCCGTCTCAGGAATCTTGCGTCCGTCGTTGGAATCCGATTGTTCTGATCAATATTCAGCTGGGTCAGAGGACTGATATAGATGCGGAATTTATCCTCGTCCGGTATCTGACTTGTCAGCGCCGGATTCAGACAGTGCAGTCCCTCGATTACAATCGGCTGAGCGGGAAGTATTTTTGTGATCCGTTTTCCGAATTCCTTTACCCCTTCCTTGAAGTCGTACCGCGGAATATCCGCCTCTTCTCCGGAAAGAAGTGCGCTCAGATCGCGATTCAGAAGTTCAAGATCCAGGGCAGAAAGGCCTTCAAAATCCGGTTTTCCATCTTCTCCGAGCGGTGTATCCGAACGGTCGAGAAAGTAATCATCCGTACCAAGATACAGCGGCTTCAGTCCGATTGCCCGCAGCTGAATGCACAGCCGGTTGGCGAATGTCGTCTTGCCGGAGGAAGAAGGCCCGGCGATCAGAATGATCCGCTTCTTTTCCTCCGCGATCCGGTCTGCGATCGCCGCGATCTTTTTTTCGTGCAGCGCTTCGCACAGCAGAATCAGATCCTTGTATTCGCCGCTCAGAATCATGCGGTTGAGATCCGAAACCATCCGGACGTTTGTAATCTTGCTCCATCTTCTTTCTTCGGAAAAAGCATCATACAGAATTCTCTGTTCCTCAAACGGCGGAACCGAAGCCGGATTCCGCGGATGAGGAAAGCGGAGCAGCGTACCGTACTTATACTGTTTCACTTCAAACAGATCGATATACCCGGTATCCGGAACCAGCTCATCCGAAAAAGCGGCAATGGATTCTCCGAGCTGATAAAGAGACACATTCTCCAGATCCGGAGTCACTTCAATGTTTTCAACAAGATCCTCCCGGTCACGCGCTCTGAGCGCCTCAATAATGTTATCCCGGTTGGAGTTGATTTTCTGAATCGGAATGCTTTGTTCGACCAGTTCCTTCATCCGGTTTTCCACGGAACGGACCAGATCTTCATCGACCGCGGTTCCCTTCAGCGTGATATACAGTCCTTTGGAAAGGGAATTATTGACGCGGATCCGGACCTTCTTTCCAGCCACATCGTGAATTGCCCGGTCATACAGCAGAATCAGACTTGCCTGGTAGCACATCTTGCCGCCGCTGTCCCGCATGTCAAGCAGCTCCAGCGTGCCGCTGCGGCTGATCATTTCATCCAGTCTTCTGACATGACGGTCAAATCTTGCCAGAACGATCCGGAACGGATGCTTCTGCTGAAATTCATCCGCAATCGTGCGGATGCATACCGGTTCATGATATTCCCGGGTGATCGGATCTTCTCCCTGAATCTCTATTCTGATAATCATTTATGTCCCTTTGCCGTCTTTTTCTTTCCGGCTCCTTTTTTCGTGGATCCGCCCTTTTTGTCCGCGTTCTCTTTTTTTCCGCCGGATTTCTTCTTTTTCTTCGGCTTCTGAGCAGACGGATCCGCTTTGAATTTGGTATCGAAAATAATCCCGCGATGTGCCGGACGGATTGTTCCCTGCGGAAGGATCTGTTCCGACCCCTTTGTCTCCTTCATCATCTCATCCTGACAGGACAGCGGCTCCATATCATCATGGATATGATGATACTTCCCGTGCTTATCCATTCTTCTGGCCTTGACGTTGTCCGCAAGACACAGTTCCAGATAACTGCGCAGCGTCTCCCGGATCGCAGGATCGCTGATCGGGCAGGCAACCTCCACTCTGCGTTCCGTATTGCGGGTCATGAAATCAGCCGAGGAAATATACAGTTTCTCGTCCTGCCCGGATCCGAAGAGATAGATGCGGGAATGTTCCAGATATCTTCCCACGATGGAGCGGATATGAATGTTTTCTGTTTTCCCGGATACTCCCGGAAGAATGCACGTGATGCCCCGGATGATGAGATTGATCCGTACGCCCGCGGCAGATGCCTCCTGAAGCTTTTCAATGACTTCCTCATCCGTGATGGAATTCAGCTTGCAGGTGATTCTTCCCATCTCTCCCTTATCCGTCTCGCGCTCAATCAGCTCAATAACGGTCTGCTTCAGAGAGACCGGAGAAACCAGAAGATAGCGGTAGGCGCCGTCCAGTTTTCCAACCATCATATTCTGAAAGAAGCTGACGGTATCCCGGACAATTCCAGGCCGGGCCGTAAGATACGCAAGATCCGTATACTGTCTGGCAGTATTCTCATTGAAGTTTCCGGTTGCGATCAATGCCACATGGGAGAGCTCCCTGTTTCTCATACGCGAGATCAGGCATATCTTGGAATGCACCTTGTAATCTTCAAACCCATACATGACGGTACATCCCGCGTCCATGAGTTTTTCGGAATAGTCGATGTTGTTCTGCTCATCAAACCGCGCCTTGAGCTCGATCAGAACATCGACCTCCTTGCCGTTTTCCGCAGCCAGACACAGATAATCCACCAGTCTTGCCTTGCGGGCAAGCCGGTAAATCGTGATCTTGATGGAAATGACATCCGGATCCGCGGCAGCCTCCTTTACCAGAAGAAGAAACGGATCCATGGATTCATACGGATAGGAAAGCAGAACATCTTTCTTCTGCACCTGATCAAACAGATTCTCATCATAATTGAAGGCAGCGGAAAGCTTCGGAGTATACGGCTCATAGGACATCCGCTTCGCCAGCTCATCAGGAAGCAGATCCGCGATCTGGAACATGTATTTTCTGTCCAGCGGCATCTGCGAAACATATACCATGCGGTCTTCGGCCTTGATATATTTGCTGAGATACTTGGTCATGGCCGGAGAAAGCTTTCTGGAAAGCTCCACCCTTACAAGATCCTTCCGTTTCCGCTTCTTAAGCATTTCAACCATGCGGTCCCGGTAATCGTAGGTATCCGAGAACTGATCATCATCGACATCCACGTCCGCGTTCCGTATCACCATGAATTTCAGTTTTTCCTTCACCGGCATTCCCTTGAAGATACTGTCCATATTGTCAAGCACGATGTCTTCCATATGAACATAGCGCACCTCATCCTTTTCCCCGGGAAGACGGACAATTCTGTGAAGATTGTCCGGTACCGCGACAATCGCAAACGCGTCCGCGTTGTTATAGCGGATCAGACCTGCCGCGTAGATGGTTTCCGTCTGAAGCATCGGCAGCGGATGGCGGCTGTCGACAATCTGAGCGCCAAGCGTCGGCGCAACCGCGGTACGGAAGAATTTCCGGATCCATGCCCGCTCTTCCTTTGTGCATTCATCCAGGGAAAGATCATGGATTTTTTCGCGCTTCAATGCTTTCTTCAGATCCCGGAAGATTTCCTCGCGGCGCTGACAGAGCCGGTTGGCAGCCGCGTAGATTTTCTTCAGCTGCTCTTCCGGAGTCATACCGGACTTATTGTCGACCAGTCCTTTTTTCAGACGCTTTGCGTCGGTGATACTGCCAACCCGTACGGAGAAAAACTCATTCAGATTGGAAGAAAAGATGGAAATGAATTTCATCCGTTCAAGAATCGGAACACTCTCATCCTTTGCCTCGGAAAGACAGCGCTCATCAAAGCGAAGCCAGGAGATTTCCCGGTTCTGGGTATATCCTTCCTTATAAAGATTTCTGATCATTCTGATTCCTCCGTTTCATTCAGCTGTCTGACAAGCTGATACTCTGCCCCGGATATGTGGCAATAGCCATCCGGGTGCTTCAAAAGATAATTCTGATGGTATTCTTCAGCCGGCCAGAACTGCTTCAGCGCTCCGGATTCCACATGAAATTCCGGATAAAGCTTCCGCTCATGTTCAAGATACGCCGCCACTTCTCTTTCACTGTCCGGATCGGATGTATAGATCCCGGTCTGATACTGACTGCCGATATCATTTCCCTGACGGTTCTTCTGGGTTGGATCCACACAGATAAAAAACGCTCTGAGAATCCGGCTCAGCGGAAGGATTCCGGGATTGTAGACCACCCGCACGGTTTCTCTGTGCCCGGTGGTATCGGAACAGACCTGCTCATAGGAAGGATTCGGCACCGTACCATTGGCATATCCGGTTTCTGTATGCACGACCCCGTCAAGCGCCCGGATGACATGTTCCATTCCCCAGAAACATCCCCCGGCCAGATAGATTTCTTTCATAAAAAATGAACCTCTTGCACTATAACCATTATATCGGAAACAACAGGAGAAGGAAGAAAATGTCAGCCGTTCTTCCCTGCTCTTCCGCCTTTGCGCTGCCGTCTTTTCATTTCGAAAGAACGGAAAACTCCCTTATAATACTTGTCGTATGGAACACGATCTTGGATACCTGATGCGGACAAACCAATCCCTGACTTTCTCTCAGCAGCTGAGAACTGTCATCCGCCTTTCCATTCCGACCATTCTCGCGATGATCTCAGAAACCGTCATGCAGTATATCGATTCCGCAATGGTCGGATCGCTCGGTGCCGAGGCCAGTGCCAGTATCGGTCTGGTCGCCTCCTCAACCTGGCTGGTCGGAAATCTCATCATGGCATGCGCCTATGGATTCTCCGTTCAGATCGCCCAGGCAACCGGCGCCGGAAACCGAAAAGCCGCGGGCAGTATCTTCCGTCAGTCCATTCTGATTTCCCTCTTCTTTTCCTGCTTTCTTTCCGTCATCTGTATTTTTCTTGCCCCGAATATCCCGGTATGGCTGAAGGCGGATCCCGCCATTCACAGAAATGCGGCCGCGTATTTTCTGATCTACGCCCTGTTTCTTCCGGTCCGGGAAATATACAATCTGTTTCTTTCCTCGCTGCAGTGCACCGGCAATATGAAAACACCGAGCATGCTTGGCATCCTGTGCTGTCTCAGCGATGTGATTTTCAACTTTTTTCTGATCTTCCCGACCCGTATCCTTTCCATTGGAAATCTGTCCTTCACGATTCCCGGCGCGGGTCTTGGGGTAGCAGGGGCGGCGCTTGGAACTGCGCTCTCCTATGTATTTGCCGGTCTTTTTCTCACTTACGCGGTGTGTATCCGCTCAGAGATTCTGAGCCTTCGCAATCCCGGTTCCTGGAGAATCCGGAAGGAAACCCTTGCCAGCGCGTCAAAAATCTCCGTTCCCATGGCTCTTGAACATTCCGCCCTTACAATTGCCCAGGTCGTCAGCACCAGTATTGTCGCTCCGCTTGGCACGATTTCACTGGCGGCGAATTCCTTCGCGGTTACCGCGGAATCCTTCTGCTATCTTCCCGGCTATGGAATTGCCGCCGCGGCCACAACCCTGGTCGGTCAGGCCATCGGCGCGAAACGGGCGGATCTCGCGAAGAATTTTGCCTGGCTGACAACCGGTGTGGGCATGGCCGTCATGACGCTCAGCGGAATTGCCATGTACTTTCTCTGCCCGTATGTATTCTCTTTTCTGACACCGGTCAGGGAAGTGCAGGATCTTGGGGTCCGGGTTCTGCGGATTGAACTGCTGGCGGAGCCGATGTTTGCCGCAAGCATTGTCGCAACCGGTGCGCTCCGCGGAGCCGGTGATACCCTGATCCCCGGAATTCTGAATCTGATCAGTATGTGGGGCGTCCGCATCGCCCTGGCGCTGGCGCTGGTTCCCCGGCTTGGTCTGTCCGGTGTATGGATCGCGATGTGCATCGAACTGAATGTGCGGGGAATCCTGTTTCTGATTCGTCTTGCCCGCGGAAAATGGCTGACTGCCGCGATGGCAAGGGATGAATCACTCTGAACGCTCATAAAAGGGGAGACGGCTGTCTCCCCTTTTCCATGATCTGACTCAGTGTCTTCTGCCGAAGCGCTCCAGAAGCCGTGCGGTTGCGTCTTCCATGGTAACCGCCTTGGGCGCAGGCTTTTTCTCATTCTTTCTGCCCCGGTTCTTATTCCGGCCTTTATTGGCTTTGTATGCCGCTTCTCTTTCTTCCAGTTTTTCCTTCGGAAGCAGGCTGAGGCTGACTCTTCCCTTTGCCTCATCCACATCCAGCACATAGACGGTGATGATATCCCCGACGGAAACGATCTCACTTGGATGATGGACACGGCGCATGGACATATGCGTAATATGCACCAGACCATCCTCATGGAGTCCGATGTCAACGAAGGCACCGAAATCCACGACATTTCTGACGGTTCCGCTGAGCTGATCACCCGGCTTGAGATCGGAAAGCTCCAGAACATCGCTCCGCAGCACCGCCCCCTCAAACTGGTCACGGTAGTCCCGCAGCGGCTGCCGGATGGCGTCTTCAATATCTTTCAGCGTATAGGCATCGATGCCGAGATTCTCTGTCTTCTCACTCGGGAATTCCGCGTCCGCCGTACCAAGCTCGGTGATTCCGCAGGCCGCCATCAGTTTTCTCGCGGCTTCATAGCTTTCCGGATGGATGCTTGTTTCATCCAGCGGTTCTTCGCCGCCCACAATCCGCAGGAAGCCGGCGCACTGGGTATATGCCTTCGGGCCAAGCTTCTTGACCTTGAGCAGCTGTTCGCGGTTCGTGAATCTGCCGTTTTCATTCCGGTAGTTTACGATTTCCCGGGCAATGCCGGCATTCAGACCGGAGATATGCGTCAGAAGCTCCGGACTTGCCGTATTCAGATCCGCGCCGACCCGGTTGACAACCTTCATGATCGCTTCATCCAGACGCTCGTTCAGAGCCTTTTCCGGAAGGTCATGCTGGTACTGACCGACCCCGATGGATTTCGGATCAATCTTGATCAGCTCCGGCAGCGGATCCAGCAGACGTCTGCCGATGGAAACCGCGCTTCTTTCCTCTACCGCAAGATCAGGGAATTCCTTTCTCGCCTCTTCCTGAGCAGACCAGACGGACGCGCCTGCCTCAGAGACAATCGCATATTCCACGTTCAGTCCGTTCTCACGGATCAGATCCGCAATCAGCTTTTCGCTTTCCCGGGAGGCTGTTCCGTTTCCAATCGCAATGATCTGAACCCCGTACTTCTGAATCAGAGCCAGAAGATCCCGGTTGGTTTTCGCGATGTCCCCATCCTTGCGGAATGGATAGACCTTATGAACGGCAAGCATCTTTCCGGTTTCATCCAGAACCGCGAGCTTGCAGCCATTGTAGTAACCCGGGTCGAAGCCAAGCACGATGCGTCCCTTCAGAGGCGGCTGGCTCAGCAGCTTCTCCAGGTTCATGGAGAATACTTCTATGGAACTGGTGTGCGCGCGGTCGGACAGATCACTGCGGATTTCATTTTCAATGGAAGGGAACAGAAGCCGTTCGCAGCCATCCACAATGGCTTCCTTCATGGTTTCCGCGTAGGAAAGCTGACTGTCCTTCAGATAGGCTTTGCATGCCTCTTCCTCCAGATGATCGGAATCATAGGCAAACGTCACCGTGATTACCTTCTCCTTTTCCGCCCGGTCAATCGCCATGACGCGGTGATTGGCAATCTGAGAGATCTTCTCACTGCGTTCGTAGTACATTTCATAGACGTGCTTCTCGTCCACCGCATCCTTTTTCTTCTTTGTCACAAGAACACCGGTCTTCATGATGGTATCCTTGAAGGACCAGCGGAGCTTGGCGTTATCACTGACTGCTTCGGCGATAATATCCTTGGCGCCCTGAATCGCGTCCGCGGTGGTTTTGACTTCCTCATTCAGATAACCGGAAGCCATTTCTTCCAGATTTCCTTCCGTAAGACTCAGCATCCAGTCTGCCAGAGGCTGCAGTCCGTTCTTGATTGCCACGGCAGCTCTGGTCTTTTTCTTCTGCTTGTATGGCTTGTAAAGATCCTCAACCTGGGAAAGTTTGGTGCAGGCATTGATGGATTCCCGGATTTCATCCGTCAGTTTCCCCTGCTGCTCAATCAGGTTCAGAACCGCTTCCTTGCGTTCCTTCAGGTTGTTTTCGTACTTGTACTGCTTTTCAATATAGAGAATCTGCTCTTCATCAAGCCCCTTGGTCTGATCCTTGCGGTAACGGGCAATAAATGGAACTGTGTTGCCTTCTTCCAGAAGCGCCAGGGTTGTCTGAACCTGGGCTTCACTGACCTTCAGCTCCTTCGCAATCGTCTGAATAATTTCTTCATTCATAATTCAAAACTCCTTTAATGACCAGATTATCTTACCACTTTCCGGCTTCAAGAAAGGTATTGACCTTTCAGCACTTTTTTGTATGCACAATCCGGATTCCGATTTTAAAACATGAGCGGCATGGTGAGCCGGAAACGGCCGTTGTTCTGTGATAGGATACAGGCATGAAACACAGAGTCTCCATGGATCAGATGGGCACCTTCGGATCGGACCTGCTGACCGTGATCATCGGAATTCTGCTTCTGGTGCATCGGGAAAGCGGCTGGACCATCCTTTATGTTTTCACTTTGATTCTCTGTCTTTTTGTGCCGCTGCGTCTGTATTTTTCCCTGCGCTCCGGTGCCAAGCCGAAAACAAAGACCGATGTTTTTCTGATCCTGTTCGATCTTTCGTTCGGATTCATCCTTCTGATGATGCCGGATCAGTTTCTTTCCTGGATGCATGTTTTCTTCGGCTGGTGGATGCTCGGACACGGCTGTCTGATGCTGATCAACTTCTATGTCACACTCATTGACCGTCTTGCCGGCGGACTGCTCCCGCTGGTTACCGGTCTGTTTTCCTCATTTCTGGGCGGATTCATGATTTTCAGTTCCAATCTGCCGATCAAAACCAGTCTGCTGTCGATTCTCGCCGGGATCTACTTCCTTCTGTACGGTCTGCTGGGATTTCTGTTTCATCTTCAGGTTTTTCTGGCCAGCCGAAAGATCCGCGTATTCTCATGGAGCTACAGTGCCCCGGTCTTTTTCAACGCCTTTCTGCCGCTGGATACCTACATCACCATCAAGCAGCTGAAACTGGAACAGCAGCTGAAGATCCATGAGAGCAGTCAGAACCCCGACCTGCATGTATATATCTATCTGAAAGGAAAAGGCCCGGAAGCGCTTGGCCATATTGATATTTCCTATCATGGGACGATCTGGTCCTATGGCTGTCATGACCCGCAGGCAAGACATCTGTTTGGAACAATGGGAGACGGCGTTCTGATCCGCGCAAAGGAACAGTCCTTTATTCAGGAAAGCATTACCACCGACGGGAAAACCGTCATCGATTATGGGATTGTTCTCAATGATGAACAGAAAAAGGTACTGGAAAACCGGATTTCCTCGCTCCTTTCCCGTACCGTTCCCTGGAAATGCAGCGCAGCCATCGCCCACGAAGAAGGAAAACCCATGACCGCATGCACTGACTATGCCTCCCGGGTATACCGGGAAACCTTCTGTGACATGTTCAAGTTTGCCAGCGGAAAATTCCGCACCTATTTCATTGCCTCCACCAACTGCGTACTTCTCGCGGATGAACTGATCCGCAACCCGCAGCTCAATCTCATTGATCTCAACGGCCTGGTCACACCCGGTGCCTATCTCGCTTTTCTGAATACGGAATATCTGAAACCGGATTCCATCGTCGTCAGCCGCTCAGTATACGAACAGGGAGTCCGGGAAGCGGGTCCGCCCTTCATATGCCAAGAACTTTCTGAACCTCGCTGACGGTTTCCACAAATTCAAACCGGCATCTTTCTTCCAGACTCAGAAATCCTTCTTCCAGCATCTGATCATACTGCATTCTCAGCGAATCATAATACCCGTTCGGGCTGAAAATCACACACGGCTTCCGAAACAGACCGATTCGCAGGGCGGAGATGATTTCGGTGATTTCCTCGACTGTTCCCGGTCCGCCGGGAAGGGCGATGAATCCGTCTGAAAGATCCATCATGATCTGTTTTCTTTCGGACATGGTCTTTACGGTAATCAGTTCATCCAGCCCCTGAAAGGCACGTTTCATGAAAAACTCCGGGATCACCCCGATCACATGACCGCCGTTCTTCAGAACAGAAGCCGCAAGTTTTCCCATCATGCCGCCATCCGCTCCCCCATACACCAGGGTATGGCCGTTTCGGGCAAGCATCTGTCCGATCCTTTCCGCGTATTCTTCAAAAACCGGATCATTCCCGCTGGTGGATCCAAGATAGACCGCAATCTTCATCTGCTTTTTTCCTTTCTCTTCATGGTGCGCAGAAGCGCCTTCATCTCATCTTTGACACGATAGCTTTCAATTGCCTTCTGAATGGCTCTGTTATGTGTTTCAGGGCTCAGCCGGTGTTCTTTCAGAACAGTCAGCGCGGCATCCGGCTGCTTTGCAAGAGCGGTGGCGAAATACCACGCGCTGCCCATATGCACATAGTAATGGCCGGTATTCAGTGCCGCGATCCTCTCCATCTGATCCATACGGAAGTACCGGTCAAGATAATACGCCATATATAGACCGACCGCCGTCCGTACCGTATAAGGATGATCGCTTTTCAGCCATTCCTCCAGAAAAGGCTCGGCTTCCTGTGGGTGAGAGCGGATATAGACCGGCCGGATCGCGTCCGTCACCACCCAGCTTTCCGCATAAGGAAGAAAGCGCTCCAGTTCCTTCATGCAGGTGCTGTCTTTTATGCCGCTGATCAGACAGGCGTGAATTACATCTTCATCCAGCCATCGATGAGGAGTAACCAAACAGAACAGCTGGGCGTTTCCATTCTTTTTCAGATCTGCCGCGAATTTTCTGAGCACCGGTGTTTTAATGCCCAGGATTCTTTCCGGGTCTGTGTCCGGTGTCAGTTTCGCAAGAAAAGCGGCATTTTTCGGATCCCGCAGTTCATACAGCCCTGTCTCAATTTCCTCATACAAAGCCTGGTCCTGTTTTTTCATTGTTTACCTCCCGCAGACTTTTTTCCCGGTACGGGCAGACAGAAAGATCATAATCATTCCCAGAAGAGACGTGATCAGACACAGAATCAGAAGCGAACGGACCCCGAACCGATCGATGATGAATCCCCCGGCAAGACTTGCCAGAAGACCGGAGCCGGTAGACATCGCGTTGAACAGCGCCTGTGCCTTCACAGAATCCTGCGGGGTGGATGTTTCATGCGCATAGGCAACGGATGCCGGCAGGTAAAGCGCAAAACTCACCATCTGAAACAGCTGGGAAAACAGAACGGTCTCACATCTTCCCGCAGAAAGCAGGATGGTCTGCTTGATGACATATCCAATCGCCGCCGCTTTGAGCATCATTCCCGGGGAATATCTTCGGCTGAGGCGGCTGTAGAAAAACATCACCGGGATTTCCGCAATCGCCGCAAGCGAAAGACCAAACCCCATATCCTTCGTCGTTCCCCCGACGTTTTCCATGATCTGAAGCAGATAGTTGGCTGTTGTAATCGTACTGAACATCAGAAATCCACAGCCTGCCGCTGTCAGGAAGGAGTCCGGATGTTCCTGAACAAACCCGGCCATCCCGCCGCTCTTTTCCGGTTCTGCGCCGGGGTTCCGATGTCTTCCATCCGCGATTTTTCCATGCATGCACAGAAGCAGAAGAACCATCCCGGCTGAAACCGTCGTCAGAGCCGGAACGGTCCAGTAACCGGCTTTCTCCGCCGCAAATCCTGCGGCCGTGCTCATAATGGAATACCCAAAAGAACCGACTGCCCTTGCGGCTCCGTAATTCATCCGGTTTCCGGCCGCCTCCAGATAATAATTCAGTTCATTGAGCAGCGGCACCACCGAGGAATGAATGACGTAAACAAGAATATAGAATACCGAAAGAAAAATACTCCTTCCCTGCAGGACCAGCACCAACCCGGAAAGAAGCAGATAGATTCCAAACACCGCCCGCAGAAGATCCGGAAGCAGGAATTTCCGGGTGCGGTCAGCGAACTGCGCAAGACAGGGCTGAAGAAGAATGGAACCCGCATATCCCATCGCAAGGATCAGACCGATTTCCGAAGAGGAATAGCCATTGTGCAGAAGAAAAGCCGAACAGAAGCTGCATACCGTCGCGTGTGCCATCCAGTAGAAAAAATGGATTGAGGAATAGTAGATCTGTGCCTTCTGCTTCTGCATGCCATCATTATACATTTGCCAAAGCCTGTCAGTTCACTCAATCAGATCCTTCCGGCTGCGGATCACTTCGGCAGTGATTCTGCAAAGCTCTTCTTCGCCTGAGGGCTCATGCATCACAATCTGAATGTGTTCTCCATCCTGATCAAAGGCAGCGGCCTGATTTCCATAGAGCACAACCTCCTGCCCTTCAATCACCGTCGTTTTCTTTTCCCCGTACTTCTGCAGATCTTCTCTTTCTTCTGTGGGAGAACAGATCGTCAGGGTATACTCCGTCTTTCTTCCTTTTGCCCCATATGTTTCACTGACCGCGGAAAAACTCTCGGTTTCTATCTGTGAAGGCTGTGCGGCATCTTCGCTTTCCGCATACCCGCCTGCGGTTACTGCCGAGGCAGGAGCGGAATCATTCATCGTCAAAGACGGTTTATCGGAAGGTTTTACAATCACAGCCATAAACAGAACAACCGCCGCAAACGCCAGCGACGCCGGAAGCCAGAGTTTCCAGCGGCTCTGTTCTGGCTTGCGTACCTCTGGCCGGGCAGCCAGAATACGGGCTGTCATCGCGTCTTTCTGATCCTCACTGAGGTGTATGAACGCATTTGCTTTCTGATACTTATTCAAAGTCATATACCTCCTTCAGTATGTTCTTCAGCGCTTCTCTTCCCCGGGAAAGATCCGAACGGACGGTGCCTTCCTTCCGATCGAGAATCCGCGCGATTTCCTTTGTGGAATACCCTTCCTGATAAAACAGGTGAATGACTTCCCGATAGCGTACGGGAAGCTGGCTTACCGCTTCCCAGACAAATCCGAGATCCTTCTCTTCGCTTCCCGCGAATGTCTCATCCAGTTCCGCTTCCGGATGGGCGTTTTGGGCTCTGAGACGGTTCCGGCAGAGATTGGAGATGGTTTTCATCAGCCATCCCTTCTCCTTCATGGTATCTCCTGCGAAGTCCGGATCGTATCGAAGCAGCTGGATCACCGTATCCTGAACCGCCTCCTGCGCGTCCGCGTCATTATGAAGATAGGAAAGCGCCAGCCGGTACAGGCTGTCACCATAGATGTCCAGAATCCTTCGGACTCTTCTTTCCTGCAGTGAGAGTGTCATCTCCTTTATTGTACCGGAACCTTATGAAAAGAGAAAAACATTCCGGTCAGTCTCGAAACACCGGAATGTTCTGAATTGTTGCAGAAGAATGGAAATCAGTGCTTTTCGCGCACTTCCTTTCTCGCCATTCCGGCGTGATCGGAAAGATAGGCACGTACCTTATGCATATCCTGATTCGGAAAGGAAACCGTAGTCGGAGCTTTCCGGATGGTAAAGTCCACGGTTCTGTTTTCATCATGCACCTTGATTGGTTTTGACTTTTCATACGGATACAGACGGCCGATCATCACTACACCTTCCGGCGAAAGACCGGATTTCATAAACCAGTACACAATCCCGAATCCAATCAGTACAGCAGTCTGAATGATCCGGAATATTCCCTGATAGGTGAAAACGGAAATCAGCGCGATCGACCAGAACAGACCGGGTATCACCCATTTCGGGCCTGCGTATGCTTCAATCTCCACTTTCCCGGAATCCCTCAGCATCCTTGCAAGCATGACCGCGATCACCGCGTCCAGCACGTAGAATATGATATCTCCCCAGTTCATCTGTCCTCCTCAGCATACAGGGCGGATTCCTCCGCCCTGACAGTTGTTCATCTCGTCGGATGCTTGATCCGCCTGCCGTCAATCGTTGTCTGAACGATCTCCGTAATTTCATAGCCTTCGTTGAGCAGAATATCTCTCATCCGCTCGACCGGAATCGTTCCGCTGGCCTTGACCACCGCTTCCGTGCCGCGCTCCTCTGTCCGAAAGACCGCAAGACTCTCCACATTCGCGAAATTATCCGCAAACAGTTTGATGATTCCCTGGAAGTATCCCGGCTGATCGATGCAGCGGATCACAAAACGGGTGCCGATCTTTCCATATCCGAGAAGATCCACAAACGCCTGGAACATGTCCTTTTCCGTGATGATGCCGATGACATGGTTCTTTTCATCCACAACCGGAAGCACCGAAATACTGTTGTCAATCATGATCTGCGCCGCTTCTTCCAGGAATACATCCTGCGTCGTCGTATGCACATCCGTAATCATGATATCGCTGACTTTCCGCTTGGAAAGAAGATAGTTCAGTTCGAAGATGGAAAGCGATGTCGCCTGGGCTCCGCTGCTTTCCTCCACCATTCCCTGCGTAACCAGTCCGAGCAGACGCCCTTCCTCATCCACTACCGGAAGACGATGGAAGTTGTTTTTCCCCATGATCTCTACCGCCTTGGAAATCACCGTGTCCTTTGTGACCGTGAGGGGATTTTTCGTCATATGATCCTTAACGTACATAACTTATCCTCCTAGATATGCTTTCTGTACCCGTTCATCTCTGGAAAGTTCCTCACCGGTACCTTCCAGCGTGATATTGCCTGTTTCAAGAACATAGGCACGGTCGGCGATTGCCAGCGCGCGCTTTGCGTTCTGTTCGACCAGAAGTACGGTCGTTCCCTTTCTGTTGATTTCCTCAATGATGGAAAAGATTTCCGAAACCAGAAGCGGTGAAAGACCCATGGAAGGCTCATCCAGAAGCATAATGGATGGTCTTGCCATCAGTGCCCGCCCCATCGCGAGCATCTGCTGCTCACCGCCGGAAAGCGTACCGGCAAGCTGGGTCTGACGTTCCTTCAGCCGGGGAAACAGTTCATAGACATAGTCCATGTCCGCCTGAACAGAGGACCTGTCCTTGCGGGCATACGCGCCAAGTGTCAGATTCTCGGCAACTGTCTGCTGGGCAAAGACGCGTCTTCCTTCCGGAACCTGGGCCAGCCCGAGGGAAACGATCCGGTGATTCGGAATTCTCGTGAGATCCGTATCATTGAGCAGGATGGTTCCGCTGACCGGTTTGATCAGTCCGGAAACTGCATGCATGGTGGTCGTCTTGCCGGCGCCGTTGGCTCCGATCAGGGTGACAATTTCTCCGTCCCTGACTTCAAACGAGATGCCCTTGATCGCTTCGATCATACCGTAGCGAACAACCAGATTTTCTACTTTCAGCATAATCGATCACTCTCCCAGATAGGCCTTGATTACCTGCGGGTTCGCCTGAATTTCAGCCGGTGTCCCTTCCGCAAGCATCATTCCGTAATTCAGCACGGTAATTCGTTCACAGATTCCCATGACGAGTTTCATATCATGTTCAATCAGAAGCACGGCAATCCGGAAATGATCCCTTACAAACCGGATCATGCTCATCAGCTCTTCTGTTTCCTGCGGGTTCATGCCGGCAGCCGGCTCATCAAGAAGCAGAAGCTTCGGCTCCGTTGCCATGGCCCGGGCAATTTCCAGACGCCTCTGGGCGCCATAGGGAAGATTGCCGGCGGTGATCTTCGCCTTGTCCGCAAGCGAGAAAATCTTCAGAAGCTCCATTGCCCGCTCTTCCACTTCCTTTTCCTGCTGGTAGTATTTCGGAAGCCGGAAGACGGCGTCAATATTGCTGTAGGTAATCTTGTTGTGCATGCCGATCCGCACATTGTCCAGAACCGAAAGATTTGTAAACAGCCGGATATTCTGGAATGTACGGGCAATGCCCAGCTTGTTCATTTCGACAACGGAAAGTTTTGCCGTATCCTGCCCGCAGAAGGAAATGGTACCTCTGGATGGCTGATACACTTTCGTCAGCATATTGAACACGGTCGTCTTGCCGGCGCCATTAGGACCGATGAGACCTACAATTTCCTCATTGAATACACGGAGGCTGAATTCATTGACTGCAGTAAGACCGCCGAAATCAATTCCAAGTCCCTGAACATCGAGAACCGGGGTTCTGTCTTCACTCATTCTTCCACCTCCTTTGTCCTTCCGAAGGGAAGCGACTGCCGGGCTTTGGCAAGAAGCTCCTTGACCTTTTCATTGTTGGAAAGGATCATCATGACAATCAGCACAACGGCGTAAATGAGCATGCGGTAATCTCTGAGACCGCGCAGCAGCTCCGGCAGAAGAACAAGAATGATCGTGGAGAAGATCGTTCCCGTCATATTTCCAAGACCGCCCAGAACGACATAGACCAGCACGAGAATGGAAAGGTTGAAATCAAACTTGGCCGGTACCAGAGTGGAATAGTTGAGACCATACAGCGCTCCGGCCGCGCCGGCAAGCGCCGCTGAAATGACGAACGCGAGCATCTTGGTATTCGCGACATGGATTCCGACGGACTCCGCCGCGATCCGGTTGTCACGGCAGGCCTGAATTGCCCGGCCGCTGCGGCTGTAGATAATGTTGTAGATAATCGTCAGAGCGATCAGAACCAGAATGATGCCGATCGTGAAGGTTGAAATCCGCTGCGTACCGGTAGCCCCCATCGGTCCGCTGATCAGCGCCTTTCCGCCCGGCGCAAGATTCAGCTTGTTTTCCACGAAGCTGAACTGCATGCCGTTCTGATCAAAGCCGATGAACAGGTTGTTGACCAGGGATTTGATGATTTCACCAAACGCCAGGGTGACAATCGCCAGATAGTCGCCCTGCAGCTTCAATACCGGAATACCGATCAGAAAGCCAAACAGAGAAGCGACCAGCGCTCCCAGCACGATCGCGAGAATCAGCCGGATGATCCCGTTGGAAATCACCGGCGCAAGAACACCGGAAAGACATACGCCCGTAAACGCGCCAAGGCTCATGAAGCCGGCCTGGCCGAGATTGAGCTCGCCGGAAACACCGACATTCAGATTCAAACCAAGCGCCGCCACGATATAGCAGGTAACAGGTACAAGCAGGGACTGAAACATACTGGACAGATTCCCTGTCCTGAGCATCAGCTCAATCACGGCATAGCCGATGATAACAATCAGATAGGAGACCGTCCGGCTGCGGTGATTATTATCAAACAGTGTCCGGAAGAAGTTTTTCATGTTTTCCATAAGACAGCTCCTAGACCTTTTCACTGATCTTCTTACCAAGCAGGCCGGTAGGACGGATCAGGAGTACGATAATCAGAACCGCGAACACAATCGCATCGCTGAGCTGAGTGGAAATATATGCTTTGGAAAGAATTTCAATGACGCCAAGAAGAAGACCGCCCAGGAAAGCACCGGGAATGGATCCGATTCCGCCGAATACAGCGGCTGTGAACGCCTTGATTCCAGGCATGGATCCAAGCGTCGGTGACAAAGACGGATAAGTCGAGCAGAGAAGTACTGCCGCGATCGCCGCAATACCGGAACCGATCGCGAAGGTGATCGAGATGATCTGATTGACATTGATTCCCATGAGAACCGCTGCGCCCTTATCTTCCGAGCACGCCCGCATGGCTTTACCGGTTCGCGTGCGGTTGATAAACAGAGTCAGGCAGACCATCACGAGAATACAGATGAGAATGGTCACGATAGTCAGATAGGAAATGGAGAGCTGTCCCCCGAACAGCTGAACCGATCCGCTTGGCACAACCGACGGAAATACCTTGGTCGAAGACGACCAGAGCAGCTGTGCGCCGTTCTGCAGAAAGTAACTGACTCCGATCGCGGTAATCAGAACGGAAAGGCTGCTCGCGTTCCGCAGCGGTTTATAGGCGAGCCGCTCCACAACAACGCCCAGCACCGTACAGGCAAGCATGGACAGTAGTACGGACACAATCACCGGCAGCCCATAGGTATTCAGCGCGAAAAACGCAACATAGGCACCGACCATCATGATGTCGCCATGGGCAAAGTTGAGCATCTTCGCAATTCCGTAAACCATGGTGTAGCCAAGGGCAATGATGGCATACACACTGCCAAGACTCAGTCCGTTAATCAGATAAGACAAAAAGGCCATACGCTATCCCCCTATTTACTAAAAATACAATAAGGTTGCCAAAATTTCCATTCTGGCAACCCTTCGAACGAATCCTGAACTGAACAATCAGCCTTCTACGCCGACATAGACACCGTTCTGAATGACTACAGCCTTCGGAGCCTTGGAAACTTCACCGTTGGCGTTCCAGGTAACATCCGCACCCGTCAGACCGTTGAATGTCATGGATGTGAACTGTCCGACCAGCGCTTTGCAGATGTCCGCGTTGCTCATATCAGCGGTTGCGCCGGCTGCTTCAAGACCCTGCGCGATCGCGTATACCGCGTCATAAGCGTCAGCCGCGAACTGGTTCGGAACGTCTCCGTACTTCGCCTTGTAGTTATTGACAAAGTTCTTTGTCAGATCATCTGTCGCGTCTGCGGAGAACGGTGTGAGCAGATAAACACCTTCCGCGAGCTTGGTGTCAAAGCCTTCCATGGAAAGAATTCCGTCCATGCCGTCAACACCGAATACGGTCGGCTTGTAGCCCATTTCACTTGCCTGCTTGAGGATTGTGGATGCCGGCTGATAATAGATCGGAAGGAACAGAATATCTGCGCCTGCTTCCTGAGCCTTCGCCAGCTGAACATTGAAGTCATTGTCTTCTCCCGCGAATGTACCGGAGTAGACAACCTCAAGACCCTTGGCCTGTGCTTCCGCGGTGAACTTCTCATAGATACCGGTGGAGTAGTTGTCATCGTTCTTATAGATAATGGCAACCTTGGATCCAAGATCCTTATGCGTGCTCAGATAATCCGCGCTCGCAACACCCTGGTTCGGATCGGTGAAGCACATCTGGAAGACATTTCCATACGCGCCGGACTGGTTTGTGGAATCCGCGTAGATAACTGCGAGTGAAGAACCGGACGGTGTGATCGCAAATGTCTGATCCTCAGCATAAAGCGGAGCAACCGCGGCACCCGGTGCAGAGGTAACCGTCGCAAGGCTGACCTGCATGCCCCAGTCCTTCAGAGCGTTGTAGGCATTGACTGCCTTTTCCGCATCATGTTCATCATCCTGCATGTTCAGCTCGAACTGAATTCCGCCCTTGGCGTTGATTTCCGCTACCGCAAGTTCAGCCGCGTTCTTGACTGCGTTGCCGTAAACAGCAGCGCCGCCGGAGAGCGGTCCGGATCCGCCGAGCTTGAATGCGCCCTTGGCTGCCGGTGCAGTGCCTGCGTCTGCGGCAGGAGCCGCGGAAGCCGCTGTGCCGTCAGCGGGTGCGCTTGTGGAAGCTGCCGATGAACTGCTTCCGGAACAGGCTGCCATGGACATGGCCATGAGAGCAGCGAGTCCTCCCTTGACAATCTTTTCAAACTTCATAAAATCTTTCCCTCGATTTCTAACTTCGTTATTTGGAAGTCGTGTTCATTATATTGAGAAGATTTCACCATTTCAACATATTTCCGGAAAATTTTTCATATAAGCCGGAGAGTTTCATGAAAATATTTCAAAAAATTTCAGTTTCATTTTCACAGACCAGGATCAGGAAGACCGGTGATGGAACAGAAGAAACAGCAGGATCGCGGCCACCGCGATCACCGCCAGAATCAAAACAGCCGGAAGGCCATTTCCCGAAGTACGGATTGCCGGTTCATCCGGTATATCCAGAAGACGCATCATCCAATCAGATAATTCCATACAAGACCTCCTGTGATTGTGATCAGATTCAGTATAAGGGACATGCGGTAAGGATGGGGAAAGGATCGATCCCGGGCATACAGATTTCCTTCAGCCAGAATGATCAGCGGCTCGAAAACAACCCATACCATCCTCATGACCGTTTCCATCGGAAGCACTCTCGCGGAAATCCCCGCGGCCAGATGCATCGCCGGATTGGTGATCATATTGACCAGCAGCACCTCGATCAGATGCCTGCCCCGCAGCGAACATGCAAGCGCGCCAGCCTCTTCGAGAAAAACGGTGAGAAAAAGCGGAATCAGAAACCGGAACATGTTCACGAAATTCCTTTCAGGTTCGGATTCAGCAGACAAAGCGAAACAAGAGAGCCGATCGTACCGGCATATGGAAGATCGAACCAGCCGGCATGAACCAGAACAAACCCGATAAAAAGCGCAAACGTCAGGATGCCGAAGGCAGTCCCATGCATGCCGTTCATCCGTTTTGCCAAAGCGTAAAGTGTCAGCGGCATCGTCATGTTGAAAAGAAACAGAGCCGAAAGCCCGAAAACCGGAATGTCCTTTCCAATAAAGAAAACCGCGGACAGCGAAAGGCTGATCAGCGCTGTTTTCAATAAACCGGCAGCCGCCCCGAAAAAACCTCCTGCGGCTTTGCCGGCCGCAAGCGCAAGCACTGCCAGAAAGGAAAGGAAAAACCCGGTTTTCCATGGAAACGAAACGGAAAGCCCGATCCCGCTGCGCAGCACAACGACCAGAAAACACGCGGCCACAGATGAAAGAACAGCCGTTTCAGGTAATGCATGGTCTCGCTTTATCTGTATCTTCTTTTCTTCCAGACGGTACAGCAGCGCAAAGGCTGCCGCAAAAAGAACACAGGCGGAAAGAACAATCATGACCTTCATGTCTTCCTTTGCATACCCTCCGAGAAACAGACCGACCGCGCCCGGTGCCACAAACACCCCGAGTCCGCGCCCGTGCAGTCCTTCCTTTTCATCCTCAAGCATGGTCATGACTCCGCCTCCGGTATGAAACAGGGCATTGCCGATTCCCAGTGTCACAGGCCCGAGAAATACCCCCGCCAGAGTAAGCCAGGCGCCAAGAAAGGCAAACCCGTACGGCGCATGGACTGCCCCTTTTTTCAGACAGAGATAATCCAGTACAATTCCCATCGGCATCTGCAGGGCAAAGGCGCAGAAGCTGTAGATCAGGTAAACCAAAAAGGGGTCTTCCGGATTATGGAACACCCCGTATACCGCAAAAGCGCAGAGAAAATCAACCGCACCGTGCAGAAATGAAACCATCGCAATCCTGGCGGTCGTTTTCATGGCTCAGAGACAGTGATACCCCTTGAAGGCAAGACACTCCTCCACCTCACTGCTGTCCGCCACATGCAGAATCGCAACCGGATTGCTGGAACTGCGGATATAGCAGACATACAGATAATCAATATTGATGAAGCTGTCAGAGACATCCTGAAGCAGCTTGTTCAGACTGCCGACTTCTTCCGATATTTCCACTCCCAGCACAGGGTCGATCTTGGCAAGATACCCCTCCTTTTTCAGAATGGCAATTGCCAGATCCGGATCCGAACAAAGCATCCGGATGATTCCGAATTCCGGACTGTCGTTACTGACGACATTGTAGAAATCCACACCCGCTTCGGAGATTCCTCCGATAATCGCGTTCATTGCCCCTTTCTTGTTTTCCGCAATGACAGAAATCTGTTTCAGCATCCTGTTCCATCCTCCCTCAGATTCATGTATTCCCCCGTCTGTTTACAGATATTTCACAAGCTCGCTTCTGACATCCTCATAATGGCTGTCCATCAGGCCGAAATCCTTCTCCTTATAGTTCCAGAGAGACCGGCCGATCCCGTATTTCTCAAATACGGAATGAATGTCGATGATCCAGCGCAGCGCATCTTCGGATGGGGCCTGATCAATGACTCCATACTCCCCGCAGTACAGCGGCGCTCCGTTTCTTTCGGCCGCTTCCACCGCCGGGGCAAACAGCGTCTCAAACAGTGCCGGTCCTTCCACATCTCCATCCATTTCATTGACCGCTCCGACCAGATTGTCCGAAAGGCCATTGGAAAGCTCCCGGTATTTCGAAACCTTTTCGGGATAGTGGATCGTAAGATCCGGCATGTTTTCCACCCAGTAAGCGCGCTGATGCGTAAACATCAGAGGCTCGTAACAGTGAAAATTATACACAATATGATCATCCTTCGGCTTATGAAGCATCGGAACACTGGTCACATTGTTGTACCGCACCCCGCCGATCACAATCCATGCCTGCGGGGCATTCTTCCGAATGATATCCACTGTCCTGTCCGCAATGCAGTTCCACTCTTCCGCGATTGCCGGCGAGATGACTTCATTCAGAAGTTCAAACGCGGTATTCGGACAGTTTCCATAGCAGGAGGAAATTCTGTCCCACATCGCGAAGAATCGTTTCTGCAGAGACGCGCTGCGGAAAAAGATCTCCCGGTCCGCGCCCTTTGCCAGAGGATCAAAGGTATACCCATAGGTATTATGCATGTCTATCAGAACATGAAGACCATGCGCCTGGCACCAGTGCACCGCCTTGTCGATATACTGATAGCCTTCCTCAAGAGGCTGTCCGTCTTCGCTTTCAATCATCGTGTAATCCACCGGAATGCGGACATGGTCCAGACCCATCGCAGCGATCTGTGCGATGTCTGCTTCCGTGATAAAGGTGTCGTAATGGGCTTTCGTTGTTTCATCCGCCTGTGACAGCCAGCCGCCAAGGTTGACCCCGCGCTGATATCCTTCAAATTTTCTCATTTCATTCTCCGTTTCCACATCCGGCACATCCCGTTTCCCGATCCGGACTGTTTTGCTATGTCCATCATATACAAAACCCGTGCATTTTGCATTCCCCGCTGGAAAGCACGCTGGTTTTCAGCCCTTGGAAAAAGCCGGTCATTTGACCGGCATCAGATAAAATACTTTGCGGAAAGCGGTACGGTTCTCGCGGATTCTTCGGTATCATCCCTTTCGTCATACCCGTCATACGGCGCTTCCGGATCATGGGGTTTCTGCTTTTTCATGGAGTCACACACAAGATCAATATTGGCAAACGCCTTTTCAAAATCATCCGTCCATCCGGTGTGACCGGTAATGATTTTCGGCCGCAGCCCCCGCTCACTCAGGTTTCTTTTCAAAGCCGCGAGCGATGTTCTGGCAAGATCATTGTCCTCCGCCAGAGAATTGATGAAGCTGTATCCTCCGTCCGCTCCGAACCACAGCGTATCACCGGTAAAAAGACAGGCATCATCCACCAGGTAAACCATATGTCCCCAGGTATGCCCCGGAACAAGAATCGCTTCCACCCGGATTCCGTTGATGTCAATCACCTGCCCGTCACGAAGCAGAACCCGCGGATTCAGGGTATGCACATACGGCAGGCTGTAAAGTCCGAAGATCACCTTGCGCCGCACCTGTCCCGTCAGATATCTGTTTTCTATCTCACTGAGATAAAGCGTCGCGCTGCGGAACAGGCCGTCGCTGTCCGTTTCCACGGCACCGATATGATCCGTATCCTGATGGGTGATCAGAATATGATGAATGGAGGATGGATCAAGATCCAGCCAGCGCATCTTTTCCGCCAGCCGGTCATAGCTGTATCCCGCATCGATCATGATCACGGTCCCGTTTTTCCGGTAGAAGAAGATATTCGCAATCCATTCTCTGACACAGGCGGTGTTTTCATCAATCCAGCCGGTGTTGAGCGGTTTGAATATTTCCTTGCCGCGGTATCCAAGACTCATCACCTTCTTCTGAAACTGTGAAGCCTTTTTTGACATAACTTCCCTCTTCCGTCCTTTTATTTCGTTCCCCACAGCAGCGTGGAGCTTCCCAGCATCAGAAGACGCGCTTCCGCAGGACTGTGGAAAAACTGCTTTGTGGTGTCAGTCAGATGAACCTCCTGATATCCTTCCGCCTGCAGGGAATCAGCGAATGCGTGCATGTCGCCGAAACGGCCCTTCGACATCAGATCATGGATCGCGAAGGTTCCGCCTTTCTTCAGAACCCGAAGCGATTCCCGAAGAATCTTCCGGCGGTCCTTTCCGACAATGTTGTGATAGACATAATTGCTTACAACGCAGTCAAAGCTTTCATCCGGATAGTCCAGATGACACGCGTTGCCTTTTTCAAACCGGGCGTTGGTCACTCCTTCCGCCGCCGCGTTCTTCTCGCAGACAATCCTGGAAAACGCCTGATATTCCGGTCCCCAGGTATCAATACCAAGCATCTGCGCACGGGGATTTTTCTTTGCGCACGCGATGGTAAGAGCCCCGCTGCCGCAGCCGACATCAAGCCCTCTGCCGCCATCAGGAAGCGTCACATATCCGGCAATCCCGTCAATGATATCTCTGGAAAGCTTCCGCTTTCCGTCATAGGAAAACGCTGCCCTGGCAATGGCGCTGTACAGAGCGTATGCCCCGCAGGCGGCTGCCGAACCCGCGGCGATCGGAGCGAAAATCCGACGGTATCTGTTTCCGGAAAGGGAAACGCCAAGAGCCGCTGCCGCAAGTACTGCGCTGCCGGCTGCTGCGCCATATACCATTTCTTCAGGCATCCAGTTTCCATAGTTTGCTGTAACCTTGCTCATACTGTCTGTTCCTTTTTCTATTCCGAATCCGGAAGAAGATCCGTCATGGACCTGGCGCTGATGGCCAGGGTAGAAAGATTATGCAGATACGCGGATGTCGCGGCCGGGATCAGCCCGAAGGCGCCCAGCACAATCAGTGCCGTATTGAACGACATGATAAATCGGTAATTGGTATGAATTCTCTGATCCAGCCGGTCAGAGATATCCTTGAGCACCAGCAGGGCATGCAGGTCTTCATCCGCGATCGTCACATCCGCAATTTCTCTTGCGATCGCGGCACCGTCACTTACGGCAATCCCGCAGTCCGCTTCCGCAAGCGCGGGAGAATCATTGATTCCATCCCCAAGCATGATCACCTGTCTTCCCTTTTCATGTTCCGACAGGATGAATCCTGCCTTGTCTTCCGGAAGCACCTCCGCCCGGAAATCATCCACGCCGGCCTTTGCGGCAATCGCCTCAGCGGTACGATGGGAATCTCCGGTCATCATCATGATCTTTGAGATATTCCGCTGCCGCAGGCCCTCGATCACTTCAGCGGCCTCCTCCCGCAGCGGATCCTCAATACAGATGACCGCCGCAAGAACACCGCCTACCGCAAGATAAAGATGGCTGTAGGAAGCGGGAATCTGATTGAATTTTTCCTTCTCCCCTTCCGGAATGGTGCATTTTTCATCCTCAAACACAAAGTGCCAGCTGCCGATGACCGCCTTCTGTCCATTGATCGAACTGGCGATGCCGTGGGCAACAATGTATTCCACCCTGGAATGTTTCTCGGCATGTGTCAGGCCCTGTTTTTCCGCTTCCTTTACAACCGCGTTGGCAATGGAGTGCGGATAATGTTCCTCAAGACACGCCGCAAGACGAAGCGCTTCCTTTTCATCAGTCCCATTGAATGGAACAATCATCGCAACCCTTGGGTTGGAGTAGGTAAGCGTTCCGGTCTTATCAAACACGACCGTATCCGCGGACGCGATCTTTTCCAGAAACTGTCCGCCCTTGACGGAAATTCTGTGCCCTGCGCATTCCCGCATGGCGGAAAGCACCGAAATCGGAATGGAAAGCTTCAGCGCGCAGGAATAATCAACCATCAGAACCGCCATGGCCTGCGTGAAGTTCCGGGTCAAAAGCCAGGTAATGGCTGTGACAAGAAAGCTGTATGGAACCAGATTGTCCGCAAGCTGAATGGCACGGTTTTCGGTATCTGATTTCATCTTTTCCGACTCTTCGATCATCCGGACAATCCGGTCATACCGTCCGCTTCCGGCAGTATGCCGCACGGTAATCCGGCATTCTCCTTCTTCAACCACAGTACCCGCGTAGACAAGGGATCCCGCTTCCTTGAATACCGGAAGCGGTTCTCCGGTCATGGAGGACTGATTCACGCTCATTTCTCCGGACAGCACCGTTCCATCCAGCGGAATGGTGTTGGAGGTCCGTACCACAATCGTGTCTTTTTCCTTCACTTCATCCACCCGGACAAGCTTTTCTTCCCCATCGGGAGTGATGAGCCAGACATTGTCCACATTCAGAGCCATGGCCCGGGCAAGATCATCCACGGATTTGCGGTGGGTGTAATCCTCCAGGATTTCACTGAGTCCGAGAAGAAACATGATCGACGATGCCGTGGAACTGTCGCCGCTGGCAAGGGAAAGACCGATTGTTGTGGCGTCGAGAACCGCTACTTCCAGTTTTCCGCGGAAAAGAGTCTGGATTCCTTTCAGAAGATAGGGAAGGGATTGAATGACCGTAACCGCGGTCTGTATGGATTTCGGCAGAAACAGCCAGCGGAACAGTCTGTTTCCGACATGCCAGAACAGATTTTCCTCAAACTCTCTGGTAATCAGACGGCCGCTGAGGGAATCACTCTGCCCCGGGGCATAATGAAAATCCGTCAAAGCCTGCAGAATCTCCGCTTCCTCTGAACGGAAATGAATCACCGCATTTCCTGTCCGTTCGCTGACCTTCGCTTTTCTGATTCCGGAAATACCGGAAAGATAGGTTTCCAGCTGATCCGCATCCGAAGCCGTCATCCGCACCTGAATCATATGAACCCGGATCCGTCCGCGCGAGGAATGCAGTACTGTATAGTTCATGAATCAGCGCCTCTTTCTTTACGCTTCTTTTTTCCCGAGCGATTCAATCAGCGCTCTCGCCTCACGGATCTTTCTTTCATCCGCCTGCTTTCTGAGTTCTTCATTGTACGATTTGGCATCCGCGGCGATATCATCGCAGCTCTCCCGGACATCCTGTACGGTTTTCAGAACCTCATCCGCAACCCGCATTCCGGCCGCTGTCACGGATGTGTACAGCTTCTTCGCTTCCTCACTTGTCAGAAGCTTCACGCCTGCCGTTCCCAGCAGAAATCCATACCCGATCAGTCTCGCTTTAAACCAGTTCATACCGTTATCCTCCATTCTGATCTGCATTCAGCAGTTAGTTAATAAAAACTAACTAAAGGTTAAATCCTGGATCCCTCTTTGTCAACGAAAGATCGACGGCACCCTTTTTTACAGACTCTGTTTCCTCATCAGTCAAATGAAGCAGGAGAATCCTCAGTGGATTTCTTCGGTCTCAATGAGAAAGCGGACCGATCCCCTGACTCCTTCCGGAAGACCGGTAAAGCTCTGATAGTCCCGATCATTCCTTACAGCCGCCCGGGCCCGGCGCAGAAGAGCGCTGAACTCACTTCCGGTCAGATCCTTTATCTTCTGAATACCCTCCCGGTTGAACTTTTCCATCCCGTCCGAAAGCTCACCGCCTCCTTCTGATATTTTTCCATATCCTTCGTTCAGGGCGTTTCCGGCAGAAGGCAGCTGATCCGCGGCAGACTTCAGCATATCCGCCCCTTCCGCGATCTTTTCAACGCCATCCGTGTATGCGCAGATTCCCTCCGCAAGACGGACTCCGCCATCAGCGAGTCTTGCGGTACCATCCTGAAGTCTGACAAGTAATTCAGGCAGTTCACTCAGCCCGCTCATCATTTCCTGAAGCCCGGATACATATTCGGAAAGAATGGCAAGATCGCCAAGAACCGATCCGATCGATCCGCCAAGAGCTGCTGTCGCTGTTTCGATTTCCTTCTGATCCAGCTGCGGGCATTCCGGAATCTTCGCATCCAGTTCCGCCAGTACTGCATTCAGTCTTTCCGGGAGCTGATCGCTGTATTCAATCAAAGCCTGGGCCCGTTCCTCTCCGAGTGCTTCCTTCAGTTTTTCCTTTTCCTCTTCGCTGAGCAGCTGTACCTCCGCTTCCTCTTTCAGCTGAATCAGCTTCATCTCGGAATCCAGGATGGAGGCATGCCAGGCTTCCGCTTCCTGAGAGAATGCATTCATCGCTTCCGTCATTTCAAGAAGAGCGGAAACCGTCACAGGAATACTTCCGGCCTGTATGGCAAGATCTTTGATTGCTGCTTCAAGTGCTTTCTGTTCATCCGGATTGTCCGGAATCAACTCTCCCGGATCCAGTCCGGCAAGGCTCTGATTCAGCTGAAGCAGTCCCGCCGCCAGCGCTTTCGCTCCGCCGTTCAGATCTCCTGAGGCATCATCCAGAAGCTTCAGTCCATCCCGCAGTCCGCTGATTCCATCTCCTGCCTGACTGATTCCATCCGTGTACTGACGCAGATAATTCCCGAATTCCTTCATTCCGCTGCTGAGTTCCGCGGTCCCTTCCGCCAGCTTCAAAGAGGCATCCGAAAGCTTCCGTGTGTCATCCTGAAGCGTTTCGGCATCTTCGAATACCGCTTCATCAAAATCCTCCAGCAGTCCGCTGGAAACAGCGGTAGCGGTAAAGTCAAGCTGAAACTCCTCGACCTGTGCCTCTATTTCAAAGGACTCCGGAAAATCCAGATCCTCACTTGGTTCATACTGCTCCGGACGCAGCAGTTCCTTCATCCCGGGCATCGCAAAGCCTGCCACGAATTCTCTGTCACCGAAGCGGATTCTCTTTCCATCCGTTTTCACATCAGAAAAACGGTCGCTGAGCGGCACAAGGGTGATCGCCGCAAACGGCACCCCGCTGACTTCTCCCTGATCCTCTTTTTCAACAGTATGATTGGAGTAATCAAAGCGGATCTTCACATGGCCGCTTCTTCCAGCCAGTTCATCAGGCTGGATTTGCTGATCATTCAGCCAGTAGCGGATCGATACGCTCACCGGCAGGCTGCGGTCGGTTTTCCCTTCGTACTGAATGGTCTTTCCGCTGTTTTCAAACAGCAGCCGTTCTCCATCCAGAAGAAAGAATTCCTCGTCCCCTTCCATATTGCGGATATCCCTGAGAAAACTGATGTCTCTCACATACTCCCCTTCCTTCATGCCCGAAAGGGTTACCTCAACCTTTGTCTCCTTCACGGTTCCGGATGCGTCCGCTTTTGCGCTTACGGTCTCTTCCTTTGTTTCCGGAAGGGTTTCCGTATGGGGCTCTTTCAGTACCGGTTCCGCCTCTTCCATGGTTTCTGCTGTTTCCGGCTTCAGTGACTGTACTTCAGCCGGCTTTGTGCCGCATCCGCTCAGCAGCATTCCGGCCGCAAGAAGTGCCGGCAGTAAGGTTCGTTTATTCCGCATTTTTCAATGCCTCCTCCAGCGGTATCTTTCTGATCTTCCGATATTCAAACACTGCCACAGCCGCGTAGGCCGCAAGGCCGATTACAAACATCCGCGCATTGACCATCGGATCCAGGGTCAGCGGCAGCCAGCCCGACATCATTTTTTTCAGCATCGTCCGGAACAGCGGAATCAGAATCACCTTCAGAAGAGGAATACTGACCGCCATGGACACAAGGACCGCAATGGTCGTTGAAAGAATATACAGCCCGGCCGTCTCTGATCCGGTAAATCCGAGAATCCTTGTCAGGGAGATCGACTTCGCGTTCTTTTCAATGATCATGCGGGAGAGCAGATAGATCAGAATGATGTACATGACAACCGCGAACACATCCACGAGATACATGAGGTCTCCCATGGAAACCATCAGCTGACGGGTGATCTTCGATAACTCATCCCGGTCAATCACCGTGCTGATATATCTGCGGGGAATATCCGTAATCTCCGTCCGGCTGAAATATCCGGCAAAGGTATCCCGGCCAAGATCAAAGGTTTCATTCAGTTTTTCCATCGGCATGAATACCGCAATCCCTGACATATATTCGACAACGCTTCCGACAGTGAAGGTATACGTCCTGTCCAGGAATTCCTCTTTCAGCCGGATCACATCCCCTGGATGAAGGTCATATTTCTCGGCATAGGCACTGGAAACGCATACTTCATCCTTCACTCCGTGCAGATCGACATAGCGGCTGTTTTCCCTGATCCCGTAGATCATGACCTGATCCTGCCGGGAACCCGGCACCTCTTCTGTTTTCAATGTATAGACGGAGAATTTCTCCGCCGTCGGGTTTTCCGTGCTGACAGAAGACGCGTATTCCATATATTCAAGCAGCTGGTCTGTTTTCATGGCAGATGAATCCGTAAGGCTCAGGGGAATATTCAGAATGTACTGATAGGAGGCGATCATATCCTTGTCGATGACAGCCTGGAAATTCGTCATCAGCGCCGGCAGCTGCATGCCGAACATCAGAAGCAGATTGGAAAACAGGATACCGACAAAAAGCACCAGATAGCTTCCGGCATTCTGCAGAAGAATCCGCATGCGGTATTTCGTCATGATCGGCAGGGCGTGCGGCAGAAAGAAGGCCCGGCTTCGTCTCTGGCTGGAAAGATCACCGCGCAGAAAAAGAAGCGGGGAGCGTCTGAGCTGCCGCTGCAGGGTAAGACTCGTGATCGCGATCATGATCAGAATCGGAATGATGGTTGTCCGGATAAACGCATCCGCGTTCCAGACGGTCACATAAACCGGAAGACTGTAGCTGGCATAGTACATGTCAGCCGCCGCATTCTTCATGACGGTGTAACCCAGAATATTACCAATCAGGGCAGACACAACGGTTACAGTCACAGGAACCGCCATATAATGTTCTGTCAGTTCCTTTCTTGTATAGCCCGAGGCAAGCAGGGTTCCGATGACAGCGGATTCCCTGCGGATCGTGTCATTGATCGTAATGGTGAACACAAACGCGATGATGGCAATGATGATGTACAGAAGCACTTCCATCATGACCTTGTCACTTCCCATATCTTCGCCGGTGAAGGTGATTGCCTGATTCTGATAGCGGGGCACGTAATCCTGAAGGGGCACGATCTCCCGCAGCTGTTTCAGAAGCTTTTCCGACCAGTCGTGTTCTTCTTCTCTGTCAGAAGGATCCTTCGGATACCGCCATGCATAACAATAGGTGACCGGCAGATCCTTCAGCGCTTCAAATCCCTGCGGGGTAAGACAGGCGACAGAGAACTTCACGGCGTCAAACATACTGTCGGAGTTGTTCTGAAACAGACAGCTGTAGTCCCCGAAGGCCGCCAGTCCGGAGACCTTCCAGGTATGGGTTCCATCCGTAAGGGCATCCCCGATGCGGATATGATTGTTGTCCGCGTACATGCGGTCAATGATGATTTCATCCGGAGCGGACGGAAACTCCCCCTTCATGAGACACAGCAGGTTGACACTGTCCCGCATGGCATAGATGCGCAGCGTGCTTCCATTGTTCAGTGACGTCTCCGCGTAACGGTTATCATAAATGGTGATGTCAAGCCGGCGGATGGCCTTGCGGGCGGAGGGATTCAGGGGATTGCGGGTCTCGAAATGACCGTGCTCAATATTGTATTTTTCAAATCCTTCCTCATACGCAATCAGCATGGAGTTATCCGCAACCAGAAAACCCGACACAAAGGAAATGCTCATGAGCATCAGAAGAAAGATCACAAAGTACTTGCCGAAATCCCCTTTCAGTTCTCTCAGGAACCGGTGATTCAGCGGGTTGTTTCTGTATCCCATGCGGTTCACCAGTCCAGATCCGCCGCGGCGGTTTTTTCTTCATTGCGGTACTGTCTGCGGATCGTGCCGTCGCGCATCTCCAGCACAAGATCAGCCATATGCCGGATCGCTTCATTATGAGTCACCATGACAACCGTGCTTCCGTATTTCTGATTCACGGATTCAATCAGCTTCAGAATGTCCTTTGAGGTACGGTAATCGAGCGCTCCGGTCGGTTCATCACAGAGCAGAATATCCGGGTTCTTGATAATCGCCCGGCCGATGGAGGTACGCTGCTGCTGACCTCCGGAAAGCTGGCTGGGCAGCTTGTCCTGGTGCTCCTTCAGCCCCAGTGTTTCAATCAGTCCGTCAATATCCAGAGGATGATCCGAAAGATATCCTCCGACTTCGATGTTTTCCCGCACGGTGAGATTGGGAATCAGATTGTACATCTGGAAGATATAGCCAAGATGTTTCCGGCGGTATTTCGTTCGTTCCCGCTCATTCATGGTATTCATGACTTCTCCCCGGACTTCAATTTTCCCGCTGTCTGCTTCATCGATTCCGCCGATGATATTCAGAAGGGTCGATTTTCCGCACCCGGATGGACCAAGAAGCACGACGAGTTCTCCCTTTTCAGCGTCAAAGCTGATCCCTTTGAGAACCTCAACCCGGTTTTCTCTGTTTCCATAGGATTTTCGGATATCACGCAGTCCAAGGAACATACTTCCCTCCAGTTAGTTTTATTTAACTAACTTATCATACTCTCTTTTTCCCGCGTTTCAAGCCCTGCTGTTCCTGCTTCTGGATCCTTTCAGCCGCGAGGTTGTCGCAAAACGGGTTTTCGGATAGTATTGAAATCTGTGAAAGGAAGGTATCTGTTTTGAAGAAACAAGACAGCGGCCGGGGATCCTTTACCGGCAAACTGGGATTTGTGCTTTCGGCAGCCGGCGCTTCCGTCGGACTTGGAAACATCTGGAGGTTTCCATATCTTGCGGCAAGACACGGCGGCGGCATTTTTCTCATTGTATATATTGTTCTGGCACTGACCTTCGGCTATACGATGATCACTGCGGAAACCGCGATCGGACGCGCCTCCGGAAAAAGTCCGGTCAGCGCGTTCCGTCATTTCTCCAGTGCTCCCCTCATGAAGGCGGGAGGATGGCTGAACGCCATCATTCCGATCCTGATTGTGCCCTATTATTCGGTCATCGGCGGGTGGGTCTGCAAATATCTGTTTGAATTCACTCATACGGATCTTAAGGTACTGACAACCGACCGTTTCTTTACCTCCTTCATCACGAATGGAACCGATGCCGAACTGTGGTTCATCATCTTCACCATACTGGTGCTTCTGATTATCTTCATGGGCGTGGAAAACGGCATCGAACGGGTATCGCGGATCATGATGCCGGTACTGGTAGTAATTGCGGTCATCATCTGCGGATACACCGTCACAAGACCCGGTGCCCTTGCGGGTGTGCGCTACTTTCTGATTCCGGATGTGTCCAGATTCTCCTGGATGACGGTCGTTTCCGCCATGGGACAGATGTTCTATTCCCTCTCCATCGCAATGGGCATTCTGATCACCTTCGGCTCCTATATGAAGAAAGACATCTCCATTGAAGACTCCACCGCTCAGGTGGAGGTGTTCGATACCGCCATTGCCATTCTGGCCGGTCTCATGATCATCCCGGCAGTATTTGCTTTCTCCGGAGCGGACGCGGCAAAAGACCTGAACGCAGGTCCTTCCCTGATGTTTGTGACCATGCCGAAAATCCTCCAAAGCATGAACGGCGGCCGGATGATCGGAATTCTGTTCTTTCTGCTGGTATTGTTTGCGGCTCTTACAAGTGCGATCGCGCTTACGGAAAGTGCCGTCTCCACCTTCACGGATGAATTCGGCTTCAGCCGGCCCTTCGCCACCGGAATCATGGCGGTGATCATCATTCTGCTTGGAACCCTGTCGTGTCTTGGCTATGGACCGCTCGCCTTTATTTCCATTATCGGAATGCCGTTTCTGGATTTCTTCGATTTTCTGACCAATTCCCTGATGATGCCGCTGTCGGCGCTGGCGATCTGTATTCTTGTCGTCAGATACATGGGCATCGAAAAGGTGGAAGAAGAGGTCATGCGGGATGGAAAGCCTTTCCGGCGCCGCAGAATTTTCTCCTTCATGATCCGCTATGTCTGTCCGCTGTTTGTCATTATCATACTGATGAGTTCGGTACTCAGCGCATTCGGCATCATTTCCATGTAATCTCTCAGCAGCACGGTTTCCACTCCCGCGTCAAACGGGGGAAACGCTTCTTTCGAGGATATAATAATGAGTAAGGACTGCCCGGATTCTGAATCCGGGCCATACAGAATATCCGAAAGGAGAACAGAAAATGCTGCTGTTTTCAGCAATGCTTGATATCAGTAAACGTCTTACAGAAGAAGCATTTGTGAAGCTGGTCATCCGCTGGAATAAAGAAAGCACCTACAGAGAAAACATCATTCCCGACCTGAACTGGGATGGAAGCTTTGATGTCCGTATGGGAAGCAGCCAGCTGTGGCTTTCGATAAAGGAATACCGTCCCCGCCGGATTGTCGCGGTCCGATATGAGAAACAGGAAAGCGACGGCGGAATCTGGGATACGGACTACATCATGAATTTTGCGGAACGGAAAATGTGCATCCGCCTGGAACGAAGCTACCGGGCCGAAGCACTTTCCAACAATCCGAGATTTTCCACTCCCCATTTCATTACCCTGCTTGAACAGAACGGATACCTGGAGATGGATGGAGAGCTTCCGGTCAGGCGGGAGCCGGTTTTCATACAGAAGGAACAGCTTCCCCTGCTTGCGGATATCATTACCGAAAAGAAGCGGTTCCGTCTTCCGGTTGTGTTCGTATCAAAAAAGTTTTCCAATGAAGACCCGGTCGATCCCGCAAAGCTTGCCGGAAGAGTGAAGGGAGCTGCCCATGTGCTGGTACAGGCGGATACGGAATCCGGCTATGAGCTGCGGACCCTCTGTCAGAGCCGGAATGAATTCAACGGCGCAGCCGGCATCTATTTCCCGAACGCTTCGATTCCTCACGTCCGCTTTCTCCCGCACACTGAACAGGGATATGATGAGCGGATGATGGAAAAACTGATCCGCTCTGTGATTCAGTACAGCAGTTCTCTTGCGGTGGATGTCATGTATACATGGCAGGGAGTTAACAACGCCCTTCTGATGGATCGCTTCGATGCCCAGAGAAAAGCCAGGGCTGCGGCCGATCACGCCAGAAGAACTGCCGAAGCAGAGATGGAACAGCTGCTGAATTCCATGGAAGAGGAAGAAAAAAGAATCCGTGCCAGAGCAGCCGAGGATGCCAGGCTGGAAGCCGATCGGATTCTGGATGAGTTTGACAATGAGCTTCAGCATCTGCAGAAGCAGGTAGCGGAGCTTGCCCGCAGCAATGAGCTGCTTCAGTATGAAAACCAGGGGCTGAAGTCCCGGCTGGATACCGTGAATGAACTGCCGGTTCTGCACACGGGAGAAGAGAAGGAATTCTATCCGGGAGAAATCCGGGATCTGATCCTTCTGACACTGTCTGACTCCCTTTCCCGCATGCAGAGGAATACCCGCCGGGCGGATGTCATTGAGGACATCATTCTGGCCAATGAGTATGCCCATACTTCCGAGCAGTATGCCAGAGACATTCGCCGCCTTCTTTCCGCCTATGACGGCATGACTTCTTTTCTGAAGCAGCGTCTTCAGGAAATCGGATTTGTGATTACGGAAGACGGAAAGCATTACAAACTGACCTGGCATGGAGATGACCGCTATCAGATCATCCTCTCCAAAACCCCCAGTGATCACAGAACCGGAAAAAACAGCGTCCAGAAAATCAACAGAACCATTTTCTGAACAGGCGCATAAGCAAAAAAGTCAGTCAGACCGCTTCGGCTGTATTGAGCTCCCCGATCCGCTGCCTGAAGACTTGCCGTCAGGGATTTCATATTCAATAAAACCCGTTCGCTGTTTACTCCCGGTCCATGCGGCGGATCTTTGCAAAGAGATCTCCGAGAATAAACCGGTTGTCAATATTCTTACAGACCCGGATCGGGCGGTATTTTCCCGTATGCACATCATTCATCTGCGCGTCAAAGACCGGAGCCGGTTTATACTCCCACTCGCCGCAGTCATTGAACAGAATGATGCCGGTCACCGCTGTAACCGAAGCCAGAAAGGTACTCAGCAGATAAAGAAAAATCACCAGCCGGAACCGGCTGTCCATGTTTTTCCCGCGGGCGAGAGAAGAAATCACAAGGGCAAAAACCAGGACCGGGGCAATTGCCTTCAGTCCGCCTGCAAAAAGTTCTCCGAGCAGTCCG
>CAMNFS010000011.1 GCA_946537255.1 uncultured Erysipelotrichaceae bacterium
CCTGGTCTAAGAGCCTCATTCAACTGGAAGTGGAATTTTCTCAACTCTCCCGTTATTTATGAATGTATTCTCTTTCATTATCATGGAACTGCAGGCAATGAAAACAAGCAGCGATTAAGGAGGGTATCATGGACACATTGAAAATCGGACAGTATATCCAGCATCTTCGGAAGTCTGCCGGCATGACGCAGAAAGAACTGGCAGAGAAGCTGAATATCTCTTTTCAGGCAGTCTCAAAATGGGAGAACGGGGATACGCTTCCCGATACCGGCATTCTTCTCGATCTGTGCGATCTGCTGAATACAACAGCAGACAGACTGCTCAACGGAGGCAGCTTCGCGGCAGCCGAGCGGAAGCTTATGAAGCTCGAGGATGTCATGACCGGTTTTCAGTATATGGAAAGCATGGAAAGACTTTTCGGTGAGGACTGTACTTTTTTTACAGGCATGGTCGAGGGAATCAACGAAAAAATGAATCTTGACCTTCTGGCCAGCCTGAAGGATCCCATGAGGCGGGAGGTACTGTATGCGGAAGTGCTGATTCAGGGAATTCTTTCCGGACGCACTGTAGATATGGACGAAATCGAGGCAAATCTCCAGAACAAAAAGATGGTAAATACAATTCGACGGTATCTGGCCAAGGCAAATGGGAATCCTCAGACAGCAGAATGAACCTTCTCCTGAAAACAATCCCCTTCCCGCTGTTCAGAACAGAATACGGACTATCCCTTATGATACAGGACCATGGGTATTCCCCGAAGGAATGAAAGTGCCTGAAGAAGACGCATCTTTCCATGCCGTTTGTCTTCTGATCCCTTATAATAAACAGGATGAAACAGAAAAAAGGAACATCCAGACTTCGCCTGCGCAAAAATCCCGGCAGAAAAGCACGGGCAGAGCGCGAAGCTGAAACCCGCATTCTCAGGGGCGAAAGAATCCCCGGCACCCGTGTCATTCCCGACAAGCGGAATACCAGGAAAGAAGAGCGGATGAAAAAAGAAATCAAAGAGGCATGAGACAGCAGGAGGTACCAGTATGGGAACAGTCCGGACATTTTCACTTGGCGTAAAGCCGCAGACGCAGTCACCGCGACGGATCTATGTATATCTGCCCACCGGGTATGAAAAAAGCAGCCGGATCTATCCGGTTCTTTATATGTTTGACGGTCATAATCTGTTTTTCGATGAAACCGCGACCTTTGGAAAATGCTGGGGAATCAAGGACTATCTCGACAGTCACAATATCCCGCTGGTAGTCATCGGTCAGGACTGCAGTCATATCGATGAAAACCGGATTCTGGAATACTGCCCCTATCCCAACCGGACCGCGCGCTGGTTTCCGAAAGGAACGGTCAGCGGTGAAAGAACCGCGGAATGGTTTGTGAAAAAACTGAAGCCGGCCTGTGAGAAAAGATTCCGGATTCATTCCGACCGGGATCAGGTCGGAATCGCCGGATCGTCAATGGGAGGTCTCATGTCCGCATACATGATCAGCGCCTACAATGACGTCTATTCCCGGGCGGCCTGTGTCTCCACCACCATGGATGTCTGTCACAGAGACATTATGGATCTCATCGAAAACTCATCGTTTCTCAGCAATACCCGGATCTATATGGACTTTGGATCCAATGAAGTAAAGCCCAAGAAGAAGTTTGCGGAGTTTGTGGACCACATGCTGGAGATGAATCACGCATTTACGGAAAAGGGATGCCATACCTTTCCGAATGTCGTGGTCAATGGCTGGCATTCCGAGGCAACCTGGGAAACCATTTTCCCGCTGTTTCTGGAATTCCTTTATCCGGAACTGTTCTGATCCTTCCATCTGATCCAAAAATCAGATTGGCAGCTGAATAGGTTCGGCAGATGGATTGAAATGCCGGCTGCTCAGAGGCAGAAATGATTGAACCTTCATCAATGCTCATGAAGACAGAAGATATTCCAAATCCAGAAATCCCCGATCTGATCACGGGCTTACACCATCCCTTCCGGACGCAGCACCCGATACCGAAAGAAAAGCGGCAGCGCATGGATGAGAATTCGCATTCTCAGCTTTCCATTGGCTGCCGTTTTTTATCACTCACATTTTTTCCAGGAATACTTTATAAGCCCGATAGCCTTCGTAGAGATCTGCCTTGGAGGCGATTTCACTCGGGGAGTGCATGTTCAGCACGGCAATTCCCGCGTCGATTACATCCATGTTGAGTTCCGCCAGGATATAGGCAATGGTGCCTCCTCCCCCTTCATCCACCTTGCCGAGCTCAGCGGTCTGAAAAACGATATGATTTTCATCCATGACGCGGCGTATTTTCGCGAAATACTCGGGATTTGCGTCGTTCGATCCGGATTTTCCGCGGGCACCTGTATATTTGTTGAAGACAATGCCTTTGCCAAGATACGCGGCGTTCTTTGCTTCAAACATCTCAGGGAAGTTGGGGTCCAGACCGGCTGAGACATCACTGCTCAGCATGCAGGAGTTTGTCAGCGTCTGGTTCAGATGAACAAGATCCGCCATGCCGAAATGATCCAGAAGTGAAATGACCGTGTTTTCAAACCACCGTGACTGCATGCCGGTTGCGCCGACACTGCCGATTTCTTCCTTGTCCACAAGAATGCAGCAGCTGGTGCGGGCAGGCTTCTCCATTTCAAGAATCGCCCGAAGACTGGTATAGGCACAGATTCTGTCATCGTGCCCATAGCCCATGATCATCGAACTGTCGATCCCGAAGTTTCTGGCATGATCCGCCGGTACAACCTCAAGCTCGGCGGAAAGGAAGTCGTCCTCTTCCATGCCGTACGTTTTATTCAGGTAATTCATGAGGAAGGTCTTCACCGGTTCCTTTTCCTCTTTTCCGGGAATTGAGCCGGCAATCAGATCGAGCTTTTCTCCTTCCACAGCCTCAGACGCCTTTTTCTGCATCTGCTTGGCCGCGAGGTGAATCAGAATATCACTGACTCCGAGAACCGGATCCTCTTCATCCTCACCGATCACAACATCAATGACCGTACCGTCCTTTTTCACCACAACTCCATGGAGTGCCATGGGTCTGGCGACCCACTGGTATTTCTTGATTCCGCCATAGTAATGCGTATCAAGCATCGCAAAGCCTTCCTTTTCATAAAGCGGCCGCTGCTTGAGATCCAGGCGCGGGCTGTCGATATGCGCGCCGAGAATGCTGAGGCCATCGGTAAGCGGCTGTTCCCCGATTACATAGAGGACAATATTCTTTCCGCGGTTGATTGCGTACAGCTTATCGCCTGCCTTCAATGCTCCGGAAACGGAATCCATATTCACAAACCCACTGGCTTCCGCGAGCCTGACCGCCTCCTTTACAAATTCCCGTTCCGTCTTGGTACGGTTCAGGAAGAAACGGTAGTCTTTCGCAAAAGCCTCCATTTCCTCTCTTCTTTTTTCATCATACTCATTCCATACTGTTTTCATTTCTTTACCTCATACAGAAGAAACGGCTTCAGCCGGGTTTTCTGACCGGTAATCCTTGCCAGATACCCGGTTTCCGTTTCCTCCAAGATCATAACATCAACAACACTCTGATACATATGCAAAATTCCGGATTTCTCATAGGGTATGCAGACCACGATGGACTTTTCATCCGGATACAGACGGGATGTGATTTCCTTCAGCAGCGGCTCGATGCCCTCCAGGCTCAAAGAGGAAACGGAACAGACGCCATCCTCCTTTACAAACCCCGGGGCATCCATTTTCGCATACACCCGCAGGATGGGAATCCCGTCCGCGTGAATCTGCCGGAGGGTTGCCTCGGCGGCTTCGGTCTTCTCATTCCGCAGAGGATCACTCCCGTCAATCACATGGACCAGAAGATCCGCCGAACAGGCCGCTTCCAGCGTGCTCTGAAACGCTTCGACAAGCGTGGTCGGAAGATCACTCACAAAGCCGACCGTATCATAGAGCAGAAACTGCCGGCCCTGATATTCCATGTTGCGGACGCTGCTGTCAAGCGTCGCAAACAGCATGTCCTTTGCAAAGACCGAACGTTCCTCTTTGTTTTCATATCTGAGCATCGCATTCATGAGACTGCTTTTGCCGGCATTGGTATATCCGACCAGAGCGCATCTTGCCAGTCCTGACTTTCCTCTTCTCCGTTCCGCCGTTTCATTTTCCCGCCGTATTTCCGCAAGCGACTTTGTCAGCGCGGCAATCCGCCGCCGGTACGTGCGGGCGATTTCGGCGCTTCTGCTTTCACCGGCTCCCCGGGAGCGATACTGCCCGCCGCGGAAATGGGCTTCGCTTTCGTTTTCAAGGGAAAGAGAAGGAAGCGCATAGCGGAGTCTTGCGAGTTCCACCTGCATCTTTGCCTGTTTTGACTGCGCTCTTTTTGAGAAGATATCCAGAATCAGGGTAGTCCGATCAATCACCTGCACCCCGGTTTCCGCCTGAATCCGGTTCATGGCGGCGATTGAAAGATTGTTTACAAACACCACCATATCCGCATGCACTGCCGCAATCAAAGAGGCAAGCTCCTGCAGTTTGCCCGAGCGAAGCACTGTCTTTGGATCCAGAGAACGGGAAAACTGGACCAGTTCACTGACTGGCTCAATCTCGCACGCTTCACAAAGGGCAGCGCATTCCATCATCCGCACCTTCTGCGTATCCTTTTCATTTTTCAGGCACACCATGGCCAGCACTGCTTTTTTCAAACTGTTTTCTCCCTGACTGTCACTTTCTGTATCTCCTGCGGCGGATTCTCATGAGCCGCGATATCCTTCGCAAACCACAGCACATCCAGCCATCGTCCCATTTTATATCCGGCATTTCTCATCGTCATCAGTTTCTGATATCCAAGCTTTTCATGCATGGAAACGCTCGCTTTATTTTCCGCGGTAATGACGGATATCAGTTTCTGATATCCCGCTTCCTTTGCAAGTGCCTCCAGTTCCATCATGAGAATCCTGCCATATCCTTTTCCCCGGAATTCTGGATCGAGATAGACGGTCACATCCGCCATAAAGCGATAGGCTGAGCGAAGGCTGAACGGAGAAAGATGCGCATAGCCGATTACCCTTTTCTCACTTTCAAGAACGATCCATGGATACCGGGCCGTCACTTTCCGGATCCGCCTGGCATATTCCTCGCTGTCCATCGGCGAAGTATCGAAGGTAACCGTGGTTTCTCTGACATACCAGTTGTAGATATTCATGCATGCAGGGATATCGCCGTCTGTGATCTCCCGGATTTTCATTCAAATACAGTCTCTCCGTTCATAACGGTCATAATCACTTTTGCCGTATGGATTTTCTCCGGGTCCATTCGGGTCAGATTCTGGTCAATGACGGCAAAATCCGCAAAACAGCCCGGGGCGATGCGGCCGATCCGATCCTCCATTCCGAATGCTCTGGCGCCGTTAACCGTATAGCTTTCAATTGCCTGATCCACGCTCATGCATTCTTCCGGATTCATGCATGCACTCCCGTCAAGACTTCTTCTTGTCACGGCAAGTTCAATTCCCTTCAGCACATCCGGTACTTCAACCGGGGCGTCTGATCCGTTGGAGGCACAGACATGTTCTGCCAGCGTTCTGAACGGATAGCTGCTTTCCGCCCGCTGCCTGCCGACTCTTTCGTTCAGAATCCTGGCGTCAGAGTCAATAAACAGGGACTGGAAATAGGCATTGAGCTTCATGTCACAGACCGCCTGGATCTGTTCTCTGTTCATGATCTGACAATGTACCAGCCCGGCATGAAGCGGATTATTCTCAAGCACGGTTTCCTTCATGCATGCAAGGACCTCATCCACTGTCCGATCCCCGATGGCATGGACAATCGTGGGCATATTGTAGGAAGCCGCAAGCTTTACCCACGGCATCATCCCTTCCCTGTCCAGTATCAGAACTCCTTTTTCCTTCGGATCATCCGCGTAAGGTTCCTTCAGAGCCGCCGTACGGGCGCCCAGTGATCCATCCGCGATCAGTTTCAGCGGTCCGATGCGGAAACGATCGTCCCCCACATCCGTTGTATATCCCGCGTCCAGAAATTTCGCGAATTCTTCCAGGGACGGAAACTCACACTGCTCATTGACTCTCACGGTCAGCTCTTCCATATAGGAAAGCTTCTGGAAGGTATCCAGTACCGTTTCCCAGTCGTCGGAAAGAGAAATAAAATCATCACTTCCAATGGCGGTGATGCCATATCGGTTCAGTTCCTTCTGCCCTTTCTGTATGATGTCTTTCAGACGTTCAAAGGTCAAAGCGGGAAAGGAATTTGTCACAAGGTTGATCGCATATTCTTCCAATACACCCCGCTCATAATCAATGACGCCGCCTTCCACTTCTGTGGTTTCATCAATCCCCGCTGCCTGAAGGGCTGCGGAATTGGCAGTCATGAGATGTCCGCAGGCTCTTGTCACAGCGATCGGATGGTCCGTGCTGATCGCGTCCAGATCCGCTTTTGTGATCATTTCCGGATGATCAAACAGTTCTTCATTGAACCCCCTTGCCCGGATCCATTCCCCTTTTGCGGCAGTTTTCACCCCTGACTTGATCCGGCTGAGCACTTCTTCTTTATTCCGGCAGTCAAGAAGCGGAATATTGGAGAGATAGGTGCCGTAATTCAGAAGATGCATATGACTGTCAATAAACCCCGGCACAACAAACGCATTGCCAAGATCAATGATCTCATCTTCCTTTCCGCATGCCGCTTCTATTTCATCTGAGGTTCCGATCTTCTGAAAAAGTCCATCCTCAACCAGAAAAGCGTCCTTTTCACTTCTCCATAGATCCGCATGTATAAATCCTCGTTTCATCAGCTGATTCCTCTTTCCAGACAACAGTATAGTACGCGTCCGGGATTTGTTCATACTTCCCGCCCGTTTTCAAAGGATCTTTCCTGAAAGAAAAGGGACAGTCCTTTTGACAGAGAACCGTCCCCTTAATGATTCAGATGATGCTTCAGAGCTTTCCGCCATTTACTTCCGTATTTTCGTCAATGGACTCTGTTCCGGGGTTTCCGTCTGTACGCGGAGTCGCCCCGGTATTCAGATCTTCGGAAGGCGCGGTGTCTCTGCGTCTTCTTCTGCCCATTCCTTCTCCTGGCATACCGTTTCCCGGTGCTGTCTCAGAAGGATCGGAAGAGAAGCCTTCCGGACGCTGAGAGCCGCCATGCTGGAACATACCGCCGGAAAACTGACTTCCCTGGGTGGTGTTGATCAGACTGATTGTATCGGATATCTCACAAGTACCGATTTCCTTTCCATCCTGTTGAATGGTATAGGTTTTTCCTTTTTCCAGTCTGTCGGATGCGATCACCAGATCGCTGAAGGATTTTTCGCTTGCATAGCTGAGGATGGTTTTTCCATCCGCGTCACGGACTTCAACGGTTCCGGTTCCGGATATGCCGACTTTGATCATCCCGACGGACGCTTTGTTCGGAGCCTGTGCCATTCCGCTGGCGCCGCCGGCCAGGATGGTACCGCCGTTTACGGTGAAGCTGCCCGCGTAATCAATCGCGCCGTTGCCGGAGTTTTCCGGTCCGTAGACGGTGACCGTACCTGCGTTCATGGTGATGCTTCCATTGGCGTCAATGCCGTCGCCCTTTGCGTCCACAATGACAGTTCCGCCGTCAATCGTAATCGTGGAGCCATCATCCTGATTCATTCCATAGGATGTCTCACTCAGCTTGTTTGCGCAGTTGATGCCGTCATCACTCGCTTTTACGGTAACTGTTCCGTCCTTGACAGCGATATGGGTCGCCTCAATTCCTTCATAGCTTTCCGCAATCACGATATCGCCGCTTTCAATCGTCAGAGTGTCATCCGCATGCAGCGCGTCATCGCCAGCGCTGACCGTCAGTTTATTCACGGCAATGGTCAGGTTGCTGTCGGCGTTGACCGCATCGTCACTGGCATTGATCACATAGGTTCCGCCTTTGAGCGTAATCGAACCGTCCGTACTGATGCCTTTGGAAGACTCACTGGTATCCGTCGCTGTTTCTTCGGTGGTTTTTTCAGAAGCTTCGGTTTGCGTGGACTCGGTTTCCTTTGTGCTTTCTTTCGACTTCTTCTCGGTCGCTGCCTCGGTTTTATCCGTTTTGCCGGTGGTTTCTTCGTTTTCCTTTGTCTGTGATCCCGAGGTTTCCAAAGTTCCATCCTTTTCTTTTCCGCTTTCGTCCGTCTGTTCCATCAGGGAGCTGCTCTTTGGATCGCGGGGTGCAGGGATTTCTTCCGGCTCAATGAAACTGTAATCATCGAGATCATCGAGGAAACGCTCATAATCCTCCATGGACCACGGAACCATTCCATAGTAATCACTGAAGTCATCGTCATAGAAGAAAGAGCCAAACCACTCATCCCAGTCTTCCTCTTTCATCCCATTGTCAAGGGATCCAGGAGTTTCCATAGTCCCCTGTCCATTCAAACCGGAGGAGTCCCCGGGAACCGGCATGTTGTTTTCTTCCTGGAGCCGTCTGTTTCCGAAGAATCCGCCGTTTCCTTTTCCAAAGCTGTCGGTATGCGCTGGCGCGTTGACATATCCGCCGCCGGCGACAATTGAAATATCACTGTCATCGCCGCTGACATCTCCGGTTGCCTGAATGCCGTCATCCCCGGCTGTAATATTTATTACCCCGCCGCTGATGGTCACATCCGCCTTTACGGTTACCTCACCGGTTGTATCATCACTGTCACCGGCCTTCAGTCCGTCTTTTTCGGAAGTAATGGTCAGAATTGAATCCTGAATCAGAAGATTCTGATTGGCGTCAATCCCGTCGGAAGCGGCTGTGATATTCACAAGCGCGCCGCTTACCGTTACCTTGTCATTGCCGTGAACCGCGTCTCCTTTTTCCGAGGTGAGATTCAATGATCCGCCGCCGGTAATCACAAGATCATCCTTGGCATAGACGGCGCCTTTCTTTTCATCGGCGTTTTCCCCGCTGGCGGAGATTGTTTCCGTAGTACCGGTCAGTGAGGTCAGAATGACTTCCTTTGCGTTTTTTACATAGATGGCCGGACCATTGGCACTGTGGATCTCTGCTCCGTTCAGAAACAGACGGACGCTGTCGCTGTCGGTGGTATCGATTGTCACACTGCCGTTATTCAGGGTTCCCGAAAGGACATAGGTACCGGCTGCCGTGATGGTAATGTCACTGCCGGAAACCGAAGCCCCGTTTCCTTTGATCTCCGCGCTTTCCCCTTTCAGAGAAATCTGTACCGCGGATGCTTCATCATAGGTTTCATCCGCGGACGTTTCATAAAGGGAAAACGCTTTTGGAACGGAAATCTCAGCGGTGCTGTATGCCAGTGGTCCTGCACTCTGCACACTGGTGCATCCACTGGTCATCATGAGCGCGAGAACAGACGAGAGTATGGAACGAACGGTCATATTTCCTTCCTCCTTTTCTTTTCAATCAGAGTTCTGTACCGGCAGGTGCCATCAGGCTTGACTGAACGGTCAGATTCCCGTTTCTGGTACGGATCATATCCAGCATTTCCTTTTCCTTGGCCGGATCTTTGAGAATGACTTCATAGCGCAGCTCATAAAGCGCTCCGAGATTGACCGTGCGCATTGCAGTAAGATCAGCTCTCTTTGTATAAGTCGCGTAGATATCACGGAAGGCATCCGCGTAATCGAGATCCTCCGGAATCGTGATCATCAGATAACGAAGGCTTTCCGGCTGATCAAACAGTCTGGTTTTTGTCATCGCGTAGGCCATCGCGGTAATCAGCGCCGTCATTGCCATGGCGAAGGTCACATAGCCCATACCGCACGCCAGACCTGCCCCCATCGCGAGAAACACCGCGGCGATATCACTGCTCTTTCCAGGCAGGGACCGGAATCTTACCAGCGAGAACGATCCCGCTACCGCGACTCCTACCCCGAGATTTCCATTGACCATCATGATGACGGCCATGACAATCACCGGCAGAAATGCGGTGGTCATCGCGAAGGCTTTGGAAGTATGACTGACTGATTTATACGCGATCGATATAATCATGCCGCAGACAATGGCTGAGGCGGTACAGAGAAGGATCTCTGTGGCGGTAAGTTCGGTGCTGACTAATATTGAATGAAACATGGTGCATTCTCCTTTCGTGTAAGTGCGGTGTGAAATACCGGTTCAGCAGCCGGGATCACGGACACACTGTGTTTTCTGGAACGGTTCTCAAGATCAGAGTAGATCGCTCCGTATTTTGAAAATGTATGGCGATAGAGCTTCATTTCGCTCAGGATCTTCGTCAGCCACATCGGGTAACGGTCGCTGACCTTGATCTCAAGAAGCACATCATCGCTGCAGGTGATCAGCTTTTCCTCTCCGGTCCGATGCAGGGAAAGATGATCCAGCCGGTAACAGATATCCGTATCGAAGGTGATTCTCAGATCCTTTTCTTCCTTTCCGGAAAAGGCTTTCCGATGGTAGGCAATGAACATTTTCTCCTTCAGATTCCGGGTTTTCACCAGATAGTCGATTTCTTTCGCGATCTGACTGTCCTGATTCAGAGCCTGGCCTTCTTCGATATATGCGTGAGCCTGTTCCTCATTCAGGGAAATTCTCCGCTTGACTCCGGTCTTCCCGAATTTCTTTTTGATTTCGAGATAGCATGGTGTCCCGGCATCCGGTTCCCCATAGGTTCTCAGTCTCAGCTTTTCCTTGTACTGAGGATGATCAAGGCAGTTGATGATCAGCGCATGATCCTCTGTATCGTAATAGATGTTATGCAGTTCGTATTCCGGATACCTGTCCGGTACGATGTGCGCCATCGCCTTTTCAAGAAACGCTTCATACTGCTTCCTGTTCAGAGGGTATTTGTGCTCCACCCGCATCATGGTGGCCTCATAAACAGCTTCCTGATTCATATCCTGCCTCCTTACATGCAAAAGAATAGAAAATGAATCTGTGAAGCGTTTGAATGAAATGTGAACTTTTTCTGAAGATCCTGAAGGTCTGAAAAACAGGTGTACTTCCCGCTCCCCGTGCTTCAAAGAACCCGTTTGATCCTTCTTATTCTTGTTTATCAGGACGGCGGGTAACTCATGGAAGCAATACGATCAGCCAGGCATGATATATAAACATCTTCTGCTCTTTTCTTTCTTCCCTCTTTTTACGGAAAGCATATGGAACCATAAAAAAGAGAACTGCAGGTTACAGTCCTCCGTTTGCGGCATTCAGCTGATAGTTCTGAATTCTTGAAATGCGGCGGGCAAGCAGTGCGCATAACGCCTCGATCCGCTCATTGGGTATTCCCGTCTGTGATTGATAGCGCACCATCTTGTCCGCAAATACCTGCGGCATGTCCTGCAGTACGCTGAAGTCAAACCGCTGTACATTCCCGCACAGGGTCAGAAGATCTTCGTGGCTGAAATGACGGGCGTTGAGAAACTTGCAGGTACGGTGATTCTCATAATCCGCAAGCTCCGGTGTCTTCACAAAGCAGCCAAGTCCCGTTCCGGTATCGAAAATCGGAGCCATGGCAATCCATTCATTGGTTTCCGCGTCCGTGAGAATTCCGTGATTCTGAAGATGCCGGTCTGTATTCATCATGAGATAATCCAGTACAATCTGCTCATCGAGACGGTCACTGGCATCACTGATGCCATGATTTTCCAGGGTATCAAGAAACAGATCAATCCAGAATTCCTTTTTGCTGGTCTTTACGGTCTTGAGTACGTTTTCCGCCGTCACCAGATCCGTATGTTTGTTCAGAAAGTTTTCGCAGGCACTGACCAGCTGATGTTCATAGATCCGCACGTCATAGGCCACTGCTTTCATTCCCAGCCGCAGCGCCATCTCGGACGCGAGCCATTCATTGATGCACTCCTGCTGATGAAAGCCGGTGCTTCCCTTCAGAAGATAGAGACTCTCTCCCTTCTTCATCCATGCCTTGCGGTGATATCCGCACAGGGTATTGTTCGGGGTATGCATGGCAGTCTCCGGGGGATTGTAATGATCAATGCGGAACATCGCCTTGGCGAAGCCTTCCTGATCAAACGGCCGGTCAAAGAAATTCAGCCGGTGATAATGCAGGTCCTCATTCTCCGGCATCAGCCAGTAGTTGTCCGAAACCGAAAGCGCGTATTCCATCTCCAGAAGATCCTTGGCATCGTCAATGGAAAACCGTCGCTTCAGACGCTCCACATCCACCCGGTAATCGGGGATGCCCCGCCAGAACAGCCAGTAATTCAGACTCTGAACATCCAGGTCCTTTCCCGTCAGCACCACACCGACCGGTATATGGGTCGGATGGTGGATGACCCGTATCTTTCGAAATCCATGGGTATAGGTATCGTAGTCCCCGCTCAGTACTCTGTGGTTCCGGTGCATGAGCGTCACTTTCTTTGTCAGATGAGGAATCGTCAGTCTCATATGCACCTATTTTACATCATCCCTCTTTGAAAGAAAGCCTTGAAAATCCACGGGTACTGGCATGGAAAAGAAAAACGATGCAGATTCAACTGCACCGTCTTCATCAGCGTTTCTCAATTGCGCTGAGCTGCGCCTCCAGAAGCTCAATCAGACGCCTCTTGTTCTGAATCAGATCCATCAGATCCGCGTCCTCGAACTCCCTGACGCCGTTTTTCCGGCTTTCATAATACGCTTCTCCAAGCCGCATATAGGCTTTGTTCAATGCTCTGCGGTGTTCACCGATCTCAGAGCGCAGTTCCATCTTCCTGCGTTCTTCCTCAATGGTTTTCCGGATATCCCGGGTACTGTCATTGACAAAGCTGACGACTTTGTCCGACTGTACATCGACATTTCTGATCCAGGCTTCTGCCTGCTGTCTCAGCTGTTCCTTCAGTCTGTTGAGTTCATCTGCCATTCTGGTTTCCTGCCTTTCTTATCATATCTTCAATCATACGGTAGATTTCCTGAATATCCGTACCCGCATGTCCTGCCAGATCCGCCATACCGCTGACAAGAAGTTTGGCGAAATACTCCGGATTCGGCACCTGGGTGCGATTCAGCCGGTTGCCTTCCTCCAGAAGCTGACGGAGTGTTTCAGACGCAGTCTCCTTGGCTTCATCGAGGGAACGGGACGAGAGGATGGTGAGGTCAATGTTGTCATTGACTCCATGCAGGTTCTCCCACATCACCCTGAAGCTTGCGATGGTGTTCTGAATGAATCCCTCCAGACGGTCATCAAAATCGCTGCTCGGGTCGAGGGAATCCGCGATTGCCCTGCGGAATTCATTGTTATACTTGTCGGAGATCGCGTCAATCACATCATCCTTGGAGGAAAAATAATAATAGAAGAGCCCTTTGGCTACGTTCATTTCCCTGACAATGGCATTAACGGTCGTATCTACGATTCCATTCTCCTTGAACAGCTTTTCCGCCGCTTCCACAAATTCCGTCCGACGGATTTCCGTATCCTTGTTTTCCTTCATTTCTTCCGACCTCCTGTTTCAATATAATCACTGACTGACCGTCGGTCAATAGAAGAATTCATTTTCCTTCTGCCATTTTCCGATACAATGAAGATATGATTCTGACCTGCCCTGTCTGTGGGAAACCACTGCTCAAGCAAGAACGCAGCTATGTCTGTGAAAACAGGCATTCCTTTGACTGCGCCAGAAGCGGCTATGTCAATCTTCTTCGCTCCTCTTCCTCTTCCCATGGGGACAACCGGGAGATGACAAAGGCAAGAACCGCCTTTCTTGAAACCGGAAGCTATGCCTTTCTGCGGGATGAACTGGCAGGGATTCTGGAAGAGAAACAGGATGGAATCCTATTGGATCTAGGCTGTGGTGAGGGCTATTACACCAGCGTCCTTCCTGCAAGGGAGCGCTATGGATTCGATATCTCGCGCGATATGATCAATCACGCCGCAAAGCGGGATAAAAAGACCATCTATGCCGTGGCCTCCATTTTCGATCTGCCGGCAGGCGATGCCTGTGCCGATGCCGTTCTTACCTGCTTTGCGCCTTGTTCCGAAGCGGAAATCCTGCGGATTCTGAAGGATGACGGCATGTTTGTATTTGTTTCACCCGGACCGTCTCATCTCAGGGAACTGAAGGAAGTGCTTTATGATGATGTCTATGATAATGAGACTCAGGAGCGCTTTGTTTCTCTGCGCATGGAAAAAGAGCATCTGATCTCTTCCACATTCGCGGTGGATCACGATGCCCTTTCCAATCTGTTTCTGATGACGCCTTATTACTACCATACCGGCAGGGAACGGAGCGCGCGGCTTGACGCGATAGAATCCATGTCCCTGACTGCTGAATTTCTGATCCGGATCTACCGGAAGTAGCTCATTTCCGGACAAACCCTTCCTGGACTGCCATTTCCCCTACCGCTTTGGCAACTGCCGAGACGACTCTTTCATCAAACGGGGAAACAATGACATGATCCGGGGTCAGTTCTTCCTCTGAAATCAGTGACGCAATGGCCTTCGACGCGGCCATTTTCATATTCTCGGAAATCCGGGTCGCCTTATAATCGAGCGCACCCCGGAAAATGCCCGGGAACGCCAGCAGATTGTTGACCTGATTGGGGTAGTCGCTGCGGCCGGTGCCGACAATGTACGCCCCTGCCCGCTTGCATGCGTCATAGGAGATTTCCGGTTCCGGATTGGCCATCGGGAAAACAATATTCTTTTCACTCATGGAAGCGACCATCTCCTCGCTCAGAAGATTCGGAGCGCTGACGCCGATGAACACATCCGCTCCCTTCAGCGCTTCGGCAATATTCGCGTACGCCTGATCGTCAGGATTGGTGAACTCAAACAGCTCCGCCTTGAGGGGGCTGGGATTCTTCAGGGTTCTGCGTCCGACAAGTCCCTTTGAGTCAAACACATAAATGCGCCGGAACCCATAGTGATACAGCATGCGGGCAATCGAACTGCCGGCTGCCCCGGCTCCGGATATGACGACCTTCAGATCTTCCGGCTTTTTATCAATAAGCCTGAGACAGTTGATCAATGCGGCCGTCACAACAATCGCCGTACCGTGCTGATCATCATGAAACACCGGAATGCCGCATTCCTCAATCAGCCGCCGTTCAATCGTGACACATCGCGGCGCGCTGATATCCTCCAGGTTTACCGCGCCGAATCCCGGCGCCAGCGCCTTGACAATGGATACGATCTCATCCGGGTCCTTGGTATCAAGACAGATCGGCCAGGCATCCAGATTGCCGAACTTCTTCATTAAAAGTGCCTTGCCCTCCATGACCGGAAGAGCCGCTTCAGGGCCGATATCCCCAAGGCCAAGCACAGCCGTACCATCCGTCACAACCGCAACCGTATTCCATCTGGAGGTATAGCGGTAGGAATTTTCCTTGTCCCTGTGGATTTCCACACATGGCTGGGCGACACCCGGGGTATAGGCAAGGGAAAGATCCCGGGCATTTTCCAGCGGTACCTTGGAAGCCGCCGCGAGCTTTCCGCGGTTTTCCTCATGAAGCTTCAGTGCATCCTCATAAACAGTCATTTCAGTCAATCCTCCATCTCATAGATATCGTTTCCATCCGTATCAATTCCCACAAAGCAGGGAAAATCCTTTACGGTCAGCTTCACCACCGCCTCCGCAAGCAGATCCGGGTAGGCAACCGGCTCGGCTTCGATGATGGAATGCGACAGCAGCGCACCGGCCCCGCCGCAGGCGACAAAGTAGACCGCGCTGTTTTTCACAATGCTTTCCTTCACCGCCTCACTCCTTCTTCCCTTTCCGATCATGACCCGCAGCCCCATATCCAGCAGTTCCGGGGTATAGCGGTCCATGCGGGAACTGGTGGTCGGGCCGGCCGAACCGATCGCCTGACCGGGTTTTGCGGGAGTTGGCCCGACATAATAAATCGCTGCGTTTTCAATCGGAAACGGCAGACTTCTGCCTTTTTCACAGTCGCTGAGCATCCGGGCATGCGCCGCGTCTCGTGCGGTATATACCGTTCCGGAAAGTTTCACCGCTTCTCCTGCCTTCAGGCTTTTCCGGGTTTCCTCGCTCATTGGAAGCAGAATCGTTCTCACAGAATCACCTCCCTGTGCCGGCATGCATGACAGCAGATATTCACCGCGCATGGAAGTCCCGCGATATGCGTCGGAGCGTGCTCAATGAGAATCCGCAGCACCGTGGTTCTTCCGCCAAGCCCCATCGGGCCGATGCCCATCTCATTCGCCTTTTCCTCGAGTTCTGTTTCCAGAGCCCGGTAGTTTTCATCCGGGTTTTCTTCATCGAGATTCCTTAACAGCGCATGTTTTGCCATCACGGCGCTTTGATCAAAGGTCCCGCCGATTCCTACTCCGACAATCATCGGCGGACAGGCATTCGGGCCGGCTCTGTGAATCGTGTCCAGAATGAACTGTCGGACTCCTTCCAGACCTTCCGCCGGTTTCAGCATGGCGATCCGGCTCATGTTTTCGGATCCGAAGCCCTTGGCGGTCAGTTCAATACGGACCTCTTCCCCTTCGGTAATATCACAATAGAGCACTGCCGGCGTGTTGTCCCTGGTGTTGGTGCGGTCAAATACCGGATCCCTTACCACGGAGGCGCGCAGATAGTTTTCGGTATATCCTTCGCTGACCCCGCGCATCACGGCTTCCCTGAGGGAGCCTCCGATCAGGTGTACTTCCTGGCCGATATGAACATAGGCGGTAACCATGCCGGTATCCTGACACAGAGGAATCTGTTCCGCTTCGGCGATGCGGGCATTTTCCACCAGCATTTCAACCGCGGTAATCGATCGTTCATCCTTTTCCACGTCCCTTGCCTGCTTCAGACGCTTCAGAATATCCTCGCTGCAGTACACTGCCATCTCTCTGCAGGCCTGTTTTACTGCCGCTTCAATGCGGCTCACATTCATCTCTCTCATTTCTGTCTCACAATATTCACATCAATACTGACTCGGGCATCCGGATAGATTTCCTTTATTTTCCGGCATACCTCACTGCGGTAGGAATCATAGTCACTTACGGAATAATCCACCGTCGCGTCAAAGGAGATTTCATTTTCTTCCTTTTCCCAACAGAACGCGTGAATCGCTTTGGTCCCCTTCACGGACATGGCGGCCCGACAGCAGTTTTCCCTGACCAGAAGATGTTCCATATCCATCGGTCCGGCGGAACGCACCTGAATCAGAAGATCCACACCCGTTGCTTTCCGGACTTTCTCCCGCAGTTCAAAGATCAGATCATCCGCTTCCTTGATCGTAACGGATTCCTTCAGCTGAATCTTCACGGTCCCCACCTGATTCAAGGGACCGTAACTGTGCAGCACCAGGTCATAGACATCAATGACCTCCGGTGATTTCAGATGGGTCAGGATTTCCTGACTGAGGGAGCTTTCCTCTTTCGTCCCGATCAGCGCATCCATCGCTTCCATCAGGGTCTTCCAGCCGGATGACAGCAGCATGATGGAAAAGACAGCGCCAGCCCAGGCGTCAAAATTGAGACCGGTCATTCCGGAAAGAAGCGAACACACAATCGCCGCGGCGGATTTCAGCACATCCACCCTCGCCTCACTTCCTGCCGCAGTCAGAATGGAATTGTTCCATTTCCTTCCCTGAGTAAGCTGATACCACGCAAGGCCGGATTTGAGCACCACTGAGATGCCGAGAATGACGGCACTTCGTGTATCAAGAATGATATCCGCCGGCTTCAGAATGCGAAGAACGCTTGCCCGGAAAAGATCCCAGCCGGCAATGATAAGAAGTACGGATACCGCAAGCGCCGCGATATACTCCACCCGTCCATAGCCATGGGGATGTTTCGGATCCGGAGGGCGTTTGGAAAGCACTTCGGAGACAATCGCGATGACGGAAGAAATCCCATCCATCAGATTATTCACGGCATCGGCCATGATCGTCACGGAATTGGAGCCAAGCCCGATCACGAACTTGATGCCCGCAAGGGCAGTATTGACAGCCAGACCGATCAGACCGGTTTTTCTGATAGCTTTGGATCGTACACTTTCAGTCATGCGACTATTTTATATCAAAACAGTTTTTCCGAAACACGAAATGTCTGTGAATCACCCTTGCGCAGAAAAGAAGAGAGTGCTATATTTTAGCAGTCAACATAAGAGAGTGCTAAAAACAGAAGCGCAGGAGGTATATTATGGCAAAAAAACAGTTTAAGGCAGAATCCAGACGGCTGCTGGAGCTGATGATTAACTCCATCTACACCAATAAGGAAATTTTCCTCAGAGAACTGATTTCCAACGCGAGCGACGCGCTGGACAAACGGTATTATGAAGGTCTTACCGACAGTTCCAGGAATGTCGCGAAGAAGGATCTCTGGATCAGAATCGAGCGGGACAATGAGAACCGCCGCCTCATTATTGAGGATACCGGCATCGGTATGACCGAGAGTGAGCTCGAGAAGAATCTCGGTACGATCGCGAAATCCGGCTCGGCGGAGTTCCGGGATGCCCTGGAAAAGGCAACGGAAAAGATCGATATCATCGGCCAGTTCGGAGTCGGTTTCTACAGTGCCTTCATGGTCGCCAAGAAGATCAGTGTCCTTTCCAGAGCTGCCGGCTCAGAGGAAGCGTACGAATGGGTTTCGACCGGTGAAGACGGTTATACCGTATCCAAAGCGGAAAAAGCAGAGACCGGAACAAGGATCACCCTTGATCTCAAGGATGATACAGAAGATGAAAAATACAGCGAGTATCTGGAGGAATGGACCATCCGGAATCTCATCAAGAAATACAGTGACTATGTCCGCTATCCGATCCGCATGAATGTCACAAAGTCCATTCCGGATCCGACCGACGACAAGAAGATGATCGATACCGTGGAAGAGGAAACCCTGAATTCCATGATTCCTCTCTGGAAGAAAAAAAGGAACAGTATTTCCGACGAGGATTACAACGAGTTCTACAAGGCGAAGTTCTCCGACTGGGAGAATCCTCTGAAGGTCATCCACTACAATGTCGAAGGAAATATCAGCTATACCGCCCTGCTCTATATCCCTTCCAAGACTCCGTTCAACTTCTACAACACCGATTATGAATCCGGCATCCAGCTGTATTCCAAGGGCGTATTCATTCTCGATCAGGCCAAGGATCTTCTGCCGGAATGTTACCGGTTTGTAAAGGGTCTTGTGGACAGTGATGATCTGAACCTGAATATTTCCCGTGAAATACTCCAGCAGGACCGTCAGGTCAAGGCTCTGGCCAAATCCATAGACAAAAAGATCACCCGCACCCTGGAGGAGATGCTGGAAAAGGAACGGGAGAACTATGAGAAGTTCTTTGAGAACTTCGGACTGAATCTCAAATACAGCATTTACAGAAGCTATGGTGCGGATAAGGATAAACTGCAGGATCTGCTTCTGTACCGTTCTTCCCTGGAAGGAAAATATGTCACGCTCAAGGAATACACGGACCGCATGAAGGAAGATCAGAAGGAAATCTACTATGCCTGCGGCAGTTCCATTGAGGACATTGAGAAGCTGCCGGTGCTTGCCAAGGTCCGCAGTAAAGGATATGAAATCCTCTACTTCACAGACGCGGTGGATGAGTTTGTAATCCGGATGATGATGAACTATGCCGAAAAGCCGTTCCGTTCCATTACGGAAGCGGATCTCGATCTTGGCAGTGAAGAAGAGAAGAAGGCCCGGGAAGCAGCCGCGGAAGAAAACAAGGATCTGCTTACGGCCATGAAGGAAGCTCTCGGCTCAAATGTCAGTGAGGTCAGAATCTCCGGCCGTCTCAGTGATGACCCTGTCTGCATCGTAGCGGATCAGGGCATGTCCATCGAGATGGAAAAGGTTCTGTCTCAGGATCCGATGAACAAGGGGCTCAAGGCAACCAAAATCCTTGAAATCAATCCGAACCATCCGATCTTCACCAAGCTGAAAGCCGTCTTTGCGGAAAATCCGGACGCGATCCGGGATTACGCGGATGTCCTCTATGATCAGGCACTTCTGATCGAAGGTCTGCCCATTGAGGATCCGGCTGCCTACGCAAGAAAGATTACGGAACTTCTTGTCGCAAGCGGCATGCCGGAAAAAAAGGAAAGTGAATAAGCTTCTGAAACGGTAAAACCCTCTCACAGAAAGAGGGTTTTTTCATGCGTGCAGGGAAAGAAAAAACCAGGGCTTATCCCTGGCGCTGGCTGAGCAGGACCGCCGCAAACATCAGGACACAGCCTGCCAGTTCCTTTATGGAAAGAACTTCATGAAGAATCAGATAGCCAAAAAGCGCCGCAAACACGGACTCAAGACTCAGGATCATGCTGGCCTGTGAGGGATCAGCAGTCTGTTGTCCCATGATCTGCAGGGTATAGCCAAGCCCTGCGGAAAACACACCCGCGTATAGAATCGGAATCGCCGCATTTACAAGTGAGGAAAGAGAAATATGCTCAAGAAAGAAAGCCCCGATGAAGGCAAGCACCCCGGCAGTAAGAAACTGCACGGCGGAAAACTTCAGGGCATCGACTCTTCCGGCATAATGATCAATGATCAGAATATGAACCGTAAAGCACAGGGCCGCAAGGATTTCCAGAAAATCCCCCTTCCCAATGGATCCGTTTTCCGGATTGGAAAGAAGATACAGCCCGAACAGCGCAAGAACAACTGCCGCAAAGACATGCGGCTTTGGCACGCGGTGAATCAGAAGGCCTGCCACAGGCACAAGAACCACATAGAGAGAAGTGATGAATCCCGCCTTGCCAGCCGTGGTCCAGGCGATACCGGCCTGCTGAAATACGCTGGCAATACAGAGCACAGCTCCCGCGAGAATCCCTGCCTTCCATAATCGCTCGGGATTCTCTTTTTCTGTTTTCTCCTGTTTTGTAAGGCGTCTCAGCATCGGCATGCATGCGGAAACCGTGACGGCCGCGATCAGAAAACGGATCCCGTTGAACGTGAGCGGACCGATCTGATCCGCGGCAGCGGACTGGGCGACAAACGCGCAGCCCCAGATCATCGCCGCCGCAAGCAGACAGAGATTTCCCTTAAGACGTTTCACCCGGCTCCTCCGTATGACTCAGATACCCATGATCAAAGGTAATGCGGCACTGGATGCGGGGATTCTTACGGCGCAGGGCTTCCTCTATCTGAAGCTTCCATTCATGATCCTTTCTTCCGGATGAAAACGGACAGGCAAGATCAAACTTCAGAATGAGGTCATCCCCCTCCTTCCGGATATGAAAATCATGCATTTTCGATCCCGGCAGTACCGATTCCGTTACCGCCGCGGTCTCTTTCCGCCAGCGGGAGGTCTCTTCATCCATACTGACGGGATCCGGATGAATCGTCAGATCCACGTTCAGTTCCCTGCGGACCCGTTCTTCACAGCGGTCTATGATTTCATGCGCTTTCAGAAGACTCATGTCCGCATCCAGCTCGCAGTGTACGCTTCCCAGGCAGTGTTCCGGTCCGTAATCATGAAGAATGAGATCATGGACCCCCTTCACCTGGGGATCTTCAGAGATCATGTTCTGGATTTTTTCCCGCAGATCTTCACTGCTTTCCTCACCCAGAAGCTTGGAGATGATATCCTTTGCGATCTCGACGCCGGAGAAAAAGATATAGACGGAGACAATCGCCCCGGCAATGCCGTCTGAAGGCACCGGCAGTTTCAGCATCGATACCAGCATGGAGACAATCGTCAGAGCGGTGGCGATCATGTCATTGCGGGAATCGACGGCACTGGCGAGAATCGAGGTGTGATGGATTTCCGTACCGATCCTGGTATAAAAGCGGCTCAGCCAGAATTTGACCAGAATCGTCAGAGAAAGAATGATCACGGAGGAAAGGCTCACGTTCAAAGGACGGGGTTCAATGATCTGACGAACGCTGGACTGAAACAGTTCAAACGCGGCGGAAAAGATAATGCCGCAGATCATCAGCGTAGCGATATATTCCAGGCGGCCATGGCCATAGGGATGTTCGCGGTCGGCTTCCCGGGCGGAGAGCTTTCCCGCAAGCAGAGAGATCAGGGAGGACAGACTGTCCGACAGATTATTCGCCGCGTCCGAGACAACCGATATGGAATGGGTCAGAAGCCCGATGATCAGCTTGACGGCAAAAAGCAGAAGATTGACGAAAATGCCGGTTTTTCCGGCAAGTTCGGTATAGGCGCAGCGCACCCCGGGATCACCGGGGTTTCCGCGGTTTTTAATAAATCGTTCGATCAGCCAGTCGGTCATACGGTTTCCCTGAATGAATTCTATTATACACTCGCCTTCTTTTCTTTCTCTTCCGTTTGAAGGCATAGGCTGAAAGGACCGGAAGAAACATCATGAGACACAGCAGCAAAAGACTGGCGCGGGAAATTTTCTGTCCGATCACAAAGACCAGCGCGGCTTCCGGAATCAGAACGCAGAGATACAGAAATACAGGGAATGTAATCAGAAGAATCCGCATGCCGCTGCGGATTGCCCGCATGGAGCTTTCCATCCAGAGCACGGAAACGACAGCGTTGCAGAAGGCGAGCACCGCCATCGTTTCCATCATTCCGGACAGCCCGGAAACAAGCAGAAGAGGAAGCTGAATCAGCACACAGCAGATCACCGCCGGCAGATTGTCGAAGAAACGACCGGGCGAATGGCAGATCACAGCCATAACCGCGGAACTGATTGCCAGGGCGAACGCCGCATACGGAAATCCGGTCAGCGCATACGCATATGAGAGGAACAGCAGTCCTTCATTCATCATGAATCTGGATTCGTATTTCATCTTCCCCACCTCTTCTTTCCGCCTTCATGATAGTTCCGGATTCTGTTTTCACTGTCCATTTTTTGGTACACTGAAATTAATTATGAAAAAAGTCTACAAACACGATGAACGCACCTTTGCCATTCTCAGGTTTCTGAGCGATGAAACCGATCCGGATCATTTTCTTTCTCTTCCGGCATTGATGGCAAGGCTGGAAGAAACGGGCATCCATTCGGAAAGAAAAGCGATTTACCGATCCGTTCACGCCCTGAAAGCAGCCGGTTTTGATGTCCGCTTTGTGCGCCGCAAGCCGCTTTCCGGTTATTATCTGTCCCGGCCGTTTTCTCCCTCGGAAATCCTGCTTCTGAGGCAGCTGGTCTCGGATTCCGTTTCCCTCAGTCAGAAAGAAAGTGAAACAATCCGGAACAAGCTGGACCGGCTGATCAGCCCGTATGAAAAAGAGCTGCTTCCCCCTTCCATCGACGCGGAGGGAAAAACAGACAATACGGAAGTACTTGCCACTCTGGAAAAGACGGTACGGGCAATTGCCTCTCGGCATCTGCTGGAATTCCGCTACTATGATCTTTCCATCACCCGAAGAAAGCAGTACCGGAAAAACAACCGTCTGTACCGTCTGCTTCCCTGCGCAGTTGTTTCCAACGCCGGACGGCTCTATGCGGTATTCTATTCTCCCAAATATCAGAACTTCGCCAATTACCGGCTCGACAAGATGAGTACCGTGCAGGAAAGTCAGGAAGTGTGCGACCCGATCAGCTTCGACGCGAAACGATGGATCCAGCGATCCTTTCAGATGTATACGGGAGAAGCCGCCACCGTCACGCTGGACTGCGACAGCTCTCTGATTTCTCAGATCTATGATCAGTTCGGGACCGATCTCATTATTTCCAGGGTGGAAACCGACTGGTTCACCGTCAGTATCAAAACCTCCCTGACTCCCACACTGATCGCGTGGATTCTTACCTTCTATGACCGGATCACCGTAAGAAAACCGCAGGAGCTGATTGATCAACTGCGGCGGATTTCCGATGATATCAATCAGCGTTATCCGATATAAAATAAAAGAAAAGAGAGGATACTGTCATGAGTACACTGGAAGAAAAAATCGCACAGCTTCAGGACATCATCGATCATGCAAAACACATCGTTTTCTTCACCGGAGCCGGCGTCAGCACGGACAGCGGCATCCCCGATTTCCGCTCTCAGGATGGACTGTATCATCTGAAATACAAATATCCTCCGGAGGAAATCGTTTCCCATCATTTCTTTGTCGAGAAACCAGAGGAGTTCTGGGAGTTCTACCGCGACAAGATGCTGAATCTCGATGCGGAACCGAATCTCACCCACCGCTTCATGGCAGAATGTGAAAAAGCCGGAAAAAGCCTTGGCGTTGTGACCCAGAATATCGACGGCCTGCATCAGAAGGCCGGAAGCAGACAGGTCTATGAGCTCCATGGCTCCGTCCTGCGCAACTACTGTACCCGCTGCGGCGCTTTCTACGATGCCGCATATATCAAAAACAGCACCGGCATTCCGCATTGCGAAAAGGACGGCGCAATGATCAAGCCGGATGTGGTTCTTTATGAAGAAGGACTCAGCACCCCGGTCATCAACGGTGCCGTAGCCGCGATTCAGAGCGCGGATGTGCTGATTGTGCTCGGCACTTCGCTTGTGGTATATCCCGCCGCGGGATTAATCAACTATTTCTCCGGAAACCATCTGGTGCTGATCAACCGGGATGTCACTCCGTATGACCGTAACGCGGATCTTCTGATTCAGGCAAGCTTCTCGGATGTCTTCCCAAAGCTCCATGTCTGAACATCTCCAGTCATGAAACAGCCGGCCTCTGCCGGTTGTTTCTTTTCCCGGATGATTTTAGAGCCACATACAGTCTGGATTATACTTCTGCAGAAGAAAAAAACTCCTGCGTCAGATCAGGAGGTTTTCTTACTGGAGATACGGCTGACTTCCTCTTCAAAGAAAGCCTTGCTTTCCTCAAATGTCATATTCAGAGCGATACCGATTTCCGTGTACAGCAGTTTCTCAGCCTTTTTGAGGTACTCTGCGTCAATGCTCGCAAGCTTCTTATGATTCTTGGCCCGCTCATTATTTCTCAGATAGGAGGTTTTGATGATACAGACCAGATCCTGAATTGAGTCGCCTTTCATAAGAGCAGCATACTGACTTTTCATATTGGCAGGCTTGGACGCGAGGGTTTCGATATCGGGAGCGCTCCGGATCAGATCATCGATCTGTTCCCGGCTGACAAGGTCTCTCAGATGACCGCCCTTGTTGGAAACCGGCACATGCATCATGACCGAATTATCGGTGCTCCCGTAAGGAACAAGCACATAGCACTCTTCCCCGGAGAAATCACTCTTTCTGATATCCACAACCCGGCAGACATCCCGACGATAGACTACAATATCGTTTATTTTGTACATTTACACGCTCCTTTCCTATTTGTGATTATATCACAAATGGTCCGTTTTCATGCAGGCAAATGCACCGGAAAGGGCTGTAACTGCAGACTGGAAGCGAAGTTATAGGGTTTTTCAGAGGATCTGAAGAACATAGAACTTCAGATATTCCGTCTCCGGAATGGCGGGATTTACCGGGTGATCCATGGCTGCCCCTCTTCGTTCCACAATCCGTAATCCTACCCCTGCCTCATCAGCGGCGTCCATCAGCATCCCTTCAAACGCAGCCCGGGGCATGAAATGACTGCAGGAGGCAGTCAGAAGATACCCTCCCCGGGGCAGCGCCGCCATCGCAAGCCGGTTGATGCGCTGATACCCCGCTCTTGCGGAAGCTGCCGTACGGCGGCTTTTGGTAAAGGCGGGAGGATCGAGAACGATGACATCATAGTGTTTCCCACCCTGTCCAAGAGACTCAAGAAGATCAAATACATCAGAAACCACAAAATCCATCCGGTCTTCCAGATGATTGCGGACCGCGTTGCTTTTTGCACAGGCAATCGCGGAGGCAGAGATATCCGCCGCCGTCACATGCGACGCTCCATCACGCGCCGCGTTCAGGGCAAAGCTGCCGATATGAGTACAGGTATCAAGCACCCTTCTGCCTCTGGCAAGTGTACGCAGAGTTCTGCGGTTATATTTCTGATCCAGAAAGAAACCGGTCTTCTGGCCGTTTTCCACATCGATTTCATAGAAGATGCCGTTTTCTGAAATGATCTGCCGGGTGCTTTCCGGAAACGGCTGCCCGAAGTCATACCACCCCTTCTGCTGAGGCAGTCCTTCCTTGAGGCGAAGCGGCGATTCATTGCGCTCATAGATGCCCCGTACACACACGCCGTGTCCTGAAAGTTCCTGGATCAGAGCCTGATAGATGATATGCCGGCGCTGATCCATCCCGAATGACAATACCTCCGTCACCAGAATATCCTCGTATTTATCCACCGTAAGGCCGCAGAGTCCGTCACTTTCCCCATGAATCAGACGCATGGATCCGGTCTCATCCATCACGGCATACCGATAGTCCAGGGCGTACCGGACGCGGCGTTCAAAAAAACTGTCCTGAAAGGTTTCATTGGCATTTCTGTCCAGAATCCGGATCCGGATTTTCGAGGCGCCGCTGTACAGGCCGCTGCCAAGATATTTTCCCTTTGCGGAAAACACATCCGTCACTTCGCCATCCGCAATGCCTTCACTCTGTTCAATGATTTCATCCTCATACACCCAGGGATGACCAAGGCGCACTGTCTTTTCCTGCTTCGGTGTGATCACCGCATAAGGAAATGTCCGTTTCTGTTTCATCGCTTCTTCCTTTCCGATCTGCGGGTCTGACCATGACCTGCACTCTGTTATTTCGGTATCCGCCTTGTTATAATAAGGGCTGTTTATGGTATTCTCAAGTCTGACATTTCTGTATGCCTATCTGCCGATTGTACTGGCAGTTTATTTCGCTGTTCCGCTGCGCTGGCGCAATCTGGTCCTGCTGATTGTGTCCCTTTTTTTCTATGGCTGGGGAGAGCCGGTCTATGTTCTGATCATGATTGCCTCCATCATCATCAACTGGCTGTTTGGAAAAGGGATATCCGCGTACCGGGATAAGGACCGGAAACGGGCTGGAAAGCTGCTTGCGGTCTGCATGGTATTCAACCTGCTTCTGCTTGGCTTTTTCAAATACTTTGACTTTTTCGCGGAAAACCTCAACGCGCTCGGACTTCATTTCATTCATCCTCTGCATCTTGGGCTTCCGATCGGCATATCCTTCTATACCTTTCAGACCATGTCCTATCCGATTGATCTCTACCGGCATGACACGGATCCGCAGAAGAGTCTTGTGTCCTTCGGTGCCTATGTATGCATGTTTCCCCAGCTGATCGCCGGTCCGATCGTGCGCTACACCGATATCGCAAAGCAGCTGAACTCCCGTACCATCACAGCGGAAGGATTTTCCGAAGGAATCCTGCGGTTCATGACCGGACTTGCCAAAAAGGTGCTTCTGGCAAACAGTGTGGGACAGGTATATGAAAGCATCGCCGCCCTTTCCGTTTCCCAGCAGTCTGCTCTTACGGCGTGGCTTGGGGCCATCTGCTATACCTTTCAGATCTATTATGATTTCTCCGGGTATTCGGATATGGCGATCGGCCTTGGCAGGATGCTTGGCTTTGATTTTCTGGAGAACTTCAATTATCCGTACATCTCCCGGTCCATTACCGAATTCTGGAGAAGGTGGCATATGTCTCTGTCCTTCTGGTTCCGGGATTATGTATATATTCCCCTTGGCGGAAACCGCCTTGGCATGCGGCGTCAGATCTTCAACATCATGGTGGTCTGGCTTCTGACCGGATTCTGGCATGGCGCATCCTGGAATTTTGTTCTCTGGGGTGTCTTCTACGGCATCGTGCTGATCATGGAGAAGGTATTTCTGCTCAGACATCTCAGCAAAGCCCCGTCTGTTGTCTGTCACATCTATACCATGGTGCTGGTGATTCTCAACTGGGTGATCTTCGCGAATACGGATATTTCCAGGGGGTTCTCCTTTATCGGACTGATGTTCGGATCAAACGGACAGCTCGCTAACGGCTATACCCTGTTCTATCTGCGGGATCATATCATCCTGCTTCTGGCTGCCCTTGTTGCCTGTACGCCTTCCGCCAGAGCCCGGCTCAGTTCTTTGAACATCAGATCCGGAAGAGTCCTGGCTCCGGTGCTTACGGTCGTGCTTCTTATCATCTGTACCGCTTTCATTGTCGATGCGAGTTATAACCCGTTTCTGTATTTCAGGTTCTGAATTCCTATGAAAAGAAAAACACTGAAGAAATCTGTTGTCAGCACCGTGAATATCATTGCCTTTGTCGGATTGATATTCGGGTTTTCCATATGGAACGCGCTGGCCCCGAAAAAGACCGTAAGCTGGAATGAAAACCGCACCCTGGCATCACCCCCTTCCCTTTCCATCCAGCATATTCTGAGCGGAAGGTTCGATGATGACTTCGAAACCTGGTTTTCCGATCATTTTGTAAACCGGGACTTCTGGATTGAACTCAAATCATTAACCCGCAGAGCGAGCCTCTGCATTGAAAACAACGAGATCTACTTCGCCAGGGGTGAACGGCTCGTTTCCCGCTTTGCGTCATTCCGTCAGGAAACCCTCGATGCCAATATCGACCGGATTCAGGAATTTGCGGCTGAAAACCACGTTCAGGCAAATGTGCTGCTGGTGCCATCCGCTGTCTGGGGTGCCAAAGCTGATCTTCCCTTTGGCGCCCAGGATATCAATCAGGATGCCCTTCTGAAGGAAATTCAGGGAAAGCTCAGCGATCAGAAATGGATCCCGATCACGGACACCATGACCAGAGACCCCGGGAATTATTTCCGTACCGATCATCACTGGAATGAAAAAGGAGCGTATCTTGGCTATGAGGCGATCTGCCGCGAGGTACTTGGCAGACAGCCGCAAAAGTTTGTGACGGAATGCGTCAATGAAAACTTCAGCGGCACGATGTATTCCAAGTCCGGTGCCTTCTGGACAAAGCCTGACAGGATTTACCGCATCCTGCCGGAAAAACCATTTACGGCTTCCGTCAGTTTCGATGATGGAAAGACGCTGAACAGTCTGTACAGTGAAGAGCGGCTGCAGGAAAAGGATAAGTACACATTCTATATCGACGGCAATCACGCCCTTACCAGCATTCATACAAGTAATGAGAATCATCGAAAAGCTCTGATCATCAAGGACAGCTATTCGCATATTCTGATGCCGTATCTTGCGGCGGAATACGAAGAGCTGACTCTGGTTGACCTGCGCTATTACCATCAGCCGGTTTCCGGTCTGATGGATGAAACCACCGATCTTTACTTCATTTACTCACTTGATAACTTTGCGGAGGATCCCAGCCTCGCATTCCTGAGGTAAGTCATGAAACTGGATATTGTAAAAACCGGCATCAACGGGGAGGGCATCGCCTATCTCAACGGCAAACCCGTCTTCCTTCCCGGCGCGTTCCCAGATGAAACCGTCGATGTGATTCTCAAAGAGGAACAGGAACGCTACGCCCGCGGAAAGGTCCGCTCCATTCTCGTTCCTTCGAGAGAACGGGTGGAATCTTCCTGCCTGGAAAAAGACTGTGACGGCTGTCCCTTCTACTTTCTCTCCTATCCCGCTCAGCTGAAGTACAAACGGCAGCTGCTCTGTGAAGCGGTATGGAAATACGGGCACGTACGGGAATCCTTTGTACGGGATATCAGACCATCGCCCGAAGTCACCGGGTACCGCAGTTCCCTGAAGCTGCCGGTTCAGGACACGGAAACCGGAATCCGGTCCGGCATGTACCGCACCGGCTCCAATCATTTCATTCCGATTGATACCTGTATCGCCCACGATCCCCGTCTGGAGGCGATCCGAAGAACCGTCATGGCCATCCTGCGGGAGGAACATTTCCCGGCATTTGATGGAAAGCACGGCCTGCGGACGCTTATCATGCGGCGGATCAGCGAACAGATTTCCATCGCCCTGATTACGGGAAATGATACCCTGAGCGGATCCTTGATCGAAAAGCTCTCGGCGCTTCCTGAAGTGGTTTCGATTGTCCAGTCCGTCAATACGGAAAAGCACAGTCCCTACCCCTTCGGCAGCCGCTGCCGCGTCCTGTACGGAAGTGCCTTTCTGGAAGCCCAGTTCTGCGGTCTTTCCATCCGGCTGTCCCCGGAGTCCTTCTTCCAGGTGAATCTCAGACAGGCGGAAGCGCTGTACCGCATGGCGGTTTCCAAGATCGATCCCTGCGATGTGCTCTATGAGGCATACTGCGGAATCGGTGTGATGAGCCTTCTTGCAAGGGACAAAGCGAAGAAGATCTATGGCGCGGAAGCGATCGAGCAGGCCGTACAGAATGCCGCATGCAACGCTTCGGCTAACGGAGTTGAAAACTGTGAATTCCTCGTGGGGGACGCGGCGGAAGTGCTGAGACAGCTGAGCGCACAGACGAAAGTCGATACCCTGCTTGCGGATCCGCCCCGGACCGGCATGGATGATGCGATGATTGAAGCGATTCTCTCTTCTTCGATCCGCAAGATTGTCTATGTCTCCTGCAGTCCCGCGACCCTTGGAAAAAACATCGGTGCTTTGAAAAAGGACTTCACGCTTCAGACCATTCTCCCCTTTGACATGTTTCCCGGCACCCCGCATGTGGAAAGCATTTCCGTGCTTACCCGCAACGGAACCAGTGACCGGCAGAAAAAGAACAGACACAGAAAGCGCAGGTAAAACCATGCATTATGAAGTAAAATTCGGGCGTCTTGCCATTGATATCGACCGGAACTCTGATGGAATCATGCTCAATGATTTTCTGAAGGCATTTCACATTTCTTCTGCGAAGCGGAATGAACTGTTCACCCAGCATCAGATTACCCTGAACCGAAAGGACGCGGCCGTTTCCGATGTCCTTCATGAAAAGGACCATCTCGTCATTCAGATTCCCGATCAGAAAATCGACTACACCCCCAGTGAGCAGGAATGTGCGGTCGTATATGAAGATGATCTGATCTATGTCGCCCATAAGGATCCCGGACTCATCGTCCACGATGACAGGGAAATCTGTCTTGCCTCACAGGCCGCGGCTTTTCAGATGAATCACGGCATCATCCAGCCGGTCCGTTATATTCACCGGCTTGACCGGGAGACAACGGGTCTTGTGCTGTTTGTCAAAATTCCCCTTCTGCAGGGATGGTATGACGCGATGCTCGAGGAAAAATGCATCGCCCGCCGATATCTTGCCATCACCGGCGGAAAAGGACACCGCGATCAGCGCTTTACCTACAACCAGAAAATCGGCAGAGACCGCCATCAGAGCAATGTCTACCGGTTCTCCGCTACCGGCAGGGATGCCGTGACGAAATGTGTGATTCTCGATCGGAAAAAAGACTGGCTTCTGTTCCGGTGTGATCTTGAAACAGGGCGTACCCATCAGATCCGGGTTCATCTTTCCGGAAACCGGCATCCGATTATCAACGATCCGGTCTATGGCATTCCTTCCGCGGAATTTGAGCATATGTGCCTCTGGGCGGATACCCTCATCATTCCGGATCCCTTTACCGGCGAAACGGTTACGGTAACCGATACGCCGAACCCGGATTTTTCCCGCTTTGTCTGGTGAACACGGTCTCCGTGTTCTTTTTTCTTTCTTCCTGAACGGGATCATCCATAACCAAAAAAGACTCCTGTTTCCAGGAATCCCTGCTTTTGGTTCAGGAACCGCACTTTCTTTTTACCCAGTTCTGATCGATTTCCGTTTCGTGATCATCAAACTGACGGGCATGTTCCAGACGGTGATACAGCTCTTCATCAAAAGGAATGGAACGGACAAAGTCGCCCTTTTCCTCAATCAGAAACTGCGGTCCGTTATCGGTCGGCAGATAGTAGAGATGTTCCGCGTCGGGGTTGGAGGAAAGAAACCCCGCCTTCATCAGTTCCACAATCCTGTCATCATAACCGGCCTCAAAAACCGCGATTTTCTCCATGAGATCATTCGGGGTACGAACCGTACGCATCCGGTAACGGGACTTCATGTCTTCGCTCACCTGCCGCATCGCCGTATCCTCTGCGTCATCTCCCTGAAAGACATCCACAAAGGGATCCCCTTTCATGCCGCTGTCAACCAGCTGAACCATGAAGCGGCGGGATGGATCATGATAGAGAAACGGATAGATCACACCGTTGACCGTTCCGCAGGAAGGACAGACAAAATCGAAGATACTGGCATCCATGACCTTGGCACGGTACTGCGGTTCTCTGGAAATATCCACTCCGTCATAGACGGCCTTCTGATGAACCTTCCCGCACTGTTCACAGCGAAACGGTATCAGTACTCTGCTCATCTTCTGTCTCCCTGATATATGGAATCCGGCCATAGGTCGCGGTGATTTCATGGATGGCCTCGGCAAGCTCATGGGAAAGGAACTTCGGAGGAATTCTCCAGGTCCAGTTTCCCTGAGAGGTACCCGGGGTATTGATTCTTGCCTCGTTTCCCTTGCAGAGATAGTCCTGCAGAGGAATGATGCAGAGATCCGCAACGGAATGCATGGCCTCGCGGATCAGATCCCAGGTCATTGCGTTGAAATCAGTATTCCAGGAGCGGATATAACGGCGGGCAAAGGAAAGCTCCCCCTCACTGAGGGTTTCCAGCCATGCGCGGGTAGTCGGATTGTCATGGGTTCCGGTATAGATCACACAGTTCTTTTCCAGCTTGTGCGGCATGTAAATGCTGTCCCAGCTTGTGAATGCGTACTGAAGAATCTTCATGCCGGGAATTCCGGTCTCCAGAAGCAGCTGACGGTTTTCCTCCGTCACTTCTCCGAGATCCTCCGCAATCAGATCAATCTGCCCGAACCGTTTCTGAACGGCTTTGAAAAAGTCCATGCCCGGTCCCTTTTCAAAGATCCCGTGCTGGGCGTCCTTGTCCTTGAAGGGAATCGCGTAGTAGGAACTGAAGCCATGGAAATGATCAATCCTGATCACATCAAAGATGGACGCGGCATGTTCCAGACGGCGAAGCCACCAGACATAGCCGTTTTTCTTCATGGCTTTCCAGTCATAGACAGGATTGCCCCAGATCTGTCCCTTCGGTGAGAACGCATCCGGAGCCGTGCCGGCAGTAAACAGCGGCTGATGATCCTGATCCATCCGGAATATTTCGGCATGCGCCCAGGCATCCGCGCTGTCCATCGCGACATAGAACGGCATGTCTCCGATGATCCGGATCCCTTTTTTCTTCGCGTAGGCGTGAAGCTTATGGTACTGCCGGTAGAACTCATACTGAATGAAGCAGAAGAACTCCATGAGTTCAGACAGTTCATTGCGGGCATTGAGCACTGCGCTTTCCTCACGGTGGCGCAGCGGTGCTTCCCACTCCGTCCAGCTCTTTCCGTCATTTTTCCGTTTCAGTGCCATGAACAGGGTATAATCATCCAGCCAGTCGGCTTCCCTGGTCTTGAATTCCGCGTAGTCTTCACTGGAAAGAAATCCTTTCTCAACGAAGGAATCATATGCTTTTTTCAGAAGCAGATACCGGTAGTTGTATAGTTTTCCGTAATCGATTGTTTCAGGATCGTCTCCGAAGGAAAACTCCTCAATCTCCTGACTGCTCAGAAGCCCGTCATCCTTCAGTCCCTCCGGATCAACATAATACGGATTTCCGGCAAATGCCGAAACCGACTGGTACGGACTGTCTCCAAACCCAGTCGGGCCGACTGGCAGGATCTGCCAGAAGGTCTGTCCGCTCTCCTTCAGAAAATCCACAAATGCATATGCCTCTCTGGAAAAACATCCGATTCCGTGTCTGGAATCCAGGGATGAAACCGGCATCAGTATTCCGCTGCTTCTCATAGTATTCTATCCTCCTGTCTGGGTACGAAAAAAGTTCTGTTATGCTTCAGAACTTTCAGACTGTATCCGATCCCCGTCCTGCGGGGCTGTAAGATCAATTTCCTCATGCGCTGCCTGAGGCTCAAGGAAGGAAGATGTTTCATCTTCGGCTTCCCGGCGGAGTGTGTGTTTCTGAGGAATAATCGATGTGGTCAGTGTCTGGGGACGGCGCCTGCGGCCAAGAACAAAACTGCTGTTTACGGTAATGCTCAGTTCCGGAAGACGGTCTTCTCCGCCGCTGTTCTGCCGGATATACGCCCGGCCGTCAATCAGTACCCGGTCCCCTTCATTCAGACTGTAGATTTCCTCAGCGTGCTTTTCTCTTGCAGCAAAGGAAATGATACAGTATGGACCCTGATCATCCACAGAACGCCAGTATACCCGGCTTCCGGTTTCCCGAAGCAGAATCCCGATCATCCGGTCTCTGCCGCGGATTGTCAGTTTTCCGAAAGCCATCCGGCGGTCTCCTTCCGTGCCAAGATCGCTGCGCATGCGGGTGACACCGTCTTTGTCGATCGTTCCGATCGCGGTCACGTGATAGCAGATAATTTCCCCGGCCCTATCCCGTATCGTCTCAAATGAAAAATAATCCTTTACCATAGAACTCCTGATTCTCTGACATGAATGGTACAGTTCAGTCTGTTTTTTATAAAATACCAGTACATTATATTCCTGTCCATTTATTTTTCGAAAAGTTTTTTTGCGTCTTTCATTTCCGCTTCCAGCATCCTCGCGCTGATCCGCTGAGCGCCCTGGGAAAATACGGAATTCTGTACCAGACCGTCACTGCTTGCGACGATCAGCTCACAGCTGTTCCTCAGTTCATGGGCAAGCTTTTCAATCCGCTCATCCGCGGTTTCCCCGGTCGCGGTATAGATCACCTGAAACATTCCCCGACCGGAAACAGAACCGGGATTATCCGTACGCTTATACCCGTCAAACACCACAATCATCCGCTCTCCGGTATAGGCCTGAAAGGCACCGAGTTCATCAATCAGACGCTCTCTTGCGACACCGATCTCTTCCTTCATCAGGCCACGGGTGGAATCGAAGGCATAGAGCATATTGTATCCGTCGATGATCCAGCACTTAGGAAGATGAACCGCCGGACGGGGCGGCTTCTGCTTTTCGGGCTCCTTCTTCTCCGGTTTCTTCTTGTTCGGATTGCGGTTGTTTCCGGAAGAAGCCGCAAGGATCGCCTTGAGTTCCTCCTCCCCGACATGGTAACGCTGATGAGTGTAGGAAGCTTCCGAGGCTTCCGTATATGGATGAACCGACATATAGGAATCGCTGTTTTCCCACGATACGGTAAACGTGCTTCCATGCGCGCAGAAGACCGACCCGGGAGGATTCCTGAGATCCGCAAGCGGATCATACCCGATCTCCTTTATCACTTCCTCGGGACTGGGACAGGGCTCATAGCCGGCTGATTGAATCACACAGCGGCCAAGTCCTTTCGTATAGGTCAGTACCTGGCTTTGATAATTCATCAGCGTGCGCAGCGGACCCTTGCCGCAGACCTTCATGCCTGAGGGAGTTTCCTCCGCAGTAAATTCCGCTTCCCGGGTTTCAAGATCATACAGACAGCGGGAAAGCGACTGGGAAGGAAGCTGAATCTCAAACCGGCAGTATGGTTCTAGAAGCACCGATTCGGCTTTCATGAGCCCCTGGCGGACAGCGCGTCTAGCGGCGTTGCGGAAATCTCCGCCTTCCGTATGCTTGAGATGCCCCTTTCCAGCAATCAGAACCAGCTCCGCGTCTGTCAAAGAAGCCCCGGTCAGAACACCTTTGTGCCGGATCGAGCTGAGGGCGGAAAGCGCGGCGGTCTGAAAATGCATCGGCATCTCATCCGCGCTGCATTCACTTCGAACACGGATGCCTGCTCCTCTTTCAAGAGGCACGATCCGTACGTGAACCTCGGCAAAATGACGCAGCGGTTCAAAGTGCCCGCTTCCGATCACTTCATTGGCAATGGTTTCCTGATAGAGAATTCTTCCATCCGAAAATTTCACGGCGAGTCCGGTTTCCCGTTCCATGCGTTTCTTCAGAATCTCCGCCTGCATTTCACCCATGATCGAAATACCGATCGCGCCGGTTTCCTCATCGACCTCAACAGCCAGGGAGGGATCTTCCTCCTCCAGCTTTCTGAGATATTCCCCCAGCAGCTTGCGGTCGGAAATCCGTTCCGTTTCAAGCTCATAATGAAGGCATGGCTCAATCACCGGCCGGGGAAGATCCTTCTCCGCGCCAAGACCCATGCCGGCTTCAGTTTTCCGTAACCCCTTCAGCACCGCAATCTGTCCGCAGAATACTTCGTCAACCGTTTCATACTCCGCGCCATGATAGATCCGGATCTGATCCACCTTCTCATCCGCATCGATCTTCTGTTTGGTTTTCAGACTGCCGCCGGTAATACGCACATGAACCAGCCGCTCTCCGTCCGCAGATGAAACCTTGAACGCCCGGGCAGAAAAGACGCCGGAATCTTCCTTTTCCTCTCCGAAAAGGGCAATTGTATCCAGAAGTTCCGTCATTTTGATGTCCTTCAGCGCGCTGCCGAAGAGTACCGGAAAAAACTGACGCGTCAAACACGCATGACGTATGAGTTCCTCCGGGATACTGCCGGTTTCAAGGTACGCGTTCATCATCGGCTCATTTACCATGGCGAGTGTTTCCTCGGCATCCTTGGAAAGCGGAATGCAGTCCTTGAAGTGCGCGTTGAGATCTTCGAGAAGCTTTGCTTCGCTGAAGTGGGAAATATCCATTTTATTGACAAAGAAAAGCACCGGAACCTGATAGAAAGCAAGCGTGTTCATGATCGTTTCGGTATGGGCCTGCACCCCGTCTGTGCCGCTGATCAGTACAACCGCAAGATCGATTACAGAGAGAATCCGTTCCATTTCCGCGGAGAAATCCGCGTGCCCCGGTGTATCGATCAGGCTGATTTCCGTATCCTTCCATGACAGAACGGCCTCCTTGGAATAGATCGTAATGCCATGGTCCCTCTCATCGCGGTCATAGTCGAGATTGGAATCGCCATGATCCACTCTTCCTCTTCTGCGGATAATCCCGCAGTGATACAGAAAAGATTCCACACAGGTGGTCTTTCCGGCATCGACATGGGCTAGTATTCCTACACTGATTCGTTTCATACTCACAGGGATTATAACAAAAAATAAAGGCGTACCATCGGTGCTAAGTTCCGATCTCCGCCTCCTTCTCAATCGGCACGATTCATCATGACGCCCGCTCCTCCGCAAATGATACGGAGCCGTCGCAGTCAATGCATACTCATGCAACAAAAATATTATAACCGAAAACTTTGGATCAAAGACAGACGATGTGTGAAGAATGCCTGAATTTTTCAGATCGCTGAACCAGGGCTGCCCTTGAGACTCTGATGAAAGGCATCCGCGTATTCCTTCTGAGACAGGCGTTTCTCGTTTTCTTCCTTCAGAACCGTCTGAATGGCATCCCGCAGCGTGTCATCCGCCGCTTTGATCTGTTTTGGATCCACTGCCTGTTCACCGCTCTGTTCCATCGCGATCACAATGGCATGCCGGTAAAGAGGAAAGATATTCAGAATCAGCCGGCGCAGGTTTTCCGCCATTACCGTATCCGTTCCCTGGATCAGCCGCAGTTCGGCAATGATCTGTACGGGCAGCTGCCGGCTGATGGACAGATCGCTGAGTTTTTTCTCAAACATCTGCAGATCCTCTGCCGCGTTTTTCAGAATGATCTGATCCTCCATCCGCCCGCTTTTCTGAGCGTTCTCAAGCAGACGCGGCTGAATGTCGCTGCGGTTTTCTGCAAGACAGACTTCACCGGCATAAAGATACAGATCAAATTCCCGGATGATATTCAGATAACTGTCGGAATACCCTTCCAGCCGTTCAATATGACGCAGAAGCGAACTGCGCAAAAGATCCAGCCTTCTTGCACACTCGCTCATTCTGGAATTGAAACGGTCATACAGGGAATGGAATCTCTGAAAGGCTTCCTTTCCATCCAAACCAGGATTCTTCCGGCTGAGGGCTTCTTTTTCAAAGGCATTCAGCTGACTCAGAAGTTTTTTCAGAAGCGATTCCACTTCATTGAGATCACTTTCCGGAATGGCAAGATGGGCGGATTCCGAAAGACGGTATACCCTGCGCTGTGCCTCGATCCCATACTGAAGCACCATTGTTCTGTTCTGAAGGTCAATTTTTTCCGCAAACAGGCGGGCACTGGCCAGCTCCTCATCACTCAGCTCCGTCCGTACCGTTTTTTCTGTATGATCCAGTTTCAGCATGATTTCATCCATAAACCGTCTTCTTTCTGTTCCTTTCCCTTTTCCCACTGGCGTTTCTTCCTTTTCTGAAAACAGAAAAGAGTACTGGCCGGTGCGGTCTTCAGGAAGCTGCAGTTCACGTGCTTTCTAATCAGATATACTTGAGAATCTGGTTGATCCGCTCCATTACATCAAAGAAGCCTTCATGTTTGGCAAGCACCTCGGTACCCACAGCCGGATCATTCGTCAGAATCGCATCGACATTCAGACTGATCAGCCGGTCCATGGTGTCCTTTTCATTGACCGTCCAGACAAAGACACGCTTGCCGCTGCGCTTCAGACGCTCCACGTTTTCAAAGGTCGCGAAGGTTTCCTGAATACTCATGATACTGGCGGCATCGAGTTCCTCGATCTGACCAAGGCCGATTACCGTAGTATACGCTGTGAGAATATCCGGATTGTATTCCTTGACCTTGACCAGGGTGTCATAATCCTGGGATGTGACATCACAGTAATCCATGAAGTCATTGTCCATGATAATATCCACAACCGCCTTTTCAATTCCCTCATCATGGCCGGTACGCTTGATCTCAATATTCATGAACAGCTTGCCCCGGCAGAAATCAATCGCCTCATCCAGCGTCGGGACCCGGGTGCCGACAAACTCCTTGCCGAAGAACGCACCGGCATCGTAACCTTTCACTTCATCATAGGTCGCTTCCCATACCGGCTTGTTCACTCCGCAGGTTCTCGCGAAGTTGTCATCATGCATGACGATGATCGTCCCGTCCTTGAGCATCTGTACATCCAGTTCCACAGCCTTTACCCCGGCCTGATATGCCGCATCAAAAGCCGGGATTGTGTTTTCAGGCGCCTTGGCGCTGTAACCGCGGTGAGCCATGATCATGGTTCGGCCGTTATCGGTATTCAGCATCCATTTGAACTGACGGTAACGCGGAGGAACCGAGAAGAAAATAACCACGGCACAGAAAATCCAGACCACCGCACGGGGAATCGGCTGACTGAGAAAGGTCCTGTGCGTCTGATATTCCGGGATGATCCGTCCTGCCTTTTCCACCGCCCGGTAATAGAAATCCTGGATGATTGCATAGATGGCCAGACTGCTTGCCCAGAGATAGACGGTGGAGAATACGGTAATAATCACCTCACTGATTTCCGGAGTAAACAGCCGCTCCGGAGTCGTGCCGGGCTCCAGCCACTTGCAGAAAAGAAAGACTCCCCCAAACAGCGTAATCAGCAGTATTAATTCACCGATCAGAACGCCCAGAATACATCCGATCCACATCAGAAGATAATCCGGAATTCCATTGGTCCGGATGGTTCTGCGGGAACGGCGGCATGCGGTTTTGAAATCCACCTTCTCGATCGCCATGATCGGGATGGCAAAGACATAGAGCAGTCCGATAATCGTTACCGCAACGGAAAACGCTGTCCAGATCAGATTCAGCCAGTCCCGCTGTTCGATGAATTCAATGATGAATCCGGGAACGGCAATGAATCTTGTGATGCTGGTATTATCCAGATATCTCGACAGCGGCAGAACAAGCAGGCAGTATGGAAACAGCAGCAGGTTTTTCGGGTTCACAATCTGGTGGATGGCAAAATCAAAGCCCTCTCCGAAGATTTTCTGTACCGAAAGCTTTTTTCCGCTGGTCGCCGCGTGCAGGGCAATGGCAATTCCGCCGGACTCCCACAGGGTTCCGAATACCACGATCAGACAGATCAGAAAAAACACGATCCAGGTCAGAGGATTCCAGAGACTCATCAGAGCGTTGTATGCGGCCATATTCGACATGCCGTTCACAAAAAGAATCGCCCGTTCAAGATATGCCATCACCGGGAAAATCACAACAAGGCAAAGAACCCGGAAAAGAACACTGAATTCGATCATCGGAATAAAATCGGCAAACAGCAGTTTCACGGAACGCCGGGTTCTTAAAAGAAATCTTTTGGTTTTCTTTGGCTTCGTGTCTTTCTCCGCCGCCTTCAACGGATCACTGCCGGCCTCATCAGAAGCCGCCTGCGGCAATTCCTTTTTTTCTTCTGTGTTCAAAGGCTTTCCTTCCTCCTTCAAAGAAGGTTCCTTCCCTGAGGCAGAAGATGCATCATGGGATAAAGAGTTTTCTGTCTCCTCTGTATTCTGAGTTTTCTTCTCACTCATTGTGCGGACTCCTGTTCGTGACTCATTATATATTCTTTTCCTTCATTCATCTGACTGCAGGCAGAAAATAAACTAAAAGACTTCCGGAAAATCAATCCGGAAGTCTTTCCGTTTACTCAGCCATTGGAATCGTCGTCATCATCATCGACGATGTCATCCTCGCCGTCATCCGGGAAATACTCCTCCTCTTCCTGAGGGATGTAAAGACCGATTCTGACGTGGATATCACCGTTTTCCTCCGGTCCCATGATCTGAAGCACCTTATTGCTATCGGAAGGATCTCCGACATCAATCATGGACGGATGCAGTTCGACATCCGCACCGAAGCGGTTGACGCTGTTGATGTAATTTTCAAGACGGTCATACGGCAGTCCGATCCAGTCATCCGGATCCAGCGTGAATGCGCCGAGGCTGACTTCGTAGTCTACGGTTTCCTCCGGATAGAAGACGCCCGTTTCGTTCCAGGTAATATAACCTTCATCCACATATCTGGAATAGGTCTCTGTCCGTCTTCCTTCCCAGACGCCATAGGCATGAAGACTGCGCTTGAAATCATATTCGCTCATGCCGATCATCGACGGAATCCGGACACGCGGATCCGCAGTCGGTGCCGGCGTCGGCTTTGCGGTAGGTTTGGGTGTTGGCGCTACTTTCTTGGCAATCACCATCGTAATGGTTTCACTCGGATTGATATATCCGCTGTTCGGGCTCTGGGAAAGAATCACACCGCTCTCACGGTCCGTGACTTCCTTCTCCGTGATTCTGACCTTCAGGCCGGCACTCTGGTTGTACTGGCTGTTGATCGAGTTGAACCAGCCAAGGAAATTATTCTGATAGGAAAGACCGGTATAGTCCTTGACCGGAATCGGTCCTACCGAAATGTAGACGCGCATGATATCACCGATCCGCATGATGCCGCTGTTGGGCTGATTCCAGAAAATCGTTCCGGCCGCGGTCTTGTTCCAGCACTGCAGCCAGGAAATCTGAACCCCGTTGTCAGAGCCCCATTTCTCAATCTGGGTACGGTTCATGCCGGTAAGATCAATCGCGGTGATCTCATTGCCGATTGAGAGGACTACCTTGATCTTCGAACCGCCGGCTACTGTCTCCCCTGTTCCCGGCGAGAAGGTCACAACATTCCCGGCCGGAATCGACGCGGATCTTGTATATCCGTAATCAACGGATATCTGATTCATATTGGCCCAGTATTCCACCTGCTGCTTGGTCCATCCGTTCATGTTTTCCATCTTGACGGAAACCGTCTGCGGAGCGGTTTTTTCAGCTGCGAGCTTAACCACGATCGGCTGACTTCTGCGGACTTTCGTTTCCGTTGTATTCAGACCGACAAACTGACCGGCCGGAACGTTGGTATCCGTCACATACTCAACCGTGACATTTGTAAATCCCTGATACATGAACCACTTCTGTATCTGTTCTGATGTCATCTGGGAAAAATCCACCAGTTCAACCATGCCGTCCGGATCCGGTCCATTGGAAAGAGTGACTGTCAGATTCTCATCCCCGAGAGGAAGTCCCGGAGCGATGGACTGACTGATGATCTTGCCCTCCTGAACCGTATCGCTGTATTCATAGGCGTAGAATACCCGGTCACGGCTGATGGAATTCTGGTTGATCCATTCTTCCACCTCCAGCTTGGACATGCCTTCAAAGTTTACCAGAAGAACCTTGTCTTCTTTCTTCTGTGCCGAACCGGAGTCTTCTTTCTTTCCGCAGGCCGCAAGCGTCACGGTCATCACAAGGACCAGAAGCAGCTGCAGAAATGACTTGCTTTTCTTCATTCACACCATTCCTTTCTTTTCTGACTAATATTTTATACGAACTGCGCGTCCCCCTGCCACAAAAAACCGCCGGACAGAAATACCGGCAGTTTTGATCAGGCGCGCCCGACAGGAGTCGAACCTGCGACCCTCAGATTCGGAATCTGATACTCTATCCAACTGAGCTACGGGCGCGTACGCACTCAGGATTATAACACAACCCTGTCAATTTCAACACCTCATTTTCGCGTTCGATTCAGATCAGAATGCCATCGAGGTGATCCATCTCATGCTGGATGATCTGAGCTGGCCAGCCGACGAAGGTCCGTTTCTGTTTTTTCCAGAATTCATCGCGGTATTCCACTTCAATCTTTTCCCAGCGCTTGGTACGGCGCAGTCCCTCCAGTGACAGACAGCCTTCTTCCGCCTGATAGGAACCGGATTCAGTGGTAATTACCGGGTTGAACATGAGTTCATCTTTCTCGCCGAGAGAAACGATGATGATCCGCTTGCGGACACCGATCATATTCCCAGCCAGCCCGACACAGCGGCTCCGGTTGGCATTCAGGGTGTCTCTGAGATCCTTCCCGACAGGAATATCCCCCTTCCTGGCATCCTCTGATCTCAGTCTGAGAAACAGTACATCCCGGACAATATCACAGACCATTTTCTTTTCCCCCTGTTTCAGTTAATTATGGACGGAATTCCACGGAAATCAATGCCATACCCTCCATTACCTGCATATCCTTGTTCAGGAAGATGTGCTGCTTTATACTTTAAAGCGGAAAAACAGACTATTCTTTCCTTTGGTCTGAACAGGAGTCCGTCCATGAAGAAAATACTGTTTCTTGATATCGACAATACGCTTTACAGCGGAAAAACCGGAAAGGTTCCTCCCTCGGCAATCACTGCGGTTGAACAGGCAAGAGCAAATGGGTCTCTCGTCTTTCTGTGCACCGGAAGAAGCCGGGCGGAAGCATCAAGATATCTGAACTATCCCGTAGACGGGTTTATTTTCAGCAGCGGATCCAGAATCGAAATCGGTTCCATTCTTCTTTATGATCATCCGATTCAGCCGAAGATGGTGGAGGAAATCGCGGAAATGATCCGTTCCTGTCATATGGGCGTATTGCTTGGCGGAGCAAAGTACGCCTATC
>CAMNFS010000012.1 GCA_946537255.1 uncultured Erysipelotrichaceae bacterium
ATCTTCAGATTTCGATTCCGGATATGAGTGACTACTCCTTCGGGTATCAGTGCTCCTGGTTCTTCACCGCAACAGCGATGACCTGCTATATGCTCGGAATCAATCCGTTTGATCAGCCGGGAGTTGAGGTCTATAAGAAGAACATGTTCCGTCTGCTCGGCAAGCCGGGTTACGAAAAATAATCATCCCGATTCAGGTATCTGCAGTGCATGCGGATACCTTTTTTATAAGCAAAACAGCTCCCATCCATATCCAAGCTGTTTTGCGTGCATGTATTAAGGGACGGGAATCAGGAAAAGATATTTTTTTCTCTGAACCGTTTCAGAATCACCAGTCCGATGACAAGAACTGCAGCAGAAGCTCCCAGTGCCGTCCACTTTACAGTGTCACTGACAGCAGAAGTCACAGCCGTTTCTTCCTCTTTGGCTTTCTGATCCTTTCCCTGTCCGTGAATCATTCCCATCCCGCTTTCACCATTCTGATCCTGCCGCATGGATGGTTCGCTTCCATCTGTTTCTGCGGCGGGATCTTCATTCCGGGTCTGCGAATTGTTTTCCGGAAATCCTTCTGAACGATCTTCCGGAGCCAACAATGGTGAATTGCCATGATCGGATTCACTGCTGTTTTCTGCTTCACCGTCTGAAGAACCAGTGGTTTCCTGACGGCTGTCTGGATGTCTGCCGGGGGTTTCCATGTCATGATCCATTCCATGACTGCCGCTTTCCATATCCGGCATTTCACCTGCCGGGGCAGTTCACCCATCTGCGGATAATCTCCTGATTCCGGGAAGTCATCCGCTCCTTCGCTTGTCCCATCAAGGCTCTCTGAATCCTCCCGTCGGCGCATTCCGCCGAAATTCATCGTGCCTTCGAATCCGGAACTCTGCGCATCGCCGAAGGAAGAACTGATTTTCTCAAGGGTGATGCCTTATCATACAGATTGTCGAAGCAGAGACTGCGGATGAAGTATTTTCCGTCGATCGCATGAGGATCCGGCTCCATCACCGCTCTCAGACGCTGCCGGATTGCGAGAAGATCCGCATCATTCAATTCATGTTTCCATTCATGCCTGTAATGTTCCAGGGTTTCTCCTTCTGCATGAATGCATGATCAGCCGGGAATATGAATGCAATCTGAACACTTTTTGAAAAATAAGGAAAAACCGTGTCAGAAAAAAACCGCTTCCCGCGGTTCAGAGACTCATTGGTTTCTGACTGAACGTCAGAAGGGAATCCTTCAGTTTTATGACAAGATCCGGATCCGGTTTGATCAGCACGTCATCCCGTTTCAGAACCGCCACCTGGAGATGGCTTTCCTGTTCGATCTCGGCAATGGTTTTGTCAAGCCATTTGGAGTCTATGTCAATAATGACGGTATTGGTATGTACATTCAGCGCATCCGGATCAATCTGTGCCTTGTTGATCTGCTCAACAAAGCCGGCGGAGATGATACCGGTGGGAATCGCGACTGCGCATACTCCCAGAAAGGAAATGATGATCGCGATGATTTTGCCGGTTATTGTGATCGGATAGATATCGCCATAGCCGACGGTAAGCAGAGCGGAGACACTCCACCAGATCCCTGAGAAGGCGTTTCTGAATGCCTGCGGCTGAGCTCCATGCTCAACGGAATACATGCAGATGGAACTTGCGAGCATCAGGACGAAGATGATGAAGAAGGAACTCGCCAGCTGATTCTTTTTTTCAGAAATGACGGAAGCGATGACATTGAAACTGTCCACGGTGTTATTGATGCGGAAGAGCCGGAAGATTCTTACGACTCTGAGCATCCGGAACACGACAAACCCGGTCAGGAAGTACAGCGGCAGAATGGTGAGCAGTTCGATGATTCCGTCCAGTGAAAAGATGAATGCGATCATCGCATCTTTTTTTGACTTGCCGGGATACAGAAGATCGCTGGTCCACAGCCTCAGCAGGTATTCGATAATGAAAAAGACGACGGAAATGAGTTCGATTGCGTTGAAAAGAGGTTTCAGAAAGGCCAGTTCCTCAAAGGTTTCCATGAACTGGACAGCCACATTCACAACAATCGTGACGGCCAGAATCACATCAAAAAGCCGGCTTTTCTCATCATTGATGTTTCCGATTTCGATGATTTTAAAAACATGTCGTTTGAATTCGGGAGAATTGAGTTTCATACCAGAGAATTATAACAGGCCTGGGAAGAGAAAATGCAGTATAAATCCAGACGCAATGGAAACTGCCAGAATATAGAGGACAATCTTGATGTTGTTTTTCCAGTTTGGATTCACCCGGAACAGAACCATGATGCCGACTCCGGCATTGGCCAGAAGTCCGGCAATGACCCCGGCAAAGCTGATCACATGATCAAGATAAAGGGAAGAAAGAAGGACCGAGCTGGCACAGCTTGGAATCAGCCCGACAAGGGCACAGGATATGATTTCAGAGCCGCGGTTGGCAGTGAGAAAAGACCGTACGGCATCTTCTCCGACTGCCGTCATGAATGCGTTGATCAGAAATGTGACAACCAGCAGCCAGAAGGTGATCTTCAGGGTGTGTTTGACGGCGGATTTCAGGATCCCGTCATCGCATTCACAGTTTTCCCTTTCACAGAAGCTTTCGATATCCGGTTTGCGGTGATCACTGAAGCGATCCGCAATCAGTCCGGCAATGCAGGAAACGATGAACTTGACCGCAAGAATGCGGAATATCACATCCAGTCCTGCCTGACGGGAAATCAGAATCGGGATCATTTCATCACTGGTACTGAGAAACACCGCGATCAGGGTTCCTGCGGAAATGACACCGGTGGCATACAGACTGCCGGCAGCGCTGGAAAAACCGCATTCCGGCACGAGACCGAACAGACTTGCGAAAACCGGCGCGAACCGGCGGTGCTTTTCCAGAAAGGACTCAAACGCACCGTCGGTCGTATGTTCCATCCATTCCATCAGCAGATAGGTGACAAACAAAAACGGAATCAGTCTGCCGACGTCCATCAGGGTATCAAGAATAATATCTACGAGAGTTTCCATGTGATTCTGCCCTCCAGTCCTTCTGTATATACGGCAAACAGGGATCCGAGTTCCCTGGAAAAAGCGGAAGTTTCCGGTTTTCTGGAGGCGTCGATCAGCCAGACGGCCTCCGCGTCTTTGCCGCTGTCCCTTCGATAGGTTTCCAGCAGTTTCTTTCCATCCTCCAGGGAAAGATTGAACAGGGAGGTGGAAAGACAGTCCGCATCCGCGCTGTCAGGCGTGATGACAGTGACCGAACGGTAGCGGTCAGACGGCATCCGGGTTGCGGGATCGATAATGTGGTGATAGCGGTTTCCATCCCCGGCGATGTAGAAGCGTTCGTAGTCACCGCTTGTGACAAAGCTTCCGGTACCGTCCATATGAAGAACGAGGACCGATCCTTCCCCGTCAGGATTCTGTATCCCGACATTCCAGGGTGTTCCATCCGTTTTTTCTCCTATGGTGCGGTTGTTTCCGCCGGCATTGACCGCGGCGTGTGTGCAGCCAAGTGACTCGAGAAGCAGAGCGGTTTTTTCCGTCGCGAAGCCCTTGGCGATTCCTCCGGCATCAATGGAGATATCCGGGTCATCAATGAATACGGTATTTGCGCTGCGGTCGATGACAATATGATCATAACCGCGGTGCTCTCCGGCTTCCTTCAAAGCGCGGCTGTCCGGTACGGTTCCAAAGCCGCCGTTTTCATTGGCGGCGATTCCTTCCGTGCGGTATTCATGCCACAGCTGAAGCAGACTGCCCATGGTGATGTCAAAGGACTGATCACTGTGAGAGGAGAAATACTTTGCCCTGTCAATCAGTTCAATCAGCTCCGGATCGGTTTTGACCGGCTGAATGCCGGCATTGTCATTGACGGTTTTGAGATTGTTGATTCCATCATAGGTATGATAGATATCAAACAGCTGATTATAATGCGTAAAACTGTCACACATGGCTTTGAAATGCGCCTGAAACTGTTCCTGATCATCTGTCTGTTCCACCAGAGTGATAACCGTGTCAAATCCGGAATCCAGCGTCACATTGGTAAAGGTGCGCACTTCCTTATTTCCTTGAAACGTTTCTGCCTTCGGCCCGCAGCCTGAAAGCCATGCGGTCATAAGACATGCGATCAGCGTTATTCTTGGTTTCATAGGATGTATTTTACCATGTCCGGGGTGCTTTCCTGTGCCCATTTAGGAAATACAGGATAAAACATACATGATATAATAGGGTTGTTTTTTAACAAGGGAAGGGAAGAACATTATGTCAATCTTAACAGGACCGATGCGCTTTCATCTCGATGGTCATAAGGAACTGACTGCACATAAGGAAGTCCTTTTCATGCAGGAGCCTGATGATCTTTTTATTCCGCTGGTGAACGGGCGTGCATCCTGCAAGCCACTGGTGAAAGAAGGAGATGAAGTCAGAGTCGGACAGAAAATCGGGGAACCCACCGATCCTTTCTGGTATGTTCCGATTTTTTCTCCGGTTTCAGGAACGGTTGTCGGCGTAGAAAAACGGATGACCGCCATGCTGAAACCAGGGGAACATCTGCATATCAGAAATGATCATAAAGGGACCTCAGTGCAGCCGTTTCAGAAACTTGATTATGAGAAGGCATCCAGAGAAGAACTCCTGGAGTTTGTGAAGCAGGCCGGCATGGCAGGCCTTGGAGGTGCCGGATTTCCGACATTCAATAAATATACAAAACCGGAAGGAATTGATCTGTTCATAGTCAATGCGGTGGAGTGCGAACCATATCTCACAGCGGATTATGCCAACTCAATGGCAAATGCGAAGCTGATGCGGACAGGTGTGCTGGCGCTGCTGAAGCTTTCCTGCGCTCCGAAGGGAAAGATCGCGGTCAAAGAGGATAAGAAGGATCTGATTGCCGTGCTTCATGAACAGTTTGACGGAACACCGGTGGAAGTTGCGGAAGTGCCGGATATCTATCCGGCTGGCTGGGAACGGACTCTGATCCATATGCTGACGGGAAAGCGATACGACCGTCTGCCCGCGGAAGCCGGCTGTATTCTGAACAATGTCAGCACGGCGATCGCACTTGGCAACGCTCTTGAAAACGGGATGCCGATTACCAGAAAATATCTTACGGTTTCCGGCGATGGGGTCGTGAATCCTCAGAACGTGGTTGTGCCGGTCGGAACCCCGGCCAGTGAAGTAGTCAGACAGTGCGGCGGCTACAAGGGGGATGACTGCCTTCTGATCGCCGGCGGTCCGATGATGGGCCGCACGATTCCGAATGATCAGTTTGTGATCGGTATCGCCAACAACGGCCTTACCATTCTGCAGCACCGGGAACCGTTTTCGGTAAAATGCCTGCGCTGCGGCAAGTGTACGGAAACCTGTCCGAGCGGTCTTGTGCCGGTGCGCATTAATATGTGCGAACAGATCAAGGATATTGACAGCCTGAAGAAACTCAGCATCATGGACTGCATTGAATGCGGACTCTGTACTTATATCTGCCCGTCCAAACTGGATGTGACAGAAGGAATCCGACGCGCCAAGAGATATATGGCGCTTGTGAAATAGGGGAGGGAAAGGAAAAATGAAATTCACATTCAAACCCTCGCCGAACTACCGCACCAGTCAGTCGACCTCCGGCATCATGCGGGATCTCACGCTGTGTCTTCTGGCGGTTCTGCTCTATGCGATCATCTACTATTCCGTCACCTACGGTATCGCGCATGGACTGCGGGCAGCGGGGCTTGCGGCGGTTTCGGTCATCTCTGCACTTGGCACGGACGCTGTCTATTTCAAGGTCATGAAGAAGAATGTCAGAACCGGTATCCTCTCTTCCTTTTCGTGGGTTACCGCTCTGATTCTGGTACTGATCTCAAGAATTGACACCGCTTACTATGCCATGGCGATCGCGACCATCATTGCCGTATTCTTCGGAAAACTGGTATTCGGCGGTTTCGGTCAGAATATCTTCAACCCGGCAGCGCTTGGTGCAGCGATCATCATGTCCAATTTCGCCGGAAGCTACAGCGCTGACTTTACAACCGGGGCAACCCCGACCGTGGCTGCCAAGGCGATCGGATGGATGATTCCTTCCGGAGAATTCTCTTCTTTCATTACCGGATACGGAAGCCTTGGAAAGATGTTTCTGGGGCAGTATTCCAGTACGATCGGCAGTACCTGCGCGCTTTTGATTCTGCTGTGCGGGGCCTTTCTCATCTGGTGCAGAGATATCGACTGGCAGCTGCCTGTCTTCTATATCGGAACCGTTTTTGTGGAAGCGCTTCTGATCGGATTCATGCATGGAGCAGGGATTGAATACGCTCTGTTCTCTGTGCTTGCAGGCGGAGTGATCTTCGGCGGTGTATTCATGGTCACCGATCCGGTCACCACACCGGTTACCATTCCGGGAAGGGTTCTGTGGGCGATCGGCGCGGCCAGCCTGACGCTGATTATCCGTGACAAGTCCAACCTCAGTGACGGTGTACTCTTCGCAATTCTTCTGATGAACATGCTGACACCGGCGATCGACAAGCTGTTTGACGGCAACCAGATCAAGGATGCGGTGAAGTTCCGCAGAACTGTTCTGGCTGGCGGAGCTGCCTTTGCGGCAGTCACCCTGCTGGTGGGAACCGCTGTCACATACAAAGCCCCCGCTGCCCAGGCGCCTGCCGCCGGCAGTGGTACTGCTTCCGCGGCACCGGCAGCCCCGACCTTCGGGGAGCCGCTTGCGATGAGCTACAACTTCAACGCGAATAAGACAGAGTGCTCTCTGGAAAGCCAGGAAGGAACAACCGAAACCTATGCGTGTACTGCCAAGGGATTCGGTCTTGTGACCAACGCGGAAGGAAGCTATTCCCGAAATGAAGCTAAGGTCAGGATCGACAAGGCGGCGCATCGGGTCATCTCCGTTGAAGTGACAAACTTCGGGGATACCACCGGTGTCGGTGATGCGGCGACAGGTGAAGAAGCTCTGAAGCAGTTTGAAGGAAAAGGACTTGAGGATGAGGTCAGCCTTGTGACCGGAGCGACTTTTACAACAAGATCCATCGCGTCCATGGTTCAGAAGGCACTGAAGATTTCGGATGGTTCGGCTGAGGCATCCGGTTCTGCGGCGGCTGCCGAATTTGGTGATACGCTGCCGATGAGTTACAACTTCAACGCCAACCGGAGTGAATGCACCCTGGATGGCAGGGAAGGAGATACCTTCCGGTATGCCTGCACTGCCAAGGGATTCGGCCTTGTGACCAACGCGGAAGGGACCTATTCCAATAATGAGGCAATGATTACGGTTGATGGAAGCACCGGCAAAGTCGTCAGTATCAGTATCATTCATTTCGGAGATACCGCCGGTGTCGGAGACAAAGCAGTCAGCGAAGAAGCGCTGAAGCAGTTTGAAGGCAAGACGATCAATGATGAAGTGAATCTTGTCAGCGGCGCGTCCTTTACGACCAGATCCATTGCATCCATGGTGCAGGCAGCGCTTAAGGAGGCTGCGGCAGAGGAGGGAAGTGAATGAACAGGGAAGGAACGTTATACAAGGTCGTTCTGCTTGGCGCTCTCTGCGCGATATGCGGACTTCTGCTGGGCGGAGTCAACTCGGTTACGGCACCGATCATCGAGGAGGCTGCCATTGCGAATGAGAAGGCAAATCTGGAACTGATCTATCCGGGGGCCACCTTCGCTGTGCAGGACTTCAAAGATGACAGCGGCTACATTCAGGGAGTGTACAGCGCGGAAGGCAAAGGCATGATCTACAAGATTCATGCGGTCGGATACAACTCGGAAGGCTTCACATTCCTGCTGGCATTCAACAACGACGGCACGGTAGGCGGCTATCAGGTGCTGGAGGAAAATGAAACCAGCGGATTCGGAAAACGGTGCTTCGAGGATGAATATGTATCATCCATCAAAGGACTCACCAGTAATGACAGCGCTCCGCTTCTTTCCGGAGCGAGTCTGACATCCACAGCAATTCAGAAGGGGTTTGACGCCGCAAAAGCCCTCTTCAATGCCGGAAAGTGAGGAAGGGTATGAGTACTACTGAAAAGAAACGCGGCTTCTGGTCGGAGATGATATACAACAATCCGGTATTCGGACTGTATCTCGGCATCTGTTCCACGCTCGCGATCACAACCACCCTCAACAACGCGATCGGCATGGGCGTAGCGGTGATTGCGGTACTGACGCTGTCCAATATTGTGATTTCGCTGATCGCGCCTCTGACACCGGATGAAATTCACATCCCGGTCTACATTGTCGTTATCGCAACGCTTGTCACCGTAGTCGGCATGCTGATGCAGGCGTATACACCGGAGCTCTACAGCACGCTTGGCACGTTCATTGATCTCATTGTCGTCAACTGTATTATTCTTGGCAGAGCCGAGGCATACGCAAGTTCTCACAACGTAGCCGAAAGCGCAAGAGACGGCCTGATGATGGGACTCTCCTATACCTTCTCGCTGATTGCGATGAGTCTTATCCGTCAGCTTCTCGGAACCGGAGTTCTTGAATTTTCAAATCCGATGAATAATCAGCTGATCTTTTCGGTCCGCCTGATTCCGGAAAGCTTTGTCATTCCGGTATTCACAACGCAGACCGGCGCGTTCCTGACCTTTGCGATTCTTGCGGCTGCCATATCCGCCATCAAGAACAATGACGCAAAGAAAGCGGCGGATGCTGCCAAGGCCAGGGCAGACAAAGAGAAAGCTGCCGCGGCAAAGGCTGTCAAGCCGGCAAAGGAGGCTGCGTAACTTATGAATCTGCTTACACTGTTTCTTTCCGCACTTCTGATCAACAACGTCATTCTGTCGAAGTTCATCGGAATGTGCCCGTTCATGGGTGTTTCCACCAAGCTCAGTTCCGCGATCGGCATGGGCGTTGCGGTAATCTTCGTCATCTTTGGCGCATCGGTGCTTTCCTGGGCACTTTACTACTATGCTCTTGTACCGCTGGGACTCGAGTATATGAAGCTGATCTGCTTCATCCTGCTGATTGCGGCATTTGTACAGTTTGTGGAAATGTTCATCAAGAAGAACTCCCCGGCTCTTTATAAGTCCCTGGGTATCTATCTTCCGCTGATCACCACCAACTGCGCGGTGCTCTATGTTGCCCTCGACAACATCACCCAGAAGTACAATCTGATCGAAACCATGGTGAACTCCATCGCGGTTTCTGCCGGATTCATGCTTGTTCTGGTCATCTTTGCCACGATCCGGGAGCGTCTTGCGGCAAGCGATGTTCCGGAGGCCTGGAAGGGAAATCCGATTGCCTTCGTTGTGGCCGCCATCATGGCGATTGCCTTCTCGGCATTTGCAGGTCTTGTATAGATGAAAATTCTGTTTGCGATACTGATTGCCGGAAGTCTGCTCGGACTCAATGTCTGGCTGTACAAGGCAAATAAAAATACGCCGGTTCCGGAAGGCTGCGAGAATCTGAAGCCTGACTGTCATGGCTGCGGGATTACAGACTGTTCGCTGCGCAGAACAGAAGAAATCAGGGAGGATACAAAATGATCAAAGCACTGTTACTGATGCTTGTGCTCGGCGGTCTGGTTGGACTGGTGCTGGGAATCGCATCCATCAAATTTCATGTCGAACCGGATCACAGGGAAGAAGAACTGCTCGGGATGCTGCCGGGATACAACTGCGGCGGCTGCGGATATCCGGGATGCTCCGGCATGGCGGCTGCGCTGGCGGACGGGTCCGGTGATGTCGACCGCTGCAAACCATCCAAACCGGATGTGAAAGCTGCGATCAAGCAGTACCTGAAGGATCATCCAAAGGAAGCGTAACGTACAGGAAGTACTGTCAGTGGACAGTGCTTCTTTTGTTTCGGAGAGAATCCGGATTCCGGGATATGAGAATAATGGAGGATCATGAATATGAAAAAAGTAATTATTCTCAAAAGCGCCATGGCTGTCATTCTGAGTATTGTCCTGATCTGGCTGATGATAGCCGCCATCAATCTGCGGTCCGTACAGCTGCTTCATCTCAAACCCACCTGGATCGCAAGTCATGATATCCCGCCCCGCACCAGAATCAGTGAAGAGGATCTGATGGAGGTACAGATTCCTGCCGCCTACATGCTTGATTACACGCTGTCTGACAAAAAGGATATTCTGGGAAAATACACGGATATTCAGGGAAAGATTCCCGCCGGGTCTGCCTTCTACAAGGATATGCTGATAAAGGAAGAGGATCTTCCGGATTATCCCAGTGCTCAGCTGAGGGAAGGGCAGAGTGCATATACGCTGGAAACGGATCTCGCAAAGCTGGGCGGGGTCGTGGTCCCGGGACAGAGAACAGATATCTATGCGTCTTTCAACACCAGAGACGGCAGTACCGTCAGCGGATGCATTATTGAAAATGCCAGAGTAATCGCAGTCAAGGATCACAAGGGCCTGGATCTGGATGATCCGGAGTCCTCCGGAACCCCGTATCTTGCGATTCTGGCGGTAAACCGTGAAGATCTGCCGATCCTTTCGGCGGCGGAAACCGCCGGAAACGTCCGTCTGATAGCCTCCAGCGGCACCTACGACAGCGGCACGGAGGCGGAACTTGTGGAAAACACGGATGTCCTTGCATATATCAAGGCAATTACAAATCGGGAAGAAAGTATGCAGGAATCGGAAATATGAAAGATAATAATGACGTATGCTGAAACTATTGCGCAGGCTTCTGATTCTGACAGCAGTGATTCTGTTTGTCTGTGTCGGATCCATTCTCAATACCGGATGGGCCAGATACCGCCGGGCCATAGAAGAGATGCCTCTGAAAACAGCAGTTGACGCGGTGAGGGCAAGCCGGAACTATGTTCCGTTTGATCAGATTGACAGAGACTATGTCAATGCTGTGGTTGCGGTGGAGGATAAGCGGTTTTTCAGCCGGAGCGGTTTTGACTATGCGGCGCTTGTAAGAGCGATGATCAACAATTTCCGTCAGGGGAAAGCCATCGAAGGCGGATCAACCATTCCCCAGCAGACCGCAAAGAATCTTTACTTCATAGGCAGAGGGAAAACCCGCGGAGTTCCGGAAAAGGTGGCCGAGGTTTTTCTGATGTATGATATGGAGGAACAGTATACGAAGCAGGATATTCTCGCTCTGTATGCGGCCCTGAACTATTATGGCGATGGGTACTGGGGACTTGATCATGCCAGCCGGGGATATTATGGAGTTCCCAGTTCTGATCTGACCATTGCCCAGTCCGCCATGCTTGCGGGAATTCCGAATGCGCCGTCTGTCTATCAGCTCAGCAGCGGATATGATCTTGCTTTGAGCCGGCAGCGGCGGGTGCTTTCCAATATGCGGCGGGAAGGATATCTCAGCGAGGAGGATTACCAGGAAGCGCTGAATGAGGATGTACACGCACGAAGCGGGGAGGAGTCATCTGATGCATTACTGCAGTAATGGTGTCCGGCTGTATTATGAAACGGTCGGAAGCGGGAAGCCGCTGGTTCTGATCCATGGAAACGGCGAAGACCATGCGATCTTTGATCAGGCGGTCAGGGTGCTCTCCAGGCGTTATACCTGCTATCTTCCGGATTCAAGGGGGCATGGGGCCAGTGACAGAGTGGAAGAGCTGCATTATAAGGATATGGCGGATGATCTGATCTGTTTTCTGGAAACACTGGATCTGAAGGAAACAGCGGTCTATGGATTTTCTGACGGGGGAATTATCGGTCTGCTTGCCGCCATGCGAACTGAGCGGATCACACGACTTGCGGTGAGCGGTGTCAACTGCACCCCGCAGGGAGTTGTTTTCTCTCTGCGCGCGATGATCGCTTTCCTGCATGCGCTGAAACCGGATCCGAAGCTTCGGCTGATGCTGGAGGAGCCATGGATCACTTCGGATGAGCTTGGCACAGTACAGGCAGAGACCCTGATTCTGGCTGGCTCAGAGGACGCGGTGCGCAAGCAGGAAACGGAACTGATCCACGCGTCTGTTCCCCGCAGCGAAATGCGGATTCTCGCAGGAGAAACCCATGGCAGTTATATTGTTCATAACCGGAAGATCGGCGACATCCTGTTTGCCTGGCTCAGCCGGACACATTACTGAGGAGATTGAGGTGTATGAAATTTAAGGCAAATGTGATGGATGAAGCGCAGCTGGATCGGTCGCTTGCCAGAATTGCGCATGAAATCATTGAGAAGAACAACGGTGCGGAAACAATCTGTCTGCTTGGAATCAAGCGCCGGGGCATACCGCTGGCCCAGAAACTTCATGACAATATTCTGCGGTTTGAGGGAGCGGATGTGCCGGTGGGACATATCGATATTTCTCTGTACCGGGATGACCTTTCGGAAATCAACGAGATGCCCGAAACCGGCGGCTGTCTGATACCGGTGGATCTGAAGGAATACACGGTGATCCTGGTGGATGATGTGCTCTATACCGGACGTACGGTGCGGGCGGCGATCGAAGCCATCTTTTCCCATGGAAGACCGAGGGCGATTCAGCTTGCGGTGCTGATTGACCGCGGACACCGGGAACTTCCGATCCGACCGGACTATGTCGGCAAAAACATCCCTACCTCAAGATCGGAGCTTGTTTCCGTCAAGGTAAAATCCATTGATGGAGAGACAGGGGCAGACCTTTATGAGATAGAAGCGTGAGGAGAGATCAGTCTATGAAACCATGTATTCTTCTGCAGTCGGATTATTCGCTTACCTGGGGTGCGGTTGCCATGCTGAAAGGGGTAATCAAACAGGTGGATCCGGAATTGGAAATTCATGATCTGTGCCATGAGATCCGCTCCTTTGATCCCTGGGCAGCGAGTCTTTCACTTGCCTCATGTGAACCCTTCTGGCCAAAAGGGACGATTATTGTTTCGGTCGTGGACCCGGGAGTCGGGACTTCCCGGAAAGCATCCTGTGCTCTGCTCCGTGACGGCGTTATTGTGATCTCGCCAGATAATGGATCTCTGACACATATGAAAGAAAACCCTGGGATAGAAGAGATCCGGGAGATTGATGAGAAGTACAGACTGCATCCGGAGAAGTCATCCGGAGTATTTGACGGACGTGATCTGTTCAGCCACTGTGCGGCACTTCTTGCGTCCGGGCAGATTACCTTTGCCGAGACAGGCCCTGCCTACCCGGTGGAATCGGTAGTGGAATGTGAAGAATTCCATATGATTCCGGAAACAGGAGATCATTCCGCCAGAGGATTCATCATGGCAGATCTTCCGCATTTCGGAGGCATTCAGACCAATATCACGAATGATGCCTGGCGGAAAACCGGATTTCAGGAAGGAAATCTTGTTCATACGGTTGTTTTTCATTCACGGATTCCGGTTTTTGAACAGGACATTCCTTTTGTGCATTCCTTTGGATTTGTTGAAAAAGGAAAGCCGCTGATCTACTGCGGGTCATCCGGCTTTGTTTCTCTTGACTGCAATCAGGCGAGTTTCATGTCCCGATATGGAATCCGCTCCGGAAAGGACTGGCTGATTGAATTCGGAATTGCGAATGCGGAAAAAAATCAGTAAATCTTGAAAATCACATAATTTTACATAAATCTGACATAATTCTGAAACTTTCGGGATTTAAGATGTAGACAATCAAGGAAGGACATAATCCTTGTGAAAGACCGGACTCCCTTTCCCGGTCAGATAAATCCCCTTTGTAAATGATGAGAATAAGAGTGAAGCCTGGATGTGTTCCGGGCTTTTCTCATTTTCAGACAAATCAGAAAAGAGACCCTGACGGTCTCTTGATGATTCAATAAGTGATTCCGGAAGAAAGATCGGTGAGTTCCGGAAGAAGATTTCTGATATATCCGGTAAACAAAGTGATCGCTTTTTCCTTATGTTTTTCAGGCATATGCTTTCCGGTTGCGCAGTAGAACAGCATGCGGACTGAGGAAATCAGCTGCTGCTTCTTGAGAATGGATTCCGGATCCGCGTTTTTTTCATGGCAGTATCTGAACAGGATCTTCTCAAACAGGGACTTCAGATCCTCCGCCGGGATTCCGAAGAAGTGCATGGAGTCTTCCGGATCCAGCTCTGAAAACGCAAGATAGGAAATATACAGGCCGGAGAATTCAAAGACCGGATCCCCGGTACAGAGCGTATCCATGTCGATCAAAAGACTTTCGCCGTCCTGAACCATGACATTCTTAATGTGGAGATCGCCGTGAAGCATATGTCTGTTTTCCGGCAGGGCTTCATACAGACTGCGGATTTTCTGATACTCTTCCTCTGAAAGATATTGCCGGGCATGTTCCAGCTGGTCCAGACTGATCTTTGCCTTGGAAGGAAGCAGTCCGGGTTTTGGTGTGGTGCTGTGTACGATTTTCAGAAGATCAACACTCATTTCCGCAATCTCATCGATGGTTTTCTGCCCGGTCAGAAGCAGGTGATGGTAGCTGTTCGCATTGAGAAGTTCAAAAACCGCTCCATATCTGCCGTCATCGACCTGAACGATATCATAGGAGATTGCGGTCGGTACCCCGAGTACAAATGCAGTACGGGCAAGTTCACGCTCGCGTTCAATCTCCGGAAGAGCATCCGGGGCTTTGAATACCTTGACGATGGTATCGTCATCATACCGGTATACCGTACCGTTGGCCCCGGATCCGATTACCGAACAGCCTTCGATTGAAATCTTGCGGAAGGCTTTGCGGACATTGATCATCTCTGTAAATCCGGTCAGCTCCAGAATGTTGTAGATCTGATCACTGGTATTGATGATCGTCATATCCGGAACCAGTTTTTTTGTTTTCAGAAGAATTCTGAGGCCGGCACTGGAAATATATTCAAGATCAGAACAGTCAACCTCTGCGGAAGTGACAGAATCCAATTGTTTCAGAACGCACTGTTCCGTTTCCTGCGCGTTGGAACTGTCAATCCTTCCGTGCAGGCTGATCACGAGATGATTATCATTTCTGCTGAAAGAAGCGATTTCTTCCATACGATCCTCCATCAGGCAGTTTTACTGCGGTTTCCATAAAGATTATAGCACTGCGCTTCCTGTTTATTGTGCTGAGGGGAAGAGAATATGGTCCTCATTCTCCTCTGATACAGGAAAGGTTCTCTTTTTTACTCTGAATCCGAACCTGACCGCGCGACAGGCAGACTGCCTTCCTCACAGAGTCGGTAGAGTGACTCTGTGAGCTCGTTTGCGAAGCGGTCCTTTTCCCAGATTCCATAGGAAATCCAGTTCCTTATGCTGTCATAAAGGTAATCCGGGGAGAACATCGGATACACCTGATGAATGATTTCATCCGAACAGTCAAACTGGGGAATTCTTTTTCTGAAGATTCCGCTTTTGCGGCTCATGTAAAACGCAACGAATGGATAGAACCAGTTATCAGGATTCTCAATTCCCACTTTCAGAAGATGAGAATAGATGCGGTAGAAATCCTGAAGGGAGTGTGTGAGGGCAAGCAGATTATGGGTTTTTTCAGGACCCTCTTCGGTATGATCCGGAACCTGACTATCGGAAGCGAAGAGCTTCAGAATGCCTTTCTCCTGCTGAATGAGGTAATCTTTATAAGATGTGGAATTCCATTTTCTTTCACTGATCAGACTGTGGAGGATCTTTTCGAAATCCGGGACATAGTAAATGGATCTGGCAACGGTTTTTCCCTTCAGCATGTGATACATGAGAAGATCATCCTTCATGGTATGGATCATATAATCCTCGTTGGTGACAATGATCGTACTGAAATTCCGGTTCTCACAGTATTCATTGATCGCGCCCATCATTTCGATCGGATTGATTTTGGACCGCTCCAGATCATCGAATACAAGAATGACTCTCTTGGTCTTCTTTTCCCGGATGTCTTCGATCTCTGTTTCAACTGTAAGCATTTCCAGAAGGTTCATCGAAACCATCAGGTCTGCGGCTCTTCCGGCAGTTGGATTCAGGCCTTTCAGAATTGCGTTGAGGGCGTTGATCAGCCCGCGGTTCTGGCTGACCTGTTCCTGATCCTTCGCAATTCTTCCAAGAAGAGGAGAACAGGCATAGACCCATTTTTCCTTGACTGCGGAATGAAGCTCCTTGACACTGCTCATGCCGTAAAGAGAAACACGTACGATAACATGTGAGTGAGCCAGTGCCTTTGTCAGTTCTTTTTCAATGAGATGTGTTTTTCCGATGCCCCATTCGCCATTGAGCATGAATGCGCCCGTTGGGGTTTCAATGCCGCAGTAATATATCAGTTCGTCGAGAGTTGACATGCCGAGCCTCCTGTCAAATTAAAAATGATCCGTATGCAGTCAGATGATTTTATTTTATAACATTTCTTTCCCTGCCGCCATGGCGGCTGAGCTCGGAAGAAGGAGGGATCCTTCCGGCACTGATTGTCAGGATTCTGGGTACAGAAGAATGAAAAGACTGCCGGACAATAAAAAAAGGGGCGACTGATGGGACTCGAACCCACGAAATGCTGGAGCCACAATCCAGTGTGTTGACCAACTTCACCACAGTCGCCGTAAGCATTCTCGATTATAGACTAAACCATCTCTGCCCGCAAGTCCTATCTTTCCTGGATCTTGGAAAATAAAGGAATCAGGGACAGAACGGGCGTATGGAAAAGCACTTCTTTTTTCATGAAGGGAAAGGATTCAGCCCTAATGAAAGAACTGGTAAGATGAAGGAAAGAAAGGATGAACCGTTATGACGCCGGAAGAAGCCATGAGGCGGCTGAGCCGATCCAGATTCCGTTCTTCTTTTCATCTGAAGGAAGAACAGCGGCAGTATATCAGAGAAAAGGGTCTGGATACCATCGAACGTCACTGCCGGGATTTTGTGAAAGGGCGTCTGGCTGATGCGGATCCGGTGAATGATGGAAAGCAGACTCCGATGAAAGGACATCCGGTGTTTATTGCCATGCACGCCTGCGGGTGCTGCTGCAGAGGGTGTCTCGAAAAATGGTACCGGGTTCCAAGACACGTTCCACTGACGAAACAGCAGCAGGAAAAAATAGTCCGGTTTCTGATGTTATGGATTGTCAGGGAGTATAAAAAAGACCTGAAGGATCAGGTCAGTGAATCAGAAAGTAGACGGCCATGACCGTACACAGGATCAGCCCGACATAGGATTCATATCCGTCTTCTCTGCGGATTCTTGCAAAGATGCCGAGCCCCAGTCCGAATATGGCAAATCCCAGCAGAAAATACCGGACATACTCCAGAATATAATTCCAGACTTCCATCTCCATGGCAATAAAATCCGATACGGTGGAGGCGCTTCCCTTTCCGAAAATGGAATACAGGAAGGCACCGAAGGCGACCGCCGCCAGACTTGCCGGAATCAGAGCCTCCAGAAGTCCCGCGAACATGGAGAGATTTGAAAAAGTGCGATGTTTTACCGTTTTTTCCATAACTGTTAATAAGTATAATCCGAATCCGTCAGAATGGAAAAGAAAGAGAAGCAGAGGATTCTGCTTCTGCCATTCATTCTTCGATATAAACGCGCTTCATGACGACCGGTGTAACCGGGCGGTCCTGGAATCCGGTTTTCACGGATGCGATTTCATCCACTGCATCCATTCCCTCTGTGACCTTTCCGAATGCGGCATAGCTGCCGTCCAGGTGAGGGGCATCCGCATGCATGATAAAGAACTGGCTGCTGGCACTGTCAGGGTCCATGGCTCTTGCCATGGAGATGACGCCGCGGGTATGCTTCAGGGGATTGTTGTATCCGTTGACGGCAAATTCACCACGGATGGTTTCCTTGCTTCCGCCGGTGCCGTTTCCCTTCGGGTCGCCGCCCTGAATCATGAATCCGGGAATGATGCGGTGAAAGGTCAGTCCGTCATAGAAGCCTTCGCGCACGAGCTTTTCGAAATTCGCGCAGGTCAGCGGTGCGGCTTTGGGGTCGAGCTCAATTTTGATTACCCGTCCGTTATCCATTTCAATTACTACCATCTGTATTTTCCTCCTTGGTATTTACGGAAATCAGCCATGCATGGACTGATTTCTTTCTTCCTGCCGGGCCGTAAGCACATCCGACAGATCATCCTCTTCCTCTGTTTCAGCGGTTCTTCTCCGTTCTTTTGGTCTGCGGCGCAGCTGATTCCACTGGGTGTTTACTTCCCGCAGGCGCTGATTGTCGGAAAGCAGACTCTGCTCTACTTTTTCCCGGTGCTTCAGTGCCCGGATATAGTCAATGGTCAGATAGATATCCACACCCAGAAACAACAGCATCAGTCCGCCGATAAACGGCATGTCTTCCATCATCAGAGCAAAGGCAACGAGCGCCATGAAAAGGTCACCGAAAATCATAATAATGGAAAGAATCTGTTTGTTTTTCAGTTTCATTCCTGATGAACCTCCTTCGAACATAGTAACATAACTTACTCCATCGAGTTCAGATGTACGGAAGATACCTGGGGGATTTTCTTGAGCTGTGTGATCAGCACATCCACCGTTTTCCGCATGTCCTTTGTACTGATGGTCAGAAGTACCGCGGCTTTGTCGGCGACCGGTGCCGACTGGGAAATCGTAATAATACTGGCGTTGCACTCGGTCAGAGCGCTCAGCACCCGGCCCAGACTGCCCGGTTCATCCTGAAGGATCAGAGAAATACTGGCCTTGCGGCCGGGGCTCTCTTCATTCAGTCGGAAGATGTAATCCTTGTATTTATAATAGGTATTTCTGGAGATACCGGCTTTCGCGACTGCTTCGGTTACCGTTGCGGCTTCATGGGACGCAAGAAGCTCCCGGGCTTCTATGACCTGCTCGAGATAATCCGGAAGAATTCTCTTGTGAACAATCAGATAATTTCCTGCCATTCTGCCTCCTGGACTGCTTCCGCGCCGGAGCCGACACTCAGGCGCCTGACCTCCCATCCGCCGGGAAGTGCTTTCAGATTCTGTTCGCACTGCTCACTGAGCCAGTTCCTGCTGATAAAAAGACATGCCGATCCGCTTCCGCTGATAACCATGGCACCCTCTGCGTCCTGGGTTACCGTTTCCGCAAGCCTCTCATATTCTGGAATCAGCGGTTTTCGGAAGGGCTCGTGCATGCAGTCCTTCGCCGCTTCTTTGAGCAGGGGAATATCACCTGCCGCAAGCGCCTGCGTCATGAGAACCGCGCGGGCGGAATTCTCTGAAGCCGCGCGATGAGCGACGCAGTCCGGCAGCGCGTTTCTGGCCGCATCTGTTTCCACCCGGCATCCGGGAATCATTACCGTAAAGCGAAGACTGTCCGCAAGGGGAAGACTTCTTGTGATACAGAAACCGTCTTTCATCAGGCTCGCTGTCAGACCGCCGTATACCGCAGGTGCGGCATTGTCCGGATGACCTTCCAGAAGACAGCACAGTTCAAACAGATGTTTTCTGCTGAAAGTTCCGTTTTGCATCATTGCGGTCATCGCGCCGCCGACAAGGAAGGACGCACTGCTTCCAAGACCTCTTGAAACGGGAATCTGCGAATGGATGCGCAGGTGAAGCCCGCCGGTGCCGCCGGCTGCCCGGAAGGCTTTCACAAACAGATTGTCTTCATTCTGATACTGTGGGGAAACTCCTTCGATGATCAGCCGGTCACATGGGCTGCTTTCAAAGGTGCTGTACAGATTCAGCGCCAGGCCAAGACAGTCATATCCCGGGCCGAGATTTGCTGAAGTGGCCGGAACCCTGACCCTAATCATCCGACAGTTCGCGCATTTTCGCGGCGATGGTTTCAATACCCTGGTTTTTTTCAATAACGGTATGGAACCGTTCCTCGAGCATTTCCAGCTCGGCAAGTCCGGCCGGTATCCGTCTTCCGGTGATTTCCGCAAGCTGATGCATGGCATCGAAGTCATCTTCCGGTTCATATGCGGAAATGCAGCTGAGAACGTCTCTTGAGAATTTGAAAGGACTTGCGGTGGAAAGTACCGCCGCGTATTCGCTGTTTCCTTCGGCGCGGTACTGGCGCAGGGCATTGCGGGCGACAGCCGTATGGGGATCGATCAGAATCTGCTCTTCTTCCCAAAGGGCCCGTATTTCCTTACGGCAGTCTTCCTCGGTGCACCAGAAGCCTCTGAAGGTATTCTGTATGGAGTCAAGAAGGCTCGCGGGAACCGTGTATTCTCCTTTTTCATCCAGCTGCTTCATGAGTGTGCTTACGAGCCCGGAATCATTTCCGGATTCGAGAAACAGCAGCCGCTCAAGGTTGCTGGAGACAAGAATATCCATGCTCGGGGAGATCGTTTCATGAAACGGCCGGTTGCGGGAATAGGTCCCGGTTTTCAGAAAGTCCGTCAGGACATTGTTGGAGTTGCTGGCGACAATGAGTCGGTGAATCGGGAGCCCGGATTTCTTTGCGAGATATCCGGCCAGAACATCACCAAAATTACCGGTCGGAACAACGAATGTCACTTCGTCATTCATTTTGATCCGTCCTTTCTCCACGAGATTCAGATAGGTGGAGTAATAATAGACAATCTGCGGAACAAGCCGGCCGATGTTGATGGAATTGGCGGAACTCAGAGTGACGCCGCGGCAGGCGTTTTTCACGTATTCACTGGCAAAGGCTTCCTTCACGGTACGCTGGCAGTCATCAAAGTTTCCGTTGACGCCGATGACACAGACATTTGCGCCGCGGCTGGTTTTCATCTGTTTTTTCTGAATCGCGGATACACCGTTTTCCGGATAGAAAACCGTCACATAGGTGTTTTCGACATCCGCGAAGCCGCTGAGAGCCGCTTTGCCGGTATCGCCGCTGGTGGCGGTAAGAATCGCGATTTTTCCTGTCTTTCCGATTCCCTGATAGGAAGCGGTCAGAAGATAGGGCATGATGGTCAGGGCAAGATCCTTGAAGGCGCTGGTCGGACCATGCCAGAGGTCGGTAAAGACCCCGTCGCTGAATCCGGTCAGCGGAACAATCTGCGGATCATCGAATTTTTCGCTGCAGTATGCGGAAGTGACACAGCGCTGAATGGTTTCTGTGGAAAAATCAGACAGATATTCCTTCAGGATGGTTTCCGCGATCTTCTGATAGGACATACCCCGAAGGGCTTCGGGGCTGACTTTCACATTCAGATCCGCCGGCGCGTAAAGACCGCCGTCACTGCACAGACCCTGCACAATGGCTTCCTGGCTCGGGCAGGTGGAATTTTTGGAACGAGTACTGGTATACAACATAATATCTTCTCCTTGTGGGAATGCCTCTGTCATGATACTATGTTCGTGTTTTGAAAACAACTGTACTTGAAATGCAAACAGGAGGATAGAGTATGAAGATCGGATTACTGGGGCATGGAGTTGTCGGCAGCGGTGTTACAAAGATCACGGATTCCTGCAAGGTCAAGAAAGTCAGAAGACTGGAAGTGACCCGGATTCTTGTCAAGGATGAGTCGGAAATGACGGATCAGAGATGCACGATGGATGTGGAGGATATTCTGTCCGATCCTGAAATCGAAGTAGTTGCGGAATGCATGGGCGGCGTGGAGCCGGCACACACGTTCTGTGCCAGGGCGCTTGAAGCCGGCAAACATGTAGTGACAAGCAACAAAAAGATGTTTGCGGAATATGCCCGGGAGCTTCTGGAACTTGCGAAGGAAAACAGCGTAAGCGTACGGTACGAAGCCTCCTGCGGCGGCGGCATTCCATGGATGTCCAATCTCGAACGGATCGGACGCCTGGAACAGGTGAACGGTTTCCGGGGAATCTTCAATGGAACGACCAATTATATTATTTCCAGAATGGAAGAAACCGGCGCGGGGTTTGAGGAAAGCCTTGCACAGGCGCAGTCCCTTGGATATGCAGAGAGGGATCCGTCAGACGATATCGACGGATTTGATGTCCGTTATAAGACCACACTGAGCGCGCTGAAGGCGTTCAGTATCTATGTGAAGCCATCTGAGATTCCGGTTTACGGCATTCGCGGCATCCGGCCTGAGGACTTTGTCTATGCGAAGAAGAATCATCTGGCCATCCGTCTGTTCGGAACCGGGCAGCTGTACAGTGACTGCGCGGAGCTGTGGGTCATGCCGGTCATGATTACGGACATGGATGTATTTGCGGACGTAAGGTCCAACTTCAATGCCCTGGAAAGCAGCTCGGCAACCCTTGGCAGAGCGGTATTCATCGGTCAGGGAGCGGGTTCGCTTCCGACTGCTCATGCGGTTGTGCAGGATCTGCTGGATATCTATCAGGGACAGGACAGTCTGATTCCTGAGCTCCGCAGGATTCCCGTGAATAACGATGTGACACCGATGCGCTTCTATATCCGCACCGAAAAACCGGAATTCTTCGCGGGGATTTCGGAAAGCGTCGAAGGCAATGTCATTCTTACGAAAGAAATTACAGTCGCAAAGATGGATGACATGATGAAGGCATGCGGAGATGAATCCGCGTTTGCGGCGGTGGTGATGAAATGATAAAGGTAGCGAAATTCGGAGGCTCCAGTGTTGCCAACGCGGAACAGTTCCGCAAGGTAAAGGCAATTATTGAGGCAGACAGTTCCCGCCGCTTTGTGGTATCCTCCGCCTGCGGCAAGGAATCCAATGAGGATCATAAAGTCACCGACCTTCTGTATCTGTGCGAAGCGCATGTGCGTTTCGGAGTATCCTATGAGCCGATCTTCGAACAGATCGAAAAAAAATACCGCCGCATCAGGGATGAACTGAATCTGAAACTGGATCTCGAAAAGGAATTCGCGGCGATCCGCAAGGTCATGAAGCGGGGCATGAGCACCGACTACCTTGTCAGCCGCGGTGAGTATCTCACCTCCAAGCTTCTGGCGGAATATCTGGGTTTTGATTTTGCCGATGCGGCCGATGTCATTGCTTTCCGGTATGACGGCGAAGTGGACATGGCGAAAACCGAGAAGCTGATTGAATCAAGAATTCAGGACCGCGGGCTGGTCATTCCAGGATTCTACGGAGCGCTGCCGAATGGGGTCATCCGGGTCATGAGCCGAGGCGGAAGTGATATTACCGGCGCAATTGTCGCCAATGTGGTCGGCGCCGATATATACGAGAACTGGACGGATGTCAGCGGCTTTCTGGTCGCGGATCCGCGCATCGTCAAAAAACCGCTTGCGATTCCGTGCATCAACTACAATGAGCTGAGGGAAATGTCCTACATGGGCGCCAATGTTCTTCACGATGACGCGATTTTCCCGGTCAAGAAAAAGAACATTCCCATCAATGTGCGGAATACGAATGAACCGGAAAATCCCGGCACCCTGATCATGGCGGACTGTTCGGAAGCGGACGCGGTCAATCCACCGCACTTCATCACCGGCATTACCGGCCGCAAGGATTTCACGGTCATTACCCTGATCAAGATGCACGCGTCTGCCGAGGTCGGCTTCCTGCGGCGGATTCTGTCAATATTCGAAGAATACCATGTTTCCATTGAATCCGTTCCAAGCACGGTGGATACCTTCTCCGTCATCGTCGCAAGCAAGCAGGTTGAGCACTGCCTGTATGACATTGTCGGCCGGCTGAAGGAAGAGATCAGACCGGATGATCTGCGGATTGAGGATCATCTTGCCCTGATTGCGGTCGTAGGCCGGGCGATGAAGGATCAGCCGGGCATGTCAGGAAGACTTCTGTCGGAATTCGGATCCAATGAGATCAACATCAAGGTCATCAACCAGAGCTGTGATGAGCTCAGTATCGTGGTTGGTGTTCATAACCGGGATTTTGAAAAAGCAATCAACTGTATCTACGAAAGGTTTATTGCAGAGGAAAAGGAGAATTGAGTATGAAAATCGGTATCTTGGGGGCGACTGGCGCGGTAGGAAAGCAGATGCTTCAGTGTCTGGAGGAGCGCCATATTGAATGCGGGGAACTGAGACTCCTTGCCAGCGCACGCTCGGCTGGCAAAACGGTTCCATTCATGGGAAGAGAAATCACGATTCAGGAGACAACAGAAAACAGCTTTGAGGGACTGGACTATGTTCTTGGAGCAGTGGAAGCGGATGTCTCCAGAGAGATGGCACCGTTCATCACGAAAGCCGGAGCGGTCTTTATTGATAATTCCAGTGCCTTCCGCATGGAAAAGGATGTACCGCTGGTTGTTCCGGAAATCAACGGGGAGGATGCCCTGAGCCACCATGGCATCATTGCCAATCCGAACTGTTCCACCATTATCACCATGATGGCGATTGCCCCGATTCACCGGGTTTCCAGAATTACGCATCTTGTGACCAGTACCTATCAGGCAGTTTCCGGCGCCGGAATCAACGGCATGCGGGAACTGACGGAGGAAGTGGAAGCGATCCGAAAAGGAGAGGAAGTCCATCCGAAGGTGTTCCCGGCCCAGATTGCCTACAACTGTATTCCGTGGATCGGCTCTGACACCGGAAACGGAGTGACAACCGAAGAGGCCAAGATGGGCAATGAAGGCCGCAAGATTCTTCACAATCCGGATATGAAGGTGACCTGTACCTGCGTACGGGTGCCGGTGTACCGGTCCCATTCCATTTCCGCGTCTCTTGTATGTGAGCGCCCGGTATCGATTGAAGAGGCCAAAGCCGCAATCCGCAGTGCGGAAGGCGTGAGACTTGTGGAAGATGGATATCCGATGCCGCTGGATACCTCCGATCAGGACACTGTGTTTGCCGGCAGAATCCGCTATGATGAAGCGATGGATGGCCTGACGGTATGGTGCTGCGGCGATCAGATCCGCAAAGGCGCGGCGACCAACGCGGTTGAGATTCTGGAGTATATTCTTTCCCGGTGAATTATGGTAGAATAATCCCAATTAATGAGTGAGGTAGACCAGAATATGTTTAGAAGATGGCTTGGCGCAGCGATTGTGGCCGGGGCTGCGATCGGAATTGTGGCTGCGGTTAAACTCCTGATGCAGGAAGACGAAGAAGAGGATGAGAAACAGGATGAGAGTGAAGTCCGTTTCATCTCTCTGAATGATGAACCTGAAATCAGTGATGAAGCGGATAAGGCAGTTGAAGAGTATACTGCTGAAGTTCTTGAGATTGCAGAGCTTTATCCGTATCTGGATGTGAAGTTTGTTGCGGAGCAGTTCGCAAGAAACGACGCGTTCAATGAGCAGTATCCGGAGGACAGCCTGATTACCATTACCCACAAGGCGAAGTTCGAGGATGAAGAGACCCGGAACGCTTTTGTAAAGATCGGAGAGGACAACGGCTACACCTCGGAAACCCTGAATGACACGGAGGTTACCATTTCCCGCAAGATGTTCACGGAAGACGGTGCGATTCTTTCCGACATCTACAATGTCGCAAATCAGGTTGCCTGCCTGAAGGGAACCTACGAGGGCTACAATATCGAGCTCTGATCCTGTAAAACAGAGAATCAGAAATGAAGGGGGTTGTTTCGAACCTCCTTTTTCTGCATATCAGTTGACAGCCGCCGGCAAATCCATTTATCTCTCATATCGGAGGTATTGCTATGTTGTTTTCAGCCAAAGAAATGATTTTGAAGCGGAAAAGTGTAAGAACCTTTGACGGAAAGGGTCTTTCTGATGATGATCTGGCGTTTCTTGAAGAGACGATACGGAATCTGAGCGTTCCGTTTTCCGTACAGCCGCAGTTTCGGATTCTGAATGCGAAGGAGTATGGACTTTCCAGCCCGGTGGTTGTCGGGGAGGAGTGGTATCTGCTTGGAAAGATTGAAAAGAAGGCTCAGTGGGAACTCAGTTACGGCTATGCCCTGGAGTACCTGTGTCTTGCGGCGCTCTCACGGAAGATCGGGACGGTGATCATTGCCGGAACACTGAACCGGCCGGTATTTGAGAAGGCAATTGATGTGAAGGATCATGAAATCATGCCTGCTGTCACACCGCTCGGCATCCCGGCAGAAAAACGCTCGCTTCGGGAAATCCTGATGCGGAAGGGAATTCATGCGGATGATCGCATTCCCTATGAGTCGATGGTCGGGTATGAGCCGGACTGTGTACTGACGGAAGCGGATGCGGCTCTTTTCCGGGAAGCTCTGGAAATGGCGCGGCTTGCGCCAAGCGCTGTCAACCGCCAGCCGGCAAGGGCTGTAATCAATGGGAATACAGTGGATTTCTATGAGGAAAAATCCCTGAAGGAAAACGAACTTGGAGATATTCAGAAGGTTGACCTTGGAGCTGCCGTCTGCCACTTTGATCTTGTCATGCAGGAAAACGGCGCTTCCGGAAGATTTGAATATGATCCGGAAAAAGCAGGGAATCCTTTTGAAAGAGAATACATCATTTCCTGGAAAAAGGACTGAACCCTTCGGAAGGAACGTGAAACTGACTGCGTGAAAATGATATTCCGTTGGTATAATAAGAGGGATTTTTTGGGAAGACGGATATGAAAGCAGTAGAAGTAGAAAACCTTACATTTTCTTATGACCTGGAAGTCAACGCGATTGACGGTGTTTCCTTTTCGATCGAATCGGGAAGCTACACGACAGTCATCGGCCACAACGGCAGCGGGAAATCCACACTTGCCAAGCTGATTGCGGGACTTCTGGAAAAGAAAAGCGGAAAGATTACAATTGATGGCTTTGAGCTCAATGAAGAGAATCTGAGAGAAATCCGCAACCGGGTCGGAATTGTGTTCCAGAACCCGGACAATCAGTTCATCGGATCCACCGTGCGGGATGACATTGCCTTCGGGCTTGAGAATCACTGTGTTCCCCGCGAGGAAATGGATGACATCATCAACCGGTACGCGGAGCAGGTGCGCATGACAAAATATCTGGACCATGAGCCGACCCTGCTGTCGGGCGGTCAGAAGCAGCGGGTTGCGATTGCCGGCATTCTGGCGATGAAGCCGGATATTCTGATTTTTGATGAGGCAACCTCGATGCTTGATCCTAAGGGCAAGGACGAGATCAAGCGGGTCATCCGGGATCTTCACAGGGAAAGCAGTATGACCATCATTTCCATTACGCATGACATAGAGGAGGTTACGACCGCTGATAATGTTGTGGCGATGTATAAGGGAAAGGTCGCGATGTGCGGAACCCCCGAGCAGTTTTTCGCTGATCCATCCCAGGTCAGAAAGATTCACCTGGAACTTCCTTTTGCGATGCAGATGGAGGAGGAACTGGCCAAACAGGGACTGAAGCTTGACAGAACAATAACGATGGAAGGATTGGTGGAACAGCTGTGCCGATAAAGTTTGAACATGTAAGTCATACCTATGGAGAAGGAACACCGTTCTGCTATAACGCGCTGAATGATGTGAATCTGGAACTGAAAGAAGGAAAGTTCACTGCCATCATCGGTCAGACAGGATCCGGAAAGAGCACTCTGATTCAGCATCTCAATGCCCTTCTGCTTCCTACGGCAGGAACGGTTTATGTTCTGGACCGAAAGATCACTGCCGGCCATCAGCCGAAAAAACTGAAGTCTCTCCGTCAGGATGTCGGACTGGTATTTCAGTTTCCGGAATATCAGCTGTTTGAGGAAACGGTGCTGAAGGATGTTGCCTTCGGACCGAAGAATTTCGGAGCGAGTGAAGAGGAGGCGAATCAGAAGGCAAGAGCGGCGCTGCGCAAGACCGGTCTTGACGCGGAATATGAGGAGCGTTCTCCGCTTGAGCTTTCCGGCGGCCAGAAGCGCCGGGTCGCCATCGCCGGTATTCTTGCGATGGATCCGAAGATTCTGGTGCTGGATGAGCCGACGGCCGGACTGGATCCGCAGGGAGCCGCGAAGATGATGGAACTGTTTGACTCTCTTAACAGGGAAGGCAAGACGGTTCTGATGGTCACGCATGATATGGAACAGGTATTCCGGTACTGCGATGAGGTGGTGGTGCTGGAAAACGGAAAGCAGAAGATTCAGATGGATGTGAAATCCTTTTTCAAGGATCCGGAGCTGTGCCGTCAGCTGCACATTCTTCCGCCGGCTCTGATCCGGATGAAGGAAATGCTGGAGAAAAAGGGTTTTGAGTTCGATGAGGATATCATGGATCTCAGATCATTTTCAAAGGAAGTCGCAAGGCAGGTGAAGAAGAATGGGTAATGTGACACTCGGGCGGTACATTCCGCTGGATTCCCCGGTTCACCGGCTGGATCCCCGTTCCAAGATTCTCGCGATGATCATGATGCTGGTAGCGATCTTCTTTCCATCCGGATGGATCGGATACGCAATCCTGTTTGCGGTTGTCAGCTTTATGATTATTCTCTCAAAACTCAGCTTTGGATTTATCTGGAAGTCCATGAAGCCGATGCTTGTGATGCTTCTGTTTCTGCTGGTTATCAATATTCTGGTAATCCATACCGGCCCGGTGCTTGCGACGATCGGTCCGGTAACGATATATACCGACGCAATCATGCAGACGCTCTATATTGTTGTAAGACTGCTTCTGATGATCATGATTACCACCTGTGTGACTGCTACAACCAAGCCGCTTGACATGACCCTCGGCATTGAGGATCTCCTGCAGCCGTTTGAAAAAATCGGTGTGCCGAGTCATGAGATCGCAATGCTGATCTCGATTGCTCTGCGGTTCATTCCGGATCTGATTGATGAAACCAACCGGATCATAAAAGCGCAGGCTTCCCGTGGAGTGGATCTCAAGGAAGGGAAAATCATGGAGCGCATCATGGCGATTCTGTCTCTGATTGTGCCGCTGTTTGTCAGTGCGTTTCAAAGGGCGGAGGATCTTGCCAATGCGATGGAGGCACGCGGGTATCAGCCGGGGGAGCGCCGTACCAGATATAAGGTTCTGAAATTCAAGACAGGGGACTATGTGCTGCTTGCCTGCTCGGCAGCTCTGGTCGTGTGCATGATCTGGCTTGCATATTTTCGATGATCCGTTATAAATGCACGGTTGCCTATATCGGCAGCCTTTACTGTGGATGGCAGACTCAGAAACACGGAGATTCCGTTCAGGAACAGATCGAAGCTGCCATCAGCCATATTGCGAAGAAACCTGTCTCTGTTCTGGCTTCCGGAAGGACCGACGCAGGCGTCAGTGCCCGGGGACAGGTTTTTCAGTTTGATTCCGATCTGGATATGTCAGAACGGAAAATGATGGGCGCGCTGAATGGATTTCTGCCTTCTTCGATTCATATTCTGAAGGTGGAAAAAATGAACCGGATGTTTCATGTGCGTTACTGCGTCCGGAAAAAAAGATATGACTACTGCATTCACCGCGGTCCCTATGACGTCTTTTCAAGAGAATATGCGTATCAGTGCCCGTATCCTCTGGATGTGGAAAAGATGAAGGAAGCGGCGCAGTATCTGATCGGTACCCATGACTTTACTTCTTTCAATTCCACACCTTTGAAAGAAACACCGGATCAGGTACGGACCATCTATTCCATAATGTTCAGGGAGGAAGGGCCGTTTCTGACCATTTCCTATACCGGAAGAGGCTTTCTGCGCTATATGGTGCGGATGATGACTGCCCAGCTGCTGGAAGCTGGCCGGGGAAGAATTGAGCCGGAAGAGGTGAAGCGGATTCTTGAGGCAAAATCCAAAACCGTTTCCCGCCGCAATGCCCATCCGGAAGGGCTGACGCTTGCGGAAGTGGATTATTTTGAAGTCCTTGCCCTTACGGATACTCTGACGGTGCGGGAATACCTTCCGGAGGATGAGCGGAAGGAAGAGCCGCCGCTTTCCCGGCTGGAAGAAGAGGTGAAGGAGCGGGCGCTGCCAAGGCGGTATGCGCTGGCGGACCGGCACAGCGATATTGTTTACGGGATGTATACGATCAGTGCCTATGGCGGAGTTCTGGGAATCATGAAGCAGGTTCCGGAAGGGGAACTGAAGGAGATCATTTCTCAATTGAAAGAATATCAGAGAGAACAGAAAATCCGGCCGCGGCTTGTCATCTGGGGAGGGAAAGAGCGGAATCCTCTGCGGAATTCAGAAGGAAATAGCAGAAATCAGGATTCTCCTGCAGAAAATGATTGACTCGCCTGCCCTCGTTGCCTAAAATGAAACTTGGCTCTTTTCAGCCAAATGTGGCCCCGGTAAAACCACAGGAGGAAAAATTGAAATGATGCGTCAGACAACGATGATCAAACCGAGTGAAGTCAAGCGCACATGGTATGTCGTGGATGCGACAGACTGCACTCTGGGACGACTCGCAGCTCAGGTGGCAAGTGTTCTTCGCGGTAAGAACAAGCCGACCTTCACTCCGCATGTAGACTGCGGTGACTATGTGATTGTAGTCAATGCGGACAAGGTAAAGATTTCCGGCGATCAGGACGGAAAGAAATTCTACTACAGCCATTCCATGTATCCGGGTGGACTCCGCGTGCGTTCCACAAAGGAAATGCGTGAAAAGTACACTGTCGAATGGGTGGAAAAGGCAATCAAGGGAATGCTTCCGCACAACAAGCTTGGAAATGAGATGCGCCGTCATGTCTTCGTTTACGAAGGCCCGGATCATCCGCATGCAGCTCAGAAGCCTGTAGAGCTGAAAATCAAAGACTAAGGAAGGGAGATAACAGACAATGGCAACGAAGAAGAAAGCGGCAGTTACCTATAACGGAACAGGACGCCGCAAACAGTCAATCGCGCGTGTCTTTATGACTCCTGGCACAGGCACGATTACAGTCAACGGAAAGTCTCTGGAAGAATATCTTCCTCAGGCAACGCTGCGCATGATCGTTAACAGCCCGCTCGTAACAACGGAGACACAGGGACAGTTCGACATCAAGATCAACGTCTTAGGCGGAGGCTATGCCGGACAGGCAGGTGCGATGCGCCACGGTATCGCACGTGCACTGCTTGAGGCAAGCGAAGACTACAGACCTGTTCTGAAGGCGGCAGGATTCCTGACCCGTGATGCTCGTGCAAAGGAACGGAAGAAGTACGGCCTGAAAGGCGCAAGACGCGCTCCGCAGTACTCCAAGCGTTAATTATCGGCTGAAGAAAACACTGGTAAAACCTACCGGTGTTTTTTTTGTTTTTTTCGGAAGATTGCACATTCTCATTCGGAAACAGAAAGAAAAAACGAGAAAACTCCTTCCCGATGACTAATTAGAAAGAGAAGGAGGCGGTATATGAGACGACTCAGAAATCTATGTTTTGCATGTCTGTTCAGTTTCTCTCTGTTTACGGTTCCGCTTGTTTCAGAGGAAACGGAGCCTGAAGCGTCAGAGACAGCAGTGGAAGAAAGAGAAGCGGATCCGGAAGAAATGACGGAGGAAAGTGAGGGACCCGCAGAATCCGAAGAAGATGAATCAACCCACATGAAGGAAGAGACTCCGGAGGAAACTGCCGAACTCATTCTGCCTGAGGAATCAGAATGCAAGGAAGAACCTGTGGAAGAACCTCCTTCTGAAACGGAGGAAGTCCCATCGGGCCTGATTCTGAATGCTATGGAGGAAGCGGATTACGGAGAAACAGATTCGATTGATCTTCATGAGACCACGGCCCATGCGGCGGCCCGGATTCTGAAACAGGAGCTTTCAGAAGATGATTCTCTGATTCAGACGGATTCAGGCATGCTGGAATCACGGGGAAAAATCGCTTCGTTTGATTCTGTGATCAATGAGGGATATACGGAATTCATCAAGCTGTATTTCATTCATGACCGTCCCGTGTACTGTGTGCAGCCGGAAGTGAATCTGAAGCTGGTCAATGGAAAAGGAGGAGAGTATCAGGGCAGAACCTGGGACAGCATTGATACCGAGACAAGAACGCTGCTGAAGCGGATTTCCTACTTCGGATATGGATTTGAACCGATCGGTACCAGCAATGAAGCTTACGCCGGCACACAGCTTCTGATCTGGAAGGCAGTCTCTCCGCAGTACTTTGATTCCATCAATCGGAGCCTGCATATGTGCCCCGGCATCCAGGCGGGGTTCAGCGCCTGCACCGTTGATCGGTCCGAACTGGATTCCATGATGAGCCGGATTATGCAGTATGTGGAAAGCTATGATACGGTGCCGTCTTTTACGGAAACGGATGGGAGTCCGAAGTGTTATTCACTTTCCTGGAATGAGACTCTGGATCTTGAGGACAGCAAAGGGGTGCTTTCGTGGTTTGAAGAGGACAGTGAGGAAAGCCATGAGGGTATGGAACTCGAGGTCAGGGACAGCCATCTTCTGGCGCGGATTACTTCGCTTTCCTGTGACGGTAAGGAACAGGAAAACGGGAAGGTGCTGACCTTCCGCAGAAAAAAGGAACAATGGGAGAACATGCAGAACGGACTGCTTCTGTATGAGCAGAAAGATCAGCAGAAGCTGATGGCCGCAACCGGAGAGGACCCGGTTCCCCTGTACCGGATCGCGCTTCGTCTGAAAACCGGAGATGTACGTATTCTCAAGATGGATGAATATGGAAACAGCAGAGACGGGATGAAGGGGACCTCATTTGTGCTTGGCTGGAGAGAGGATCCGGAGGGAAGAATGGGTCCGGATCCGGATGGGACCAGCGGGCCGTCAGAAACCTACGGGCTCCGCTATCCTCTGTGTAAAGACAACGGCGAGATCCGTGTTTTTGAGACAGACGCGGATGGATTCGTCCGCATTGAAGGACTTCCGGCGGAAACGGAGTGGTGGCTGAAAGAGATCACGGCCGGAGAAGGCTGTCAGAAGGAGACGTCTTCCAGTCTTCTGAAAGTCGGAGAAGACGGACAGTGTCTGGAATACTCTTTTGTCAACCGGCTGAGGAATCTGAACCTGGAGATTTCCAAGCAGGATGAGGAAACTGCCGGTGAGAAATTAAACGAGGCCGCCTTTGTCATCTATGAAACCGGAGAGAATCTGAACCTTTCAAAGAGATTCTTGGAAACCGGCCTGTCGCTCAGAAAGCAGGAAGAGGGTCCGGATCTTTCTTTCAGACAGCTGAAGGAATACAGCAGCCTGAAGGAAGGGGACAGGTTTGCGTTCGATGGATGGATCTTTGAAATCGATGAGATCCGCGGGGATACGTTCTTTCTCACCGCCCACCGGAAAGAGGATCCGCCTTCCTGTGTCTTCAGCCGCTACAGCCTTCCGAAGGATCTGAAGACAGGCGCGCAGCGTACCATTGTCATGACAGAACACATGCACGCAGGTAATGCCGACACCGAAGAGGTTCTCCTGAGGGTCGATGACATAAAACCAGCAGATGAAAAGACGACTGTCAAAGTAACATGGCAGTCCGCCGGGCAGAAAGGAAGTCAGACCGTGGATCTTTCGGAAGCTGCCCCGGTTTATTCTGATATTCCGGATGCGGCGCGTCTGAAGGAAGGGGATACCTTCACACTGTTTTATCCAAGATGGAATGAGGAAGGAAAGCCGGAAACCGGTGAGCAGACTTTCCGCATGATTACAAATGGCCCGCATATGGTAAAGGCGGAAAGTGAAGGAAAGGAGTATCTGATTGCGGCTCCGGATTGGATATCAGAACCGGATCTGCCTGAAAAAGGTTATTCCGACCGTTCGGTTCAATTGCTTTCCACGGCATCTTCCGTGTATGAAATCAGCGACTCCCGCGGCAACAGATACCGGTTGAGCAAGGAAGGAACAGAGGTTCTCGAAGACAGCGATCATGCCGCGTCCAGGGATCTTTGCTGGGGGGATCTTTCGGAAAACGGGCACGAGGCAGAAAGATGGAAGCCGGGAGAGACTTTTGAAAAAACAGTGATGGAATCTGTTTCCATCCCATATGAAGGAGTCCAGCTGGCGGACCTCAGCGAAAAGGAACGTCTCAGTACGGCAGGTACAGTGATAGAACGGAAGGAAGCTCAGTATGCAGTCCTGCAGAATGACGGTATTTCCATCCGGATCGCCTTTGTGAAAGACGGCATTCCGTATGAAGCGGAACTGACGGATGCGCCGGTTTCAGAGGCTTATGCCCAAATCGGGACGGAAGTGCGGTTTACAGTGGAATCCTGTCTTCCGGGAACCATTCATGTGCTGGAAGACGACGGCCGATCCCGGCTGCTGTCCGTGTCGGATTCTTCCCCGATTGTGGAACAGTATCTGAATTGGAAAAAGGAAATGGTACCGGAAGAGGCGGAGAGGGAAAACTTTTCAGCGGAAGAGGAACATGATCTGAGGGCAGGGGATTCCTTTGAGCGGAATGGAAGGACGTATGCAGTACTTGAGAAAGGGGAAGAAACCGTCCTGATCTATCCATGGGAAGAAGACGCTCCGCTTTCCCCTCAGCAGATCAGAAATCTTTCCGAAACCATGCCGGAATGGACAGAAAGAAAGGAATCCATGCCGGGGTATACCGCCTGGAAGATCTCCGACGGCGAAAAAACATGGACCTATATCGAGGAACGGATTACTTCTGATTCAGAGCATTCAAAGAGCCTGCGTATGAGTGTCAGAAAACCCTCAGAAGTGCTCTATGAAGAAGTTGATGCGGCTAGATACGGACCGAAGAAGCCTGGTCAGCATGTTTCCCTGGATGGAAAGCAGTATGAAATTGTTCAAATGCGGCAGACAGAAAGCGGACCGGAATATGAGATAAGGAACAAAGAAGGAACAGTATTCCGGATTCCGGATGAAAACGGGCTGCAGATTCCGCTGACGATTGAGCAGATCGAGTCGCTTCCCTGCGATCTGTGTCCGGGCGATATTCTTTTCATTCAGAAGGAAGCCTATCAGATCCTGCAGGTACAGACAGAAAAGGGCTATGGGCAGGTCCTGCAGCTTCTGCGGCAGAAGGATCAGAAAAGGATGACTGTTTCTGAGCATCCGGATCCTGGCCGGATGGAAACCGAAACCATTCTTGTGATCCGTACCGGGGAAATCCGGAATCTGAACCCTGCTGAAGGCGGCAGTTACCGTCTCCGCACGCCGAATCCCCATGTAAGTCTTCAGTCGGAAAACGGCGGCTGGACGATCCGGTCGGATGCCAATACCTGCGCAGTCCTTGAGGAGCGGGACAGAGAAGGTGAGATGACTGCCAGTCGCCGCATTGTTTTCTCAGAGTCAGAACAGGAAGGAGAATGGAACGTCCTTCCGGTATTTGCCGGCAGAACAGGACATCCGTATCTTCGGTTAGAAGGAAGGACCCGTTCCCTTCTGCCGATGGCGGGAGCGGAGGTGATTCTGTACAGCGATGAGGCCATGCGGAAAGAGGTTCTGAAAAAAACAAGTGACAGCTATGGAAGTGTGGATCTTTCGGAACTGGAAAGCGGAACGTACTGGTATCTCGATCCTGAAAGCCTTGAAAAGCGCACGGTCAGTGTGGAGAGTGAATCGCTTCGAAAAGGAATCCTGCGGATGGAAGGGCTGAAATGGGGCAGAACCTATCTTGCGCTTGAGACCGAACTTCCGGATGGATATGACTATGGAAACGGGGAGGCAATGCATCTTGTTTCATTGACTCCGGAAAAAGAAACAGAAACCGTGCATAAGGTGATCGGCAACCAGCTGAGAAGACTTACCGTCTCAGTTCTGAAAGTGGACCAGGACCAGCATCGGATCCCTCTGAGCAACGCGTGGTTTACGGCGGAAGATGTGACGGATCTGGAAATGCGGGAAATAGATAGAGAGGATCATCCGGATTCATACCCGGTGACGCTTGAGGATATTCCAACCGGACTCCGTGCGGGGGACACGTTTGCGGTCTGGCCGGACAAAGTGAATGGAAGAAGGAACCACTGGCGGATTGAAACCGTGTCAGAGGAAGGAGCGGTGATATCGCTGATGGAGGATGGAGCGTTTGAGAGACGGTTCACTGTGCCGGTTCAGGGATATTCCGAGCATTCCCCCATGCTTTACATCGACATCGTTCATGCCGTGGGAACACCGAAAGAGAAGACGGTTTTTGAGACAGTGGAAAAGGAGGATCCCTCCTCCATCCGGTTCTATCGGATCCTTTCCATGGAAACCGGTCCGGTACAGGATGTTTTCGGACATCCGACAGAAGAAACAGGAATCATCCGAGCGGCGGTTGAGGATATCACTGACAGCAGTCATATTCCGATCATCCTGAAGGAACATGATCCCGCAGATCCGGTCGGAAACAGACTCATCGGTGAATATCTTTCCGGAGGACTGATTGTCCGCAAGGACAAGGAGGCATCTCAGCTTCCAGTCAGTTTTGAGCAGCTGCTTGCGGCGGGAATCAGAGAAAAAGGAGAAACGATCCGGGTGCCGATGCGGCATATTGCGGACATGCCGGATTACGGCATGGTGCGCAAGGCGGCGGACAGCGGCCGAAGCGAACTGACCTATGGGATCGTATGGAATATTTCAAAAGAAGAGGATGGGTCCTGCTGGATTGAAGCGAAGGGACAGAGTTTCTGGATCATGAAAGGAACGAGACCGGGAGCGATCGAGTGGATGGAAGAGGGTCTGCTGAAGGTGATTTCCTGTGAGAAGGAAGCTGGTCAGGTGAAGGCATACACGCTGGCGGATCCGAATGGCAATACCTGGTTTGTTTCCGGAGAGACAGCCCGTAAAACGGTGCGCACAGGAAGATGCGGTGTGGAAGTGACAGTGACGTCCAGGGACAGCGGGATGGTGTTTCATGGATACACCGGAAGGGATGGAAGAGTGGTTTTCAGGGATCTGCCGGATGGAGATTACACGATTGAATCAGAAGGAACTGTTTCCGCTGCTCATACCGAGAAAGGAATGATCTTTCTCTCATCCGTTCCATATGGACATCTGATCCGGATCTGTGAAACCAAATCACCGCTTGGGTATCTGCGCGGCAATGCCTGCGCAGTTCTTCAGCCAATGAGTGAATACGGAACGGATACAGTGACAAATACCCGCACAAACAAAAAGACGACTGCCAGGGAAGAGGAGGTGCGAAGAATAGTGAAAATCAGAAAAATGGGAGATTCGATTCCGATCCGCTGGCTGATTTTTGATGAAGAAATGAATCGGAGGATGACCGTATGAAGCGGATGATTCCTGTCTTCGCGGTGAGTGGAGCGGTTCTTGCGGCGGCGATCATCTTCGGCCTGATGAAACAGCCTGGGCCGGCGGCGGAACTTGTGCACGCGGAAGTAAGCCGTTCCCAGGAATATGTCAGTGAACTGCAGGAGGAGGCAATGAATCTGAAGGCATGGCAGAAAATCAATCCGGATGTGAAGTATGTTCTGACCTTTCCGGATGAGGAGAGAAAACGAACGATCCCGGTGCTTGCGACACCGTCGGTATCCTACGTCATGAAACACAATATCCGCAATGAGTATGACACGATGGGTTCGGTATTCTGTGACCCATCCTTCGATGAACCGGAAAATCTAGTGATCTATGGGCACTCGAGTCAGACGAAAGACTGGAATTTCACATTTTTCCGAAACTATGCGGATCCGCAGTACTATCGCAGTCATCCTTCGATTCTTCTGGAAAGTGAAAGCGGAATCTGTCCATGCCGGATTGTGTCTCTGGCCAGTTATGACATGGAAAAGGATGAGTATCTCGGCTGGGCGGACAGTACGCTTTCCGGCACGGAGGAGATCGCTGCGATGTTTCAGAACACGGTGGAAAACCTGATTCAGCATACCGACGGATTTGTATATCACGGCGGCGGAATCGTGACGCTGGTTACCTGTGATATGAATCAGAATGATACCCGGTATGTGATTCAGGCGATGAGGGAAATGTGATGGAGGAACTGTACATGAACGGTCCGACCTTCCTTCAGAAAAAAGAGGTTGAGGAAGGAAAAAAAGCAGGACTGCGGCCGGATCAGATTGCGGTATACTCCCGGCCGGGACTGAATTTCAAGCAGATGAAGGTACTGCGGGAGGCGATGGCGGATGGACTCAGTACAGCGGATGCTGCTATGATCGGGCATCCATGGATCAGCGCAGAGACAATGAAGGAACTGATCGCGGAGATGAAAAGCGGGAAAAAGATCACTGTTCCGAAAAAGAAGAGACAATGGCGGAACTGGCTTCTTCCTGTCATGGCGTTTCTGTCCGTAACTGCCGCGGCTGTCTTTCTGATTCTGGAACAGCCGCCTTCCGTTCCGGTTCTGTCATTAAAGGCACGGGAAATCCGGATCCCGTGCGGGATGCCGTTTGAACCCGGACAGTATGTGCAGACTGTTCCGACCGAAGGATTTGAGCTGATTCTACCTGATTCCTTTGTGTGCAGAAAGCCGGAGACACGGCTGGTGATGTATGAACTGAAGGGGAAGAACTGTTCTGTCAGAAAGATCATGCGGGTTGAGGCTGTGGATGACTCCGCTCCTGTCATAACACTCGCAAGGGATCGGACCGAGCTGCTGAAGGCGGCGAAATTCTCATGTCATGCTTTTGTGATGGCGGCGACAGACAATGTGGACGGGGATATCACCGGACGGGTTTCCTGCAGTGATGTTCTGGCGGATACGGAATCTCAGAAAGTGATCTACACCGTAAAGGATCGGGCCGGCAACACGGCAGAAGCCTTTCTTACGGTGCATTACGCAGACTATGGATCCGATACGACCGAACAGAAAGAAGAAGATGACAATCAGGAAGAAGTACAGAGAGAAAGCGGGAAAAAGAACAGGGAACCGGAAGTCATGCGGGCGCTGCCGGATGTTCCTTCTCCTTCTGAGCCAGTCTGGAATCAGCAGGAGTCTTTGAATGAAACGGAAGAGGAGTATGAGGAAGTTGTGTATACCGAAACGGTAGTTCAGGAACAGCCCGCGGGAGATGGCAGTACCTTGGTGGAACACCATATCTCATCCTCTTCCTGAAAACATGCAGGATTCTGAGGCGGAAATATTCCGTCTCTTTTATTCGAACGAAAAAAGAGAGCCGGGCTCTCTTTGAAGAAGGAATATTTACTTTGAGGCAAGGCCGGGGAGACCGAAAGCGGATTCGGCGTGGCGGGCCGCTCTTACGATCGCACGGGCAGTTACAAGAGATGCCAGTACTCCGACCGCGTTGATGTCCGTTCTGACTTTTCCGGAACTGACTGCGTAGATGGAATCGCCGTCAAACATGGTGTGCACGGGCCGGATTGCGCGGGCATAGCCATTGTGTGCCATTCCGGCAATTTTGGTCAGCTCTGTCTTGGTGAAAATTCCATTGGTCAGAACCGCAGCGATCGTGGTGTTTTTCTGAAAGGAGTATACAGAGGACGAATCCGCTCCGGCAATGAAGATGTCCTCTTCATCGACGAAGGTTCCGTCCGGTCCCCGCATCCCGGCAACGATGGTTCCATCGTCCGGATCTGTGATATTTCCGAGCGGATTTGCGGCGACAACAGCTCCGACCTTCAGACTGCCGATCTGAACGGCAAAGGCACCGATTCCGGATTTCATGGCGGTTTCAATTCCGCCAAGCTTTCCGCAGCTTGCGCCGGTTCCTGCGCCATGATTTCCCTCACGGAAGTTTCCTGCATTCATGCATGCCTGATATCCGAGCGCTGCGTCCGGCCGGACATGTCTGTCTCCGACCGGAAGATCAAACAGACAGCTTGTGCATACGATTGGAACCGGTCCGTAATCCGTTGGGAATCCGATGTTTCTTTCTTCCAGATAGTTCATGACTCCATCCGCTGCCGCAAGCCCAAAAGCACTTCCGCCGCTCAGTAGTACGGCGTTGACGGCGTCATTTGCGGCGAGGGGATTGAGGAGTGCCGATTCCCTGCTGGCCGGACCGCCGCCTCTTACATCAAGCCCGGCGGGACAGGGGGGATCCATCAGGATGACGGTACATCCGCTGCTTTCATATTCCGCGTTTCCAATTGAAAATCCTTCAATGTCCGTGATCGGGATTTCTTTCCAAGGTCTCTTTTTCATTTCTGATCTCCTCTAAAATCGTTTTTTCTTCTTCCGTGAAAGTCCTTCCCTCCAAAAGGTCAGGCCGTACGGAAAGGGTCAGACGGAGCGATTCTCTGAGTTTCCATTTCCGGATCAGTTCCGCGTTTCCGCTGAGCAGAACATCCGGTACCTTTCGGCCGCGGAAGGTGCGCGGACGGGTGTACTGAGGGTATTCGAGAAGGCTGTTTTCAAACGACTCTTCCATGGTGCTTTCAGAACGGATCGTTCCATCTAGAAGCCGCACAACAGAATCGATCACTGTCATGGCCGGAAGTTCTCCGCCGCTGAGCACGTAGTCACCGACGGAAATCACTTCATCTGCTTCATCAATAATCCGCTGGTCAAATCCTTCATAATGCCCGCAGAGCAGAATGATATCTTTCATCCCGGCAAGTTCCTTGGCCTTTGCCTGAGTGTAAGGAATGCCGGAAGGGGTCAGAGCTATGACGCGGCTGAGGGGACTTCGCACTTTGTCGAGGCATTGAAACACTGGCTCACAGCGAATGATCATTCCCGGTCCGCCGCCGCAGGGGCTTTCATCAATATGTCGGAAACTGCCGTCCGCATACGCTCTGAAATCGATGATATTCAGCTCCAGAAGGTCTTTCTGAACCGCCCGCTTTACCAGCGGATGCAGGAAGAAGCTTTCAAACATCTCCGGAACCATGGTCAGTACAGTGATGATCATGAGAAAATTATGATTCATTTCGAGTGATTTGTCATGCGGATATGAGGAAACGCGGTGTACGGATGCCGGCAGAAGGAATTTTTCGCTGTCTCAGCGGAATGGATTCCTGTCTGCTGTTTGATGGAAACAAAGAAATGTTCATATGTATTTTCGATTTTGCAATGACAGTAGGAAATGAAGTGCCTTTTCTTATATAATTCATAGGAAACAGAAAAGGCGGGACAGAATTGTGAACAAATACAGGGATTATGACAATTATCTGAAGGAGTATCCGAGTGAAAAAGGGTATTTCGGAAAATATGGAGGTAACTATCTGAAGGATCCGGAGCTGATCAAGGCATTCAATGAGTATGCGGAAGCCTATCATACCATTGCCCAGTCGGCCCAGTTCATTTCTGAACTGCGGCGGATCCGCAGAGATTTTCAGGGAAGACCTACGCCGGTCTATCATTGCCAGAATCTATCCAATCTTCTTGGCAGAACCCAGATTTATCTGAAGCGGGAGGATCTGAATCATACCGGAGCGCATAAACTGAATCACTGCATGGGTGAAGGCCTTCTGGCCAAATACATGGGGAAGAAGAAGCTGATTGCGGAAACCGGCGCTGGCCAGCATGGGGTGGCGCTTGCGACTGCGGCTGCCTATTTCGGAATGGAATGCGACATCTATATGGGAGAGGTGGATATTGCCAAACAGGCGCCCAATGTCACAAGAATGAAGCTGCTGGGGGCACGTGTGATTCCGGTTACTGCCGGGCTCAAAACACTGAAGGAAGCGGTGGACGCCGCGTTTGAAGCATACGGGAAGGAATACCGGGATGCCGTATACTGCATCGGTACTGCCGCGGGACCGCATCCGTTCCCGCTTATGGTGAGGGATTTTCAGTATGTGGTCGGAGAAGAGGCGAAGGAACAGTTTGTGTCGATGACCGGACATCTTCCCGACAGAGTGACTGCCTGTGTGGGCGGCGGTTCCAATTCCATCGGAATGTTCACGCCGTTTCTTGCGGATCCGGTGGAACTGATCGGCGTAGAGCCGCTTGGAAGAGGACCGAAGCTGGGGGATCACGCGGCTTCCATTACCTACGGGACAGAGGGAATCATGCATGGATTCAACAGCATCATGCTGGCGGATGAAAACGGAAATCCCGCTCCTGTGTATTCCAATGCGAGCGGTCTGGATTATCCGGCAGCCGGCCCGGAACATGCGATGCTGCATGATATGGGAAGAGTGCGGTATGAGACCGTCGGGGATGAGGACGCGATTGAAGCCCTGTTCCTGCTCTGCCGTCACGAGGGAATCATTCCGGCGATTGAGAGTTCTCATGCCCTGGCATACGCGATCCGGCTGGCCAGAACCGGCATGACCGGCTCGGTACTTGTGAATCTGTCCGGACGGGGTGACAAGGATCTGGACTATGTGGTTGAAAAGTATGGCTACGGGCCGGATTTTCTGAAAAAGATGGAGAAAAAACGGAAAAAATAACAGAGACAGCAGTCTTCGGACGAACTGCCTGAGTGAAACAGTTTCCCGTTTTTGCTGAGAGGTGAAAACCCATGGTGCCATCCGGCGGAAGTTTCTGACAACGGGTTCCGGGAAAAACCATGACGAAGGCAGTAAAAGGTGGTCAGGGGCGTTTGAAAGAGCGGAATACCAGTGCTTCCCGGCGCCCTTTTTCTGTCGTATCAGCCGCGTGCATTCCGGTTGAGGAAATGAGGGCAGGATGCTGACAGGGACATTCATTCAGGAATGGATTGCAAAAAGACGAAAATGATTAAATTGCCCCTCATCTGAATACGATTTACGAATAAAAAGAAACAAAGGGGATTCAGGCCATGAGTAAACCGATGCAGAAAAAACATGACGAAAGTCCGAAGTTTTGGATTATTCTCTGCTCGATTGCGGCAGCAATGCTGTTTCTGTTTTTCATCC
>CAMNFS010000013.1 GCA_946537255.1 uncultured Erysipelotrichaceae bacterium
ACCCCCTGCTTGCAAAGCAGGTGCTCTCCCAGCTGAGCTAAAACCCCATGTATATTTAATCCGGAGAATGACAGTGGGCCTGAATGGACTTGAACCAACGACCTCACCCTTATCAGGGGTGCGCTCTAACCACCTGAGCTACAGGCCCATCTCTCTCCAGATGCTCAATCATATTACCTCGCCAATAAAATAAAGTCAACAATAAATTTTCAAAAAATGAAAAAATTCGAAATTATTTCTGCGTTTCTTTTTCGGCAGTTTTTTGGATGGAGTAACGCGGATCCAGAGTCTTCGGAAAGAAGAAATTCCGTACATGGCATCTGCTCTCTGGCCTGGAAACCTGTCCTGAGGAAACAGAATCCGGTTTTAATGCAGGAAAAGGGAATGTGACGTGAAAAAGACGACCGGAGGATGGATTCCATCAATGGAAAATCCGGTTTACGGTCGAAATCCCGTGGGTTACAATAGGTATTCGGAGAAAAAATATGGAAAGTTTTATTACCTGGTTTATGTCTACGATCGGAAGATTCATATCACCTGAACTGTCGGTCTTTCTTGTCAGTATGGTTCCATTGGTTGAGGAAAGAGGCGGTCTTTTGCTTTCAAGCATGCTGGGAATACCGATTTGGAAGGCAATCATACTCTGTGTCTGCGGAAACATTCTGCCGATTCCTTTTATTCTTCTGTTCATCAAAAAGATTTTTCACTGGATGGCAGATCATCACATGTCCTCTGTCGTAGAAAAAATGGAAGAAAAGGCCGCGAAAAACAAACCGAAGATCGATCGCTATGGATTCTGGGGTCTGACTCTGTTTGTAGGTATTCCTCTGCCCGGGACCGGCGCATGGACGGGATCTCTGGTAGCGGCGCTGTTTGATATGGATCTTAAAAAAGCGAGTCTCTCGATTCTGCTGGGTATTTTCCTTGCGGCTGTCATCATGACCGCAGTATCATATGGTGCCTTGGGACGACTGTTCTGATCCCAAGGAATGAAATGCATGGGACATCCCTTTGATGACTTGGAATCGGAATCATTTCAGGTAGGATGAATCACAGTAAAACGCATACAATTTTAAAAGCATCCTGTAAATAAGCCAACAATACATCCTATTAATATTGAAAATGTTTACATTTTTAATAAATTCATTCCCTTTTTCAGAAGAAAACGGAATGAATTGTATGGTAAATTGGACAAACAGGATTTAAAGTAAAGATGCAGCCGGGACGCCGGCTCAGCAACTTCAGCAGGAGTACCTGCCTGATAAAAACAAAACCTATAATTTCGGATTCGGGAATAAGCTGCTTGTGGTAGGGCGGCTTTTTCTTTGTTTTTCAAGTACAATGAAACTATGAAATATACAGCACTGATTGTCGCGGCGGGCAGCGGAAGCCGTCTTGGCCTGGGATACAACAAAGCATATTACCTTCTGGATGAGAGAACGATACTTGAACATTCCATGGAGCTTTTTGTTCAGGATCAGGATTGTGAGGAGATCGTGGTGGTGACGGATCCCGCCGAATACTTCAGAAAAGTGAGCCGGGACACAACGGGCCGGATTGTATTTGCGGCAGGCGGAAAGACCCGTCAGGAAAGTGTCTGGAACGGACTCCAGGCGGTGATCAGCAATACGGTGCTGATTCATGACGGCGCCCGTCCCTACCTTTCGAAGGACTGTCTTGAAGCGATCAAGAAAGCAATGGAAACAGAAGATGCCGCATGTCTTGCAGTTAAGTGCAAGGATACCGTCAAGCTTACGGAAGACGGATACTTCGTACAGACGCTGCCCCGTGAAAAACTGATGGCCGCGCAGACACCGCAGGCGTTTCGGACCGAACTGATTCTTACGGCCATGCACAGGGCATTTCAGGCAAGGGCGGAGCTTACGGATGACTGTTCTGCCGTGGAACAGTTTACAGACACAAAGGTAAGAGCGGTAACGGGAAGCTATGGCAATTTCAAGATTACAACCGCCGAGGATCTGAAAGGGGCGTGACACGCATGAGGCTGTCTCTTTCCCTGAAGGAAGATACAGAATTGGAATCCCAGGGGAAACAGCGGACAGGCCATGCACGCATGAGATTCAGGAAAGACAACGGTCTTTCTGAAACGATTGTTTACGGACACTTCGGAAAACTTTCGAAGTGTTTTCTTTTCTTTTTTGGAGAGTCCCTTCTTTTTTTACTAAAGGATAAGCAGGAAGTCTTTGCGAAGGTAAAAAAGGAGGAAAAGAATGAAATGTCCAAGATGTCTGAATACTGACAGAAGGTATTTCTATAAAGGTTCGAAGGGATGGTACTGCCGCCGGTGCATCTCCTTCGGCAGGATCCTGATTCAGGAGGAGCGGACACCGGCTCAGACGCCGAAGCTTCATGAGGGCGCGGAGGAATACATTCTTGCTTATCCATTGACACCGGCTCAGAAACGAATCGGTCATGAAGCTGCCATAGCGCTGGAGAAACAGGATGTCCTGATCGAAGCAGTATGCGGCGCCGGCAAGACGGAAATGACCATTGAGGCGATCGCCCGGACACTTGCACAGAAGAAAACGGTATGTTTCGCGATTGCCCGCAGACAGGTGGTGCTGGAAATCCGGGATCGTCTGGCCGGACTGTTTCCCGGCGCCAGGGTAACCGCGGTATGTCAGGGATTTACTTCCGTGACGGAGGGAGACATTATTGTCGCAACGACCCATCAGCTGTACCGCTACGAAAAACGGTTTGATCTTCTGATTCTTGATGAGCCGGATGCCTTTCCTTTCCGGGGCAATCCGGTTCTGCATGGCATCGCTGAAACAGCCTGCCGGGGCCATCGTCTGTTTCTGACCGCTACTCCGGATGCGGTTCTGAAAAAGCGGACAGCAGATGGGAGTCTTCTTTGCCTGTATCTGAACCGGCGTCCGCATGGCCATGATCTGCCGGAGCCGGTACTGTTTGCTTCGGTTCTTCCGGTGCTGATGATCCGGCTTCTGCACTGGCTTAAAACGCATCCGGGCCCGCGCATGGTGTTTGCTCCGACGATCCGGGAAGCACGGCTTCTGAGTCTTTTCCTTTCTCTGTTTTTTCCATGTTCATGCTGTACATCCAAAACAGAGAACCGGGATGAAGTCATTGAAAACTTCCGGAAAAGGAAAAACGGCGTAATCGTTGCGACGACCGTACTTGAAAGAGGAGTGACGATTCCGGGTGCTGATATCTGCGTGTTTCATGCGGATCATGGCGTGTTCGACGAAGCCAGTCTGATCCAGATGGCAGGACGGGCCGGCCGTTCCTTTTCCAGTCCGGACGGATCTGTTCTGTTTCTGCTTATGAAAAGAAGCCGGACGGCGGAAGAATGCCGCAGCCGGATCAAAGAGGCGAACCGATGCGCTGCCTGATGTGTGACAGGACGATCACGGAGGAGTCCCTGGCTGATTTTTTCCGGGAAACGGACGTTCTCTGTACGGAGTGCAGATCCAAATGGAAACGGATCGGCCGCCGGACCAGGTTTGCGGGTGTTCCGGCTTTTCTGCTTTATGAATACAACGAAGCGTTTTCTGACTGTCTGATTCAGTTCAAGGAATGCAAGGATGAAGCACTGAAGCCGGTGTTTCTTTATCCGGACCGAAGAAGGCTGCGCTGGATGTTCCGCGGGCGTACCTTGCTGCTGCTTCCAAGCAGCCGGGAAAAAAGGGAGGAACGGGGATTCTCCCATCTCAGAGAAATGTTTGAAATTCTTCGTCTTCCGATGATGGAGCCGTTTGAAAAGCGGGAGGATCGGAATCAGAAGCAGTCCAGCCGGAAAGACCGGTTGAAAATGGAAAGGAATCTTGTTCTTAGGTCCGATGCGTCCATTCCGAAAAAAGTGGTGCTTGCGGATGATGTCATCACAACCGGTGCCACGATGCGCGGTGCTCTGGCATGCCTTCCGCGGGATTGTGATGTTATGGTATTTGCCTGTGCACTGACTCCTGGAAAAGAGAAATAGAAAAAAAGAAGGAAACGCCGTTTCCTTCTGTAGTCACGCACTTTCTACTGGGCAGCTTCTTTTTCTGCGATCAGTTTTTTGGCACTGGCGATTTTTACGCACAGAGCGAAGACGGTCATGGCCTTCTTCAGATCGTCAAGACCCGGGTAGGTCGGGGCAATCCGGATATTGGAGTCGTTGGGGTCTTTTCCATAAGGCCAGGTGGCTCCGGCAGGAGTGATGATGACACCGGCTTTCTTGGCTCTTGCGACAATGTCCTTTGCACATCCGGGCAGAGAATCAAACAGGATGAAGTATCCGCCCAGCGGCTTGGTCCAGGAGCCGATTTCCAGTTCTCCGAGTTCCTTTTCAAGAATCTCTTCCACCGCTTCGAATTTCGGACGGATGATGTCCGCGTGCTTGCGCATATGTTCCACCATACCGTGGATATCACCGAAGAAGCGCACATGCCGCAGCTGGTTGACTTTGTCATGACCGATGGTCTGTCGGCGCAGGTGCGACAGGAAATCTTCCATGTTATTCGGGCTGGTCGCAACCGCGGCGATACCGCTTCCCGGGAAAGTAATCTTGGAAGTGGAGGAAAACTTGTATACAAGATCCGGGTTGCCGGCTCTCTTGCATTCCGCAAGAATTTCGATCAGATAGTCCTGGTGATCATCATAGAGGTGATGGATGCCATAGGCGTTGTCCCAGAAAATCCGGAAATCGTTCGCGGCCGGTTTCAGACGGGCAAAACGGCGGACCGTTGTGTCTGAGTAGGAGATTCCCTGCGGATTGGAATACTTGGGGACGCACCAGATGCCTTTGATGGAGTCATCTTCAGAAACATATTTCTCCACCAGATCCATGTCCGGTCCGGTCGGAGTCATGGGAACTGGAATCATTTTGATTCCGAAATATTCCGTGATTGCAAAGTGACGGTCATAGCCCGGAACCGGACACAGAAATTTGACTTCCGGAAGCCTGCACCAGGGCGTACTGCCCATGATTCCGTGGGTCCATGCTCTGCTGATGGTATCGAACATGACATTCAGTGAGGAGTTTCCGTAGATAATGATGTCCTTGGGGTTGTTTTCCATCATGTCGCCGAGCAGCTGTCTTGCCTCAACGATACCGCTGAGCTGTCCGTAATTGCGGCAGTCCGTGCCGTCTTCACAGGTCAGATCGGAAGAAGAATCCAGAACGTCCATCAGTCCCATGGAAAGGTTCAGCTGTTCGATACTGGGTTTGCCTCGGCTCATGTCAAGATGAATATCCTGGGCCTGAACCGCCTGATACTGTTTCTTCAGTTCCGCAAGTTCGCTTTTCAGCTCTTCGATGCTCATTTCCGCATAGGTTTTCATTTTTGCCTCCATTTCATGGCACTTCCTGCCGCAGTCTTCTAAAACAGGATCTCTTAGAAGCTGTGAATGGAAAAAGTATAATATCAATTCCGCGTGGAAAACAAGGGTCCTCTTGATCTGCGGATGATCTTTGGAAAAGCAGGTTTTCCTCGGAATGTGCACGCTTGAATGCCTTTTTTCGGCAATGTATAATGGACACGCTGATGAAGAGTCAGGAGGTTTTTATTATGGGAACGATATTTGACAAACTGTTTAACGTTGATGGAAGACGTCTGAAGGAAACAGAAAAAAAGATCAAGCCAGTACTTGCACTGGAAGAAAAATATGCCGGAATGAGCGATGAGGAGCTTAAGGCGGAAACACCGCGGCTGCGTCAGCTTCTTGCGGAGGGAAAGACACTGGATGACATTCTTCCTGAGGCATTCGCAACTGCCCGCGAGGCATGCCGAAGAGTCATCGGGGAGTTTCCTTATCCGGTGCAGCTGATGGGCGCTGCAGTCATGCAGGGCGGTGACATTGCGGAAATGAAAACCGGTGAGGGAAAGACGCTCACCTCCGTCATGGCCGTCTATCTGAACGCATTGGAAGGAAAGGGTGTACATGTAGTCACCGTCAATGAATATCTGTCGGAACGAGACAGTGAGTGGATGGGACAGATTCACCGGTTTCTGGGTCTTACCGTCGGTCTGAATCTTCGCTCCATGTCGCCAGCGCAGAAGCGCGCCGCCTATAACTGTGATATTACCTATACAACCAACTCCGAGCTTGGCTTTGACTACCTGCGCGACAACATGGTCAAAAATGCCAGAGACCGGGTTCAGAGAGGTCTGAACTTCGCGCTGGTTGATGAAGTGGACAGCATTCTGATTGATGAATCCAGAACACCGCTGATTATTTCCGGCGGTATGCGTCAGACTGCGAATCTCTACCTTCAGGCAGATCGTTTTGTCAAACGCCTCAAGGAACAGGTAAGCGAAGGAGATGAGGTTGTGACCCCGGGCGATTATGAAATCGATGTCAAGGCCAGAACCGTACAGCTGACGGAGCAGGGCGTTGCCAAAGCGGAAAAGGTATTCCGGATTGAAAACCTCTATAATCTGGAGCACACCCAGCTTCTGCACCGGATCAACCAGGCCCTCAAGGCGAATTACATCATGATGAAGGATGTGGAATATGTCGTGGATACGGAAAACGATGAAATCGATATCGTCGACCCGAATACCGGACGTCTTATGAAAGGACGGGAATGGTCCGATGGTCTTCATCAGGCAGTATGTGCGAAGGAAGGTATTTCCATCCGTCAGGAAACAACCATTCTCGCAACGATTACCTATCAGAATTTCTTCCGTCTTTACAATAAGCTCGCCGGCATGACCGGTACCGCAAAGACCGAAGAAGAGGAATTCACTGAGATTTACAACATGCTCGTCTATGAGATTCCTACCAACCGCCCGGTGGCGAGAATCGATCATCCGGACGCGATTTTCGGAACCAAGGATGCCAAGTTCAAGGCTCTGGTTGAAGAAGTCAGAGCCCGGCATGAAAAGGGCCAGCCGGTACTGGTCGGTACGATTGCGGTTGAGACTTCGGAGCTGATCCACGAGATGCTGAAGAAGGAAAAAATCCGCCATGAGGTACTGAACGCGAAGAATCACGCAAGAGAAGCGGAGATTATTGCCAAGGCAGGTCAGAAAGGCGCGGTCACGATCGCTACCAACATGGCCGGCCGAGGAACCGACATCAAACTCGGAGAGGGCGTACGGGAACTCGGAGGCCTCTGTGTTCTCGGTAGTGAACGGCATGAGTCGAGACGTATTGACAATCAGCTCCGCGGCCGTTCCGGACGTCAGGGAGATCCGGGAGAGTCCAGATTCTATGTCAGCGTACAGGATGATCTGATGGTACGCTTCGGATCGGAGCGTCTGGAAGGAATCTTCAAATCTCTGGGCGATACCGCCGTGGAATCGAAAACAGTCACCAAGTCCATCAACAGTGCCCAGAAGCGGGTTGAAGGCGTAAACTTCGACGCTCGAAAGACGCTGCTTCAGTATGATGATGTTCTTCGCCAGCAGCGTGAGGTCATGTATGATCAGAGAAACTATATTCTTGATCATGATGATGTGCACAGTGTCATCAGACAGATGTTTGAACGGGTGATCTCAGATACCGTAGGAGCTCATATCAATCCTGAATCAAGAAGCGGTGAGCTGTTTGTTCCGGAACTCGTGGAATCATTGAAGAAACTTGGTTTCGGAGGACTGGTGACAGAAAACGATCTGAATGGAAAGACAGCGGAAGAAGCAGCGGCACTGATCAATGAAAAAGCATGGACTGCCTATGATCAGAAGATTGATCCGGTACGGGAGCAGATCCGTCATTATGAACGCGACATGTCGCTTCAGGTCATCGACCGGGCGTGGGTCGGACATATTGACATGATGTCCAAGCTCAGAGACGGAATCGGACTCAGAAGCTATGCTCAGGATAATCCGCTGCAGGCCTATGTTCAGGAAGGCTTTGCCATGTTTGAGAATATGATGAGCAATATTGCCCAGGATATCGTCAGCTACTGCATGCGTCTGAATGTGGTAGTCCGCCGTCCGGCAGAAACGCAGAACGCGTAACAGGAGAATACAGTATGGAACTTTATGAAATGAAACAGGGCATCGCCCGCTGCCAGGCCAAATTGGAGCAGCTTGGCTCCTCTCTTTGACCTGGCCGGAAAAAAAGAGCAGATTGCACAGAATGAAGAGGCGATGAACGCGGCGGATTTCTGGAATGACCAGAAAAAAGCCCAGGCACTCATCCGCTCCAACAACGCGCTGAAGGAACTGGTGTCTTCCAGCGAGAAACTGACCGGCGAGCTGAATGATCTGTCGGAATCAGTAGCTGAACTGAATGAGTCCTTTGATCCGGATCTCGCGGAACTGGTGGAAGAGGAATACCGTTCGGTCATGAAGGACTTTGAAGCGTATGAGATTCAGGTGCTTCTGAGCGGTCCTTATGACAACCATAACGCCCTTCTCGAAATTCATCCGGGAGCGGGCGGAACGGAAGCGATGGACTGGGCCGGCATGCTTTACCGCATGTATGTCAGATGGGCTGAACGGCGCGGATACAAGGTTACCGTACTTGATTATCAGGATGGGGAAGAAGCGGGAATGAAATCCTGCAGCCTGCAGATCAGCGGTCCGATGGCTTATGGATATCTGAAGGCAGAGAGCGGCGTACACCGGCTGGTGCGCATTTCGCCGTTTGACTCAAACGCCAGACGTCATACCAGCTTCGCCAGTGTGGAAGTCATGCCGGAATTTGAGGATGATATTGACATTGAGATTGATGAAAAGGATCTTGAGGTCATCACCATGCGTTCCTCCGGAGCCGGCGGCCAGCATATCAACAAAACCGACAGCGCGGTACGTATGACCTACAAGCCGCTGAACATTACAGTATTCTGTCAGACCCAGCGTTCTCAGCTTCAGAACCGGGAAGCCTGCATGAACATGCTGAAATCAAAACTGCTTCAGATCAGAATTCAGGAACAGGCAAAAAAGATGGCGGAAATCAAAGGTGAGGTCAAGGCAAACGAATGGGGATCCCAGATCCGTTCCTATGTCTTTCAGCCTTATACCATGGTCAAGGATCTTCGTACCGGTCATGAGGCCGGAAATATTCAGGGCGTCATGGACGGAGATCTGGATGAGTTTATCTACAGTTATCTGCGTCAGCAGATTGCCTGATGACAGGCGGATTTTTCCGCCTGATTTATTGCGAGTATGAAAAAAGAGATCAACTATACCCTCCGGCTTCAGGACTGGCCGGTCACTGACAGCGGCAGTGTAAAGCGGGTCATGACCCGGGAGCTGAACCTGTCCAGAAAGGAAATCTCACGTCTGAAATTCGACGGCGAGATTCTTTTGAACGGCAGATCGGTAAAGGTAAATGATCACATGCGGATCGGAGATACCCTGACGCTTCGTTTTCCGGAAAGCGAGACCGGTCCGATTCCCGCCGTCAGTATGAGACCGGATATTCTGTATGAGGATGAGGATGTTGTCGTGGTGAACAAGCCTTCCGGGATTGTCAGTCATCCGGTGCACGGACATCTGAATGACTCCATGGGGACGATTCTTGCGGCGCATTACGCGGAAAGCGGAGGAGATTTTGTCATCCGTCCGATCGGACGGCTGGACAAGGATGTCAGCGGTGTGGCGGTTTATGGAAAAAACCGGCCGGGAGCCGCAAGGCTGTCCAGAGATCTTTCTGAAGGGAGATTTCAGAAACACTATACTGCGTTTGTCGGCGGCGTTCTTGAAACAAGGGCAGGGATGATCGATGAGCCGATTGAAAAGGAAGATGGGGAAAGACGCCGGGTAGTCGGCACGGAAGATGGCAAACCGGCCAGGACTTTCTACCGCGTGACGCATGAATTCCATGTCGGAGACAAATCCATCTCCGTTCTTGCGGTGGAGATTGATACCGGCAGAACCCATCAGATCCGCGCGCATCTTGCGTCAATCGGGTTTCCGATTCTCGGGGATGAGCTGTATGGCGGAGATATGTCTCTGATTCAGCGGCCGGCCCTTCACTGCGCAAGAGCGGATTTTCTGACTCCGTTTACAAGGCTGCCGGTAGTGGTGGAAGCACCGATTCCGAATGATATGAAAAATCTGCTTTCGGCAAGCGCTTCGGAAAAGGAAAATGTTCTGAGTCAGAAGCCCGCTTCCGAAAATGATTCCGATAATGTTCCTTCCGCTGTAAAAAAAGAAGACAGTCCGCCGGTACGCCGGGAAGCACCGGTTTCAATGGAACGGACGATGATTGAGGAGCCGGCTGTCATGGATGAGGGAACAGACCGGGCGGATCGTGTAAAAAGGACTGTGGGCATCTGTCTTCTGGTCGCTGCGGTGATCGGCGGCGTTATTCTTCTGTTTCTGGGAATTCAGAACAGACAGCGCAGAAAAGCGGCGGAGGCTGCAGAGGAAGCCGCGATCTATGAATTCCTGGACATTCAGTTCCGGGATGAGACAACGGTGGAATACGGCGGTGATTTCCGTCCGGAAGACTATGTTGTTTTCGCAAACGGCACTCTGACGGTCAATGGAACCGTGGATACGATGAAGCTCGGAAATCAGGAAGTCGTTTATATTCTGACGACGGAATCAACCGGCGGCGTTCAGGTCAAAAAGGATTTCACCCACACATTTACCGTCAAGGATACGGTGGGACCGGAGATTCTGCTCAGGGAAAAAGAAATCGAAATCGATCTGAATCAGGAGTATGATCTGCGACAGAATGTCATTTCCGCAAAGGATCCGGTAGATGGAGATGTGGAATTTGAAATAGATGAATCTGAATTCGTCAACAATACTCCCGGTACCTATACGGTAACTGTTACTGCATCTGACCAGTTTGGAAACAGAACGGAAAAAACCTTTCAGGTGACAGTGAAGGAAAAAGCTTCCCTGGCTGCGGCAGATAAAAAGGAAGAAAAGAAAACAAAGACCGACGCGTCTCCTGCTCCATCCCCCACACCCGCTCCAAGCGCGGCGCCTTCCGATGTGAAAGCTCCGGTTATTGAGCTTGGCTCTGATAAGGTAACGATTACTGTCGGCGACAGTTTTGCGGCAGGAACCTATATTTCCTCAGTCAGTGATGAGACAGACGGAGCGCTCCGGTATTCGGAGGAACTGAAGGAAGGAACCTATACCGTTGCGTCCAATGTCGACCCGAATGCGGCTGGATCCTATGAGGTAAGTGTGACTGCCCTTGATAAGGCAGGCAATCGGGCTTCTGCTCTTATGGCAGTGACGGTCGAGGAAAAAAAGACTGAAAGCAAAGCCGAAGACAGGACGGAAGAAAAGACCGTGCATTCCGTTCCGGATTCATCCGATCCCAAAAGACAGATCTATGAGTTTCTGGTGAATGAAATGAGCTTCAGCCATGCCCAGGCCTGTGGAATTCTTGCCAACATGCACCGGGAATCGCGATTTAATCCGACCGCGGACAATGGGCTTGGATATTTCGGACTCTGTCAGTGGGGGTATGAGCGAAAGGACAATCTGATCAGCTGGTGTGAGGAAAACGGATATGATTATAAAACCATTGATGGCCAGCTTCATTTTCTGAAGTACGAAATGCCTCTGTTCTATCCCAACACCACGGCTCAGCTGCGGGCCGCGTCCGATGATGAGGAGGGCGCACGCCGGGCATGCTGGGTATTCTCCATTGGATATGAGGTCTCGGGTGAGGAAATCGCGGAAATGTCAAAAGACAAGGCTGTGGAGTATTTCAATGAGCTTGCCTGAAGCGGAAAAGATCCCTTCATCCCAACAGAATTCATAACAGAAAAAAGACTTAAGGTTCAGGCTTAAGTCTCTTTTATTTCCTGCTCTGACAAACCCCCGGTCACTTGCTCTCGGGATTATTATCCGCCGCAAAAGGAGGGTCATCGTGATCATCATCGTTTTGCCAGTTGGTATCGCCACCGCCGCCGCCGATCGCGCAGCAACAACGTGAGACAGTGACCCACCAGCCATGAATGCCGTTATTCCAGCATCTTTTATCGTAAAAGCCGTCTCCGACAAGCGGGCATGCACAGATTCCCTGATGATCCAGTGATGCCTCTCCGCCGCCGCCGACGACACAGACGCAGGTCTTTCCGCCGGCAACCGCAGCCATTTCATCTTCACTGAGGTTCTGCGGTTTCGAGTTACTCAAATCATTGAAATCCTCTTCTGTAAGCGTGATGTCATACTTCTTCGCGAGTTCAATCAGCTTTTCCTTTTCCGTGCATGTGGTGATCTCTTCACGGGCCTTTTCGTCTTTTGATATCAGTTCATAAAGCTTCTTAATGTTTTCTGTCATGATATTCCTCCTGTATGATACGGAATGTTCCATTCCTATATACGATTCAATTGAACATTTCTCTCGCAAAAATCTGTATTTTTCTGAATATCCGTCTTTTTTTGTGCGTAAACCAGCAAAACAGGTGCCTACCCGCCGAATTTCACTTTTCCATCCCGGAACATCTGAATCATTTCAGCGGTCAGAGAAGCATTTCCCGGGACATCGAACGAGTCGTCAGGATTCTTCCAGACAGCGGATTTCAGTTCTCTGCGGTCAAGCTTGATCAGCTCACCGCCCTCCTGGTCACAGAAGAAGCCGAACAGAAGGGATTCCGAAAAGGGCCAGGGCTGGGATTTGTAGTAGCGGAGATTTCCGACACTCAGCCCGGTTTCTTCCCGTACTTCCCGGCGGACACAGTCTTCAATGTCCTCACCGATTTCACAGTATCCTGCGACAAGCGCGTCATGGCGGTATTCCCCGTGACGGATGGCATACTGGGTGATCAGCAGCTGGTTGTCAGGATTGAGTATGCCGACAATGACAGCTGGATTGATCCGCGGATAAATCAGGTTTCCGCAGTGAGGACAGCGCAGTGCCCGTTCCTTTCCATCCATCATCATCTGATGGCCACACGCCCCGCAGTAACGGTTGATGCGCATCCAGGAATAGAGATGCCATCCGACAGCGCATGCATAGCCAAGCCAACGCGGCTCATAGGTCCGAGTAAAATTGATGTTCAGAGAGATCGCCTGATCCATGACAGGGATTTCGGTCAGAAAGAAGGCAGTGTCATCGATGGAAAAAAGATAGACATATTCATGGGCGGAACCGAGATCCTTCCATCGGAAAAAGGTCTGATCACTGCGGAGAATGGCATTGCGGCGGTCGTAGCCGAATACAATATCATCCCCGGATGGTCTTCTCGGGGACCAGTCATTGTGAAATTCATGTGGTTCAATGTTCTGTATCATAATAAATAAAACCCCGGTTTTCCGGGCTCCAACAATATTATTATAATGAAAATTTTTTTCTTGAGAAGACTGTTCAGGAACGAAATTCTGATTATATTGTAGGTATACAAAGAAAAAAAGAAACGAGGTAAACAGACATGAAGAAGGTGTTACTCGAATATTAATACATGTTCTCTGATTCAGGCAGAAGTTTCAGGGAACGGTAAAATCCTCGAAGAATCAAAAAGAAAGTGATGTCTGCAATGAGGACAGACCAATGGCAGTATTTAACTGAAATCTGAATCAAACAATCTCCGGGGAGAATTCTCCGGAACACAAGAGACATGATGTCATTAAGCGGATGGTAATAAAAGCCGCTGAAAAAGAATTGAATTTCAGAAAGATCCCGATGTCAAAGGGGTCTTTTCTTTTCCTCCGGCTCATTCCGTGAAGGATGTCAGGGTTTTGAGTATAATGTTCTTCGTGAGGAAAAAGAAAAAATGAATGTAAATGAACGTGTACGGCAGCTGCGCCGGCTGATGAAGGAAAAGAACATTGATGTGTATTATGTTCCGAACGAGGATGATCATCTTTCCGATGAATATACCGCTCCTTATTTTCAGTGCAAATCATTCCTGTCCGGCTTTACCGGTGATTCCGGATGTGTGATTGTCACCAAATCGTTTGCCGGTCTCTGGACGGATGGTCGTTACTTTACCCAGGCGGAGCAGGAACTGGAAGGAACCTGCTTCACTCTGATGCGTCTTCGTCAGGAGGGGGTTCCGGATCCGCTGGATTTTCTGATTCAGAAAACGCCGAAGAACGGCACACTTGGATTTGACGGAAGAGTGGTCAGCACCAATGCGGCAAAAAAACTCGCAAAAGGTCTTGAGGACAAGCACGTCAGTTTCCGGATGGATGTTGATCTGGTCAGCCAGGTCTGGGGAAAGGACCGTCCGTACATGCCTTCTGACAGGCTGTTTGTGCTGGATGGAAAGTATACCGGTGAGGATATTCCGGATCGGATCGCAAGAGTACGGAAGGCGATGAAGGAAAAGAAGGCAGATACCCTGATTCTGACGGCTCTGGAAGATCCCTGCTGGCTTCTGAACCTGCGCGGGAATGATATTCCATCCACACCGGTTGCCTACGCGTTTGCGATGGTGACAAATACAAAGGTGTTCTACTATGTCGCTTCCGAAAAGATCACCTCTGAGGTAAAGCAAGTTCTGAGCGAAAACCGTGTCAGTATCCGGCCTTATGCCATGCTTGCAAAGGATATAGAAGCTCTCAGAAACCGGACAATCTGGGCGGATCTCAATAAGCTCAGCGCCGCCCTTTATTCCCGTCTGGATGCGTCGAATACCGTTATTTCCGAACCGTCTCCGATTCTGAAATTCCGGGCGGTAAAGAATGATACGGAAATCAGAAATACCATCAATGCCCATATCAAGGACGGGGTGGCGATGGTGAAGTTCCTGTACTGGGTCAAGAAAGCGGTGAGCGAGGAAAAGCTGACGGAAGTAAGCGTGCAGAACTATCTTTATGAACTGCGCCGTCAGGGTGAGGATTATATCGAACCATCCTTTCCGACCATCTGCGCCTATAAGGAAAACGGCGCCATGATGCATTACAACGCAACGGAAGAAAACCATGCCGAGATCAAAGACAGAAGCTTTCTTCTGGTGGATTCGGGCGGAACCTATAAAGACGGCACCACGGATATCACCCGTACGATTGCGATGGGAAAGCTTTCCGCGGAGGAGAAACGGATGTACACAAAGGTGCTCAAGGGACATCTTGCGCTGGCAAGAGCGAGATTTCTGAGCGGTACGGCCGGCAATAATCTCGATATTCTGGCAAGAACACCGATGTGGTCTGAGTATGTGGACTATCAGTGCGGGACCGGACACGGAGTCGGTCATGTGCTTTCGGTTCATGAAGGACCTCACAGCATCAGCTGGGGCGGCCGCGGCAGTGTGCCGCTGGAGCCGGGAATGATTGTGACGGATGAACCGGGCATCTATCTTCCCGGAAAGATCGGCATCCGGATTGAAAATGAACTGCTTGTCGTAAAAGCGGAAAAGAATTTCTACGGCCAGTGGCTGCAGTTTCAGCAGCTGACGTACTGTCCGTATGAAGTGGACGCAATTGACTGGAGTCTTCTTGACGGACAGGAGATCAGTCAGCTGAATGAATATCATAAGATGGTCTATGAAACCGTCAGCCCTTATCTGAATGCGAAGGAAAAGGCGTGGCTGCGTACAGTAACAAAGGCGGTCAGAAAATGAAGCTGATTTCATGGAACGTCAATGGTCTTCGGGCCTGTGAGAAAAAGGGATTCGCAGAGTTTTTCCACTCTCAGGATCCGGATTTCTTTGCGGTTCAGGAAACGAAGATGCAGGAGGATCAGCTTCCTGACAGTCTGAAATTTGACGGATACTTCCGTTATATGAACAGCGCGGCCCGGAAGGGTTACAGCGGAACCATGGTATACGCGAAAAAAGAACCGCTGTCCGTCTCTTTTGAAATTGAAGGAGATGAGACCCGGGAGGGCAGGGTAATCACTCTGGAATATGAGGATTTCTGGTTTGTATGTGCCTATGTGCCGAATTCCAAGGAAGGGCTTGTCCGGCTGAATTACCGGATGGAATGGGAAGATCTTCTCAGAACACATCTGAAAAAGCTGGATCAGACCAAACCAGTGATCTATACCGGTGATCTGAATGTGGCACATGAGGAAATCGATATCAGAAACCCTGCCGCAAACCGCAGAAATGCCGGCTTCTCTGATGAAGAGCGGGCAAAGTTCACGGAACTGCTCGGTGCCGGTTTTTCCGATACCTTTCGGAAACTCTATCCGGAAACCGTTCAATACAGCTGGTGGAGCTACCGGTTTAAAGCCAGAGAACGCAATGCGGGGTGGCGGATTGATTATTTTGTGGTTTCAGATCGTCTCATGCCTGAAGTGAAAGACAGTATCATCTGGAGCGATGTCACCGGAAGTGACCACTGTCCGGTTGGACTGGATATCGCCTTGAATGCATGATTTTGGTAGAATAAAGAGGATGGTTTTTAGCATCGGAGGGTGATTTCATGAATGTCAGAACACTGGTGACCGGATACAGGGATACTCTGGTCCACAGGCTGGGGAAACTGGTATCCATAAAAAGTGTGGAAGGAAAGCCGTATCCGGATGCGCCGTTTGGGCTTGCGCCGAAGGCTGCCCTTGAAACAGCACTGAATATGCTGAGGGAAGACCGCTTCAAAACGGTGAATCTGGATAATTACTGCGGCTATGCGGAATATGGGCAGGGAGATCAGGTGATTGGGATCATCGGTCATCTGGACGTTGTACCTGCCTCCAGAGAAGATGGATGGAATACGGATCCTTTCTGCATGACAGAAAAGGACGGTGTGCTGTACGGGCGCGGTGTCAGTGATGACAAGGGCGCGATCGTCGCAAGCATGATTGCGCTGAATGTACTCAGAGATCTTCAGGTGCCCGTGAACAAACGGATCCGTCTGATTATGGGCTGCAATGAAGAGACCGGAAGCAGATGTCTGAAGCATTATGTCGAAAAGGAAGGACATGTGGATTTCGGCTTTACTCCGGATGGATCATTCCCGGGTGTACATGGGGAAAAAGGAATGATTTCCGCGGTCTATCGCTCTGAGAATTCCAGACTGCTGGATATCTACGGCGGCAGCGCGAAAAACATTGTCTGCCCGCGCTGTACCGTAAAGACAATGAGAAACTGCTATTCTTCCAAGAAGCTGGCGGATTTCTTCAACAATAACTCCATTGAATATTCGGTTGAGGAACTGGAAGACGGAGATGTGATTACCGTCTATGGAAAAGCTGCTCACGCTTCCACACCGGAGCTTGGAATCAACGCGATTTCCTGGCTGCTGGTGGGGCTTAAGGAAGCTGGTATTCAGGATCCGTTCGTGGATTTTTACTGCAGCAGATTCGGCCTTGCGACAGACGGAAGCGGGCTGAACATCAAGCTGGCGGATGAATTCGGGGAACTGACGCTTTCCAACGGTATTATTTCGATGAGTCAGGACGGCATTATTCAGGGCACAACGGATATCCGCTTCCCGGTTACGATGACCGCAAAAGCGGTTCTCAAGGCCATGGCTTTGAAGATGGAAGACGCGGGCGGATCCGTGGAAATAGTCAATACTGTGGAGCCGCTGTTTTTCCCGATGGATTCACAGCTGGTTTCCAGTCTTTTCGATGCCTATTCGGAAGTGACAGGCGACACGATTCACCGGCCTGAGACAATCGGCGGAGGAACCTATGCGAAATCCATTCATAACACGATTGCGTTCGGATGTGCTTTCCCCGGCAAGGATTATCATATCCATGACGCGAATGAATGGGTGGGAATCGATGAACTTCTTCTGCAGGCGGAGATCTATGTGCACGCGCTGATCAAGCTGCTGGAGATTGAATAAAAGAGCTGCGGTGCAGCCAGGACAGAAAGCTTATGAAAAAAGCGGCGATACTGTATGACTTTGACAAGACGCTGTGTGACCGCGACATGCAGGAATACAGTCTGATTCCCCGGCTTGGATATGACAGACCGTCTGATTTCTGGAAGGAAGTCGGGCGTCTTTCAGATTCCTGCGCAATGGATGGAATCAGCGCATATCTGTATATGCTGAAGCGCAGATTCGAAGAATCCGGACACCCTCTGAAAAGACAGGATTTTGCGGATCTTGGAAAATCAATTGAGCTTTATCCCGGCGTGGAGGATTGGTTTTCCCGAATCAATGACTATGGGCGAAGTGTCGGACTTGAGGTTGAACATTACATCATTTCGTCCGGCATGCAGGAAATTATCGAAGGGACCAGCATAGCGCATGAATTCCGCCGCATCTACGCATGCAGATATTACTATGATGAAAATGATATCGCTCAGTGGCCGGCAGTGATTGTGAACTATACAACCAAGACGCAGTATATTTTCCGGATCAATAAGCAGGTGCTGGAAGAAAACAATGATGACGATCTTAATACCTGGGTGCCGATGGAGAAGCGGCCGGTTCCTTTCAGCCGGATGATTTATGTGGCGGACGGGATTACCGATGTGCCGTGCATGAAGCTTGTAAAAAGCAATGGCGGTTATTCGGTGGCAGTGTATAATCCAAAGAGTGCGAAAGCCGGCTTTACGGCTCAGAAGCTTCTGAATGAAAAGCGGGCGGATTACATGGCGGCCGCGGATTACTCCAGCGGTTCCGCCATGGAAAAACTGATTCGTCTGATCCTGAACCGGATGAGTGCGGATGCGGCACTGGCAGAACTTGAGGGAACGGTGCAATGACAAAGAGAAGGAAAAAACTGAGGGCAAAAAAACAGACGAAGATTCTTGCGGGAATCGTTCTGGTTCTGATTGTTGGAATTGCTGTGCTGACGGGATATCAGCTGATTACCGATCACCGCTCTTCGGGTTCTAAAATCCGGGTGGTTCTTGACAATGCCCATGGCGGTGATGGGAGCGGCTATCAGGGGCTGTTTTCAGAAGATGAATACAATGAGAAGGTTGTCAGCGAGCTGGAGGCTCTGCTTTCTGCTCGTTCGAACTATACCGTTACCCGTACCCACGCCCCATCTCAGCCGATGAATGCGGCCACGCGGGTGGAGGCGATCAACAGTGCCAGCGCGGATCTTGTTCTTTCCATAGCGTGCCATAACGGGGACAGCCCGAATATGACACATATGATGGTCTTTGCTCAGCCGTCTTCCATGAAAACACATAAGGACTCCGTGTCTTTTGCCGAAGCGATAACAGCGGCGTTCAAGGAAAAAGGATATGAGGCGGACAGCGGATACTATTATTTCAAGCCGGAACGGGAAGGTCTGTTTCAGGAACATCTGGTTCCGCTCAGCGATGAAACGGATTATGGGGAGGAAACATTTGCCCTGATGTCCGCCAGGGCTCCGGTGGTGATCGCGTCTCTTCCGAATGTGGATTCTCAGGAAGATATGGATAAGTGGAATACGGAAGAAGGAATCAAGGAAGCTGCGAACCTGTACTTCCTGGCCATTACGTCAATTTATGGGAAATGAGATATGGTTGAAACGACAGACAATGCTTTACGGTTTCTGAATGCCTATGCGTCCATTGAACGTTCACTGAACAGGATGCAGTGCCGGGCCGATTATCAGCCTTTTAAAAAACTGGTGCGGGCAGCCGCAAAGAAAAACCGCGTGGTTGCGAGACACGAAGAAATGCTGGTGGAGTATGCGGATCTGAGAAATGCAATTGTTCATCAGCGTGGGCGGCATGAGGAGATCATTGCCGAGCCGCTGGATTCCGTAACGGAAGATATTGAACGGATCGCAGTCCTTCTGGATTCTGATGAAACTGCACTGGCCTATTCGAGTCATCCGGTCGTGTCCGGAACGGACACAACTACCATAAGGGAAGCGTATGAACTTCTGAACAGTGTTTCCGGCGATAAACTGCCGATCTATGAAAACAGCCATTATATCGGTCTTGTGACGATGGAGTATATTGCCGGATGGCTTATCAATGGAGGTTCTGCCGACGCCAGGGCGAAGGAACTGATCCGTCAGGAGCAGGAGAAGGTTCTGTTCATGAATGAAAAAGATACGATCATGGACGCAGTTTTGTTTTTCGATGATGCAATGAGAGATTCCACCAGAGCTCCGGTCATTATTGTGACGGAACACGGCAGCCTGGATGAAGCCCCGAAGGGAATTCTTTCCTCCCACGATCTTTCCAGAATTCTTGCGGCAGTGATCTGAGTCCCCTTTGAAAAAGGCGGAAAATCGCATTTTAACGCGGAATTTCAAGGAGATTTGTTGATTTTGAGGAAATGGAATGTAAAAATAATAACAGTCATCGAAAGCGGATGACGAGAAGGAGATAAATCTAATTATGGCAAAAGAGGTTAAGATTCTTACAAAGAAGGCCCTCGCTGACGACATTGCTGAAAAACAGGGTCTCACAAAGAAGGCAGCTGCTGAAATCGTCAATTATGTATTTGATGAAGCCGCGAAGACTCTCAAGAAGGGCGGCGTAGTCGACATTAACGGTTTTGGAAAGTTCTCCATCAAAAAGAGAGCTGCCCGTAAGGGTATCAATCCCCAGACAAAGGAAGTCATCAAGATCAAGGCATCCAAGGTTCCTGCATTCAAGGCTTCCAAGACTCTGAAAGATCTTGTTAAGTAATCTGTCTGATCATCAGAAAACAGAGGGCTGTTCCGACAGCTCTTTCTTTTTGGGTACCAGAAGAAATGGTATACTTTCTCTATGGACGAAAAGACAATCATTGCCGGAACCTATACAGATTCCGGAAGCAAAGGGATTTACAGATTCACACTGAAGGATGGAAAGCTTTCAAAGCCGGAACTGTTTGCGGAGGCAGACAGTCCGAAATATCTGGCTGTTTCGAACAGACTGACCGCATCCATCGGCAGATTCGCGGGTGCTTGCGGTGCCGGTATTTATGACGAAGACGGGAAGCTCCTTGCTCAGAAGACTTTTGAAACGCGGACCTCATGCTGGATCGGATGGCATGATGGCGCCGTATACACCGCGAACTATCATCTTGGAACCGTCACGAAACTGAGCTGGGACGGGGAGAATCTGAACGTTGTGAAAACAGCGGAGATTCAGGAAAAAGCCGGCTGCCACCAGGTTCTGTTCCATAATGGACAGCTGCTGGTGCCGTGTCTGTTTCTGAACCGGATTCTGATTTTTGATGAAGATCTGAACTATCAGGGAGCCGTGATTTTCCCGGATGGGACCGGACCGCGTCATGGCGTGTTTTCGGCGGATGGATCCGCGCTGTATCTGGTCAGCGAACTGAGCAATGAACTGTTTGTACTGGATCCCGTGGACTGGGGTGTACGGACAGTGCTTCCGGTACTGCCGTCGGGAGAAACCCATGTAAGAGGAACCGCAGCCGTACGATTGAGCGGGGATGGCACAATCCTCTATGTCAGTACCCGCGGACAGGATCTTGTTTCTGTGATTGATCTTCAGAAAAACAGGGTCATTCAGGGTGCGTACAGCGGCGGAAGACATCCGCGGGACTTCATTCTTACGGACCGTCATATCCTCTGCGCGAACCGGTACAGTGATACCGTTGTCTGTTTTGAAGTGAGAGACGATGGAACCATCGGCTTTGAGACAGACCGCATCACCATTCCTCAGGCAGTCAGCCTTGCCGTGCAGAAGTAAAAGAGAGACCAGTTGAAAACAGGCCGGATTCCGGCTTGTTTTTTTTTCTCAGATATACCATTGATCCATCTTTTTCAGAGTCTCAAAGAACAGCGAGGCAAGCTTTTCTCTGTCGACTGATAACAAGACCCGTTTGGTCTGTTCAGGTGCTTCGATATAAGCCGGCCCGCGGTCATCACACACTGTCATTCCGCGGGTGTAGACACCGTTCACTTCAATATCCACACGCATGTCGCGGTATTGAAACAGATCCGGGGCAAGCAGATATACAACTGTTGTCAGATCATAGACGGCGGTTCTGTCCCAGCCGTTCCGCAGTGCATAACGGGAGTAGTATTTCAGAATGTCATAAACAAGCCGGCTTACCTTTCCGCCGTTTTTCAGCGTTTCCTGCTCTGTAAGAAGCAACGCTCCTGAATAACATGCCTCCATGGTCGCAAGGACAATGGATACGCCGCTGTCAAAGACGATTCTGGCGGATTCGGGATCCGCAAACATATTGAATTCACTTTTTGCCAGCATGTTGCCGGAGGAATAGCTTCCGCCCATCATGATGATTTCGCGGATCTTTTTCCTGAGATGGGGATAGGTCTTGAAAAAGACGGCGATATTGGTCAGTGGACCCATCGTTACAAGCGTTACCTCGTCTTCCATGGCAGAAACAGTATCTTTCAGGAATTCCACCGCATGCCGGGGATCCTTACGGGTGAATGCGTCAGGATAGGCAAGACAGCCGTCCAGTCCTGTTTCTCCGTGAAACTTTGCGGCGTTGTCAAGCGGGCGGCAGAGAGGCTCATTATATCCAGTCGCAACCGGATATGACAGGTTCAGATAATCCATGATTTTCAGAATGTTTTCCGTACAGTTGTCCGCGGAAGAATTTCCGGCTACTGTTGTAAAACCGCAGATCTCCACCTCTTCCGGATGTCCTGCCGCAGTCAGAAAGGCTATGACATCATCATGTCCGGGATCACCGTCAAATAGTATTTTTCGCACTGATGTTTCTCCGTTTCTACTTCATCACTTTATCAGAAACTGGTTCATTCTGATACCGGTTCACGGAAAATGCGTTCACGCATGCCGGCCGCCGATTCTTTCACGCGATGGTAAAATGAAAAAGTGTGATTCTGAATTGGAAGAAAGGCAGAGCTGAACGATTATGACCATACAGCAGATTTATTACGCGATTGTAATATCCGATACCGGTTCCATGAACAAGGCAGCCGAACAGCTTTATATTTCTCAGCCTTCTCTGACAAGCGCGATTCAGGAACTGGAGAAGTCTGTCGGTATTACAATCTTCAACCGGAGCGGAAAAGGGGTAAGTCTTACCGGTGAAGGAAGGGAATTCATGGTGTATGCACGCCATGTTTATTCTCAGTATGCGGACCTTCAGGAAAGGTATGCGGACCCTGATCAGATCCGCAGGAAGTTTTCGGTTTCCACCCAGCATTATTCTTTTGCGGTGAAGGCGTTTATTGATCTGACCAGCTCCTATGATACCCGGAAATACGATTTTTCCATCATGGAAGAAAGGACCCGTGAGGTAATCGAAGATGTCGCGTCTCTGCGAAGTGAAATAGGGATTCTGTATCTTTCGGATTTCAACCGGACAGCTTTGATGAAGCTTTTTCGGACAGGGAATCTCGAGTTTCATCCGCTGATCCGCTGCCCGGCATATGTCTATCTGCACCGCAGCCATCCGCTCGCAAAAAAAAGGAAGATCCGCTTTGATCAGCTTACGGAATATCCATGTCTGCAGTTTGATCAGGGAGATAACGCATCCTTCTATTTTTCGGAAGAGATTCTCAGCACGAAGGAATACTCACGGATTATCAAGGCCAATGACCGTGCGACAATGCTCAATCTTATGATCGGACTGAATGGTTATACACTCTGTTCCGGAATCATATCCGAGGAGATCAACGGCACAGACTACGCGGTGATTCCGTTTGAGGATGATTCAGACAGTCCCAACAGCATTATGGAAATCGGCTATATCATCAGATCCAACAGTCTTCTTACGGAAACCTGCGAGCAGTATATACAGTGCCTGAACAAGGTTCTGAAACCTGGATCGAAAAAACACTCAAGACATGCAGGAAGGTAAATATCCGGTTATAGGGAAAACCTATAACCGGATATTTATTTTGCGTATTAGCATCTTTTTTCATTGTGATTCAAAATGACACTGACAGGAGGACAGGGATGATGAGAAAAGAAAGAAAACGCACGATTCACCTGACACTCGTGCTTCTGACTCCGAAGCGAATGTGCCGCATTCCATACTGTTGAAGCTGATTCATGAAAGAAACAATACAGAATGCCATTGAGCACAAGGAAGGAGAAATAACATGACAGACATCAGAGATCCGAAGAACTGGAGTATTGAAACAAAGCAGGTGCATATCGGGCAGGAATCTCCCGATCCATATACAGACGCAAGAGCGGTACCGATCTATGCCACAGCCTCCTATGTCTTCCACAATTCCCAGCATGCGGCAGATCGATTCGCCCTGAAGGACGCGGGAAATATCTACAGCCGTCTGACCAATCCGACGGAAAGTGTATTTGAGGAAAGAATTGCGGCACTGGAAAACGGAAGTGCAGCACTCGCGCTGGCATCCGGGGCAGCCGCGATCACCTATACCATTCAGGCCCTGGCAAAAGCCGGTGAACATATCGTCGCCTCACGCACGATCTATGGGGGAACATTCAATCTTCTGGAGAATACGCTTCCGCTCACAAGCAATATCACCACTACTTTTGTGGATCCGGAAGCGGAAGGGGCGTTTGAAGCAGCCATTCAGGAAAATACCAAGGCGATCTTCATAGAAACACTGGGCAATCCCAATTCCAACATTATCGATATTGAGTCGGTGGCACAGATTGCCCACCGCCATGGCATTCCCCTGGTTGTCGATTCAACCTTCGCAACCCCGGTTCTGGTAAGACCGATTGATTATGGCGCAGACATCGTGGTTCACTCTGCTACAAAGTTTATCAACGGTCATGGCACGGCGATCGGCGGAGTCATCGTGGAAAGCGGGAACTTTGACTGGAAGGCATCCGGGAAGTATCCGTGGATTTCCGAAGCGAATCCTTCCTACCATGGCGTATCGTTCACAGACGCGGCGGGGCCGGCAGCCTTCGTCACCTATATCCGGGCCATCCTGCTCCGTGATACCGGAGCTACCCTGTCACCGTTTGCGGCATTCCTGTTTCTGCAGGGTCTGGAAACGCTGTCTCTGCGGGTGGAACGGCATGTGGAAAACGCCCTGAAGATTGTGGATTATCTGAGCCGCCATCCACTGGTGGAAGCTGTCCATCATCCTTCTTTGGAAAATGAACCCAGCCATCGGTATTATGCGAAATACTTTCCAAACGGCGGCGGATCCATTTTCACCTTTGAAATCAAGGGTGATGCGGATACCGCAAAGAAGTTTATTGATCATCTTCCGATCTTCTCTCTGCTCGCAAATGTCGCAGATGTGAAGTCCCTGGTGATCCATCCTGCAAGCACAACCCATTCCCAGCTTTCCGAAGAGACGCTTCTTGAACAGGGAATCAAACCGAACACGATCCGTGTATCAATCGGAATTGAAAAGGCGGATGATCTGATCGCCGCGCTTGAAACCGCATTCGCGGCAATACAGTAAGAATAGAAATCAAGAAAGAAGGATAACAAAATGACAAACATAAGAAAAAATGCATCTGAGCTGATTGGAAATACACCGCTTCTTGAACTGACACATCTTGAAAAGGAATACGGACTGAACGCGGTTCTTCTCGGGAAACTGGAATACTTCAATCTGAGCGGTTCCGTGAAGGACAGAATTGCCCGGGCAATGATTGAAGATGCCGAGCAGCGCGGTGTCCTCAGGGAAGGGTCCGTCATCATTGAACCTACCTCCGGCAATACCGGTATCGGTCTTGCGGCAGTCGGAACCTCCAAGGGATACCGGGTCATTATTGTCCTTCCGGAAACATTCTCGGAAGAAAGAAGAAAGCTGATCCGGGCATATGGAGCGGAAATTGTTCTGACAGAGGGATCCAAGGGAATGAAAGGCGCCATTGCCAAGGCGAAGGAGCTGGCTGAATCGATTCCGGATTCCTTCATTCCTGGCCAGTTTGACAACCCGGCAAACCCGAAGGTGCACTATGAGACAACCGGACCGGAAATCTGGAAAGACACGGATGGAAAAGTGGACATTCTCGTATCAGGTGTCGGGACAGGGGGAACCATTACCGGCGCCGGCAGATATCTGAAGGAAAAGAATCCGGATCTCAAAGTGGTCGCGGTTGAACCGGAAGCTTCTCCGGTGCTCTCCGGCGGCGCACCCGGTCCGCATAAGATTCAGGGAATCGGGCCCGGATTTATCGCATCGGTTCTGGATACTTCTGTCTATGATGAAGTATTCACAGTGAAAAACGAAGATGCCCTGGCGACAGGAGCCAAGATCGGACACCTGGAAGGGGTTCTGACAGGAATCTCTGCCGGCGCGGCGGTCTATGCGGCAGTTCAGCTGGCGAAGCGTCCTGAAAATGCCGGAAAGAATATTGTCATTATTCTTCCTGATTCCGGAGACCGGTATCTCTCAACTGCGTTATTCGGCTGAGGGAGAATAAAAAAACAGCCATGGAGCGGGCCCATCTGTCCGTTTCATGGCTGTTATTCATGAAGAGGGTTCAGGCGTTCTGTTCCGTCTTCGCAGATTCAGCAGCTTCCGGTTCCGGTGCGGATTCCGTGCGCACCGCTGCCTGGGGCGCTGGCCGGTTTGCGTACCATTCTGAGAACTCCTTCAGTTCCGGCTTGACCATCTGAAGCGCAAGAGCGAATACAGCGATATCATCCAGCATACCGATCAGCGGGATGTCATCTGAAATCAGATCCTGCCGTTTGATCAGATAGATGAAGGCACCGACCATGGAGGCAATGACTTTCGGGGACACCTTGGGATACTCTTTGGTGATATAGCATCTGACCATGTTGACCATGACAGGAAGGTCATTGGTCAGACTGCTGATAACGGGCAGTTTCTTCGCCTTGACGTTCACTTCATCCAGTACCCGGTTGATTTCTTCCGGATTATCAAGAATGGCTTCCGCAGATCTGATTCCTTCGTTCAGTTTTTCCTGTGCAGCTTTGGTATTGATTATGTCACTCATCGGTTTTCCTCCTTGTGATACATATCAATCATATACACAAAACCGACGAAAATGGGAACGGAACACTGGCTCTTTTTCGAAAATTGACTATAATCATAACGATGCGCCATGCGCATCGAAATGGAGGAATATATGAAAACAACAAAGAGACTGATGGCAGCGCTCGCGGCATCCGGTCTGCTGTGCGCGTGCGGCGGAAGCTCCGGATCATACTCAAGCAAAATAAAAGAAAACGGAAGCGAAGAAGTCATCACCATTACGGCAGACAATGCCTCGCTGGACAATGACAGTGTCAATGACATGGAAATACAGAACGGAGATGAACTGGTTGTGGACGGTGATCTCAGCAAAGGCGCTGTTACGGTTACCGTGAAGAACAAAGGGGCAGAGGAATCCGCAAAGCCGGCCATTGAATGGGAATTTGAAGGTCAGGGAACTACCGAGTACATGGACATTGAACCAGGTTCCTACACGGTAACCTGCAAGGTTACCAAGGAAGGCGCAACCGGAACCCTGACCGTCACAAAAAAGCCGGGCCCGGTGAATACCGGAGCGGATGAATCCACCCAGAATCCGATTATGAACTTCGTCGGAAACTATGAAAACGATCCGTACAGTATTCTGGTTGAACCAAACGGCATGCAGGAATCCTCATTCACCGTTCAGATGAAAACCAGTGATTCCGAGTATACCGAATGGCATATGACCGGGGTTCTGGATACATCATCGCTGACGGTTGACTACACGGATGGCACTAAGAAAAAAGTTGTGATGAATGGATCTGTCACCGAATCCGAGACGTTTGAATACCAGGATGGAACAGGATCCTTCCGGTTTGACGGAGGTTCCGGACTGAAATGGACTGACAACAAGGAACATACCGCAGACAGTCTGGAATTCGAGTATAAAAACTGAACCAGGGAATCAAAGCCAGAGCCTGAGCACTCTGGTTTTCTTTTCGGGCAGGAAGCGGAAGTTCAGAAAATCCGACCTCGGAAAGCGGATGGCTGTGGCTTTTTCGATCGGAAGATTGATATACTGTTCCTGCAGAAAAACGGATTCTGTTTTTCAGAAGGAGTAATTGAATGTATCAGATCAGAACCTGGCTTTGCCCTTTGCTTGTTCTCTGGATGGTGTTTTGCACGGGAGGCTGTGCCACCGCATCGCCTCAACCTTATTCACCGATTGAGATGGAAAGTCAGACAATCGAAAGCCCTGAAGCCTCGGAAGTACCGGATGAAAAGGAAACTGCAGAGAAGAATCAGACGGTTTTCACAATTGAAACCATTCGAAATGAGATTGTCGGGATAGATGAACCGGTGGAACTGGAAGATGGTACCTCACAGCCGCTGATCAATTTTGACAACGCCGCGACGACACCTGCCCTGAAACCGGTCATGAATGAGGTGGATCAGCAGCTGAAAATGTATGGATCCATCGGCAGGGGATTCTCACGCAAGTCGGACTACTCTACTGACCTGTACAACGCCGCCCGGGAAACTGTTCTGGATTTTGTCGGTGCTGACCCCACGACATATACCTGCGTTTATGTAAACAACACAACCGATGGACTGAACAAACTGGCATCCGCTCTGATTTCGGATCAGAATGATCTGGTCCTGTCTACGCGCATGGAACATCACTCCAATGACCTTTCCTGGCGGGAAAGATGCCATGTGATCTATGCCGAGGTCGATGAAAAGGGACGGGTTGATTATGACGCGATCGAATCCATGCTGAAGGAAAACAAAGTCAAATATGTTGCGGTTACGGCCGCGTCCAATGTGACAGGCTATGTCACGGATGTGCACCGGATTGCAAAGCTTGCCCATGAAAACGGAGCCAGAATTGTTGTGGACGGGGCTCAGATTGTGGCACACCGGAAGTTTTCCATGCTTGGAAAAACACCGGAGGAGAATATCGATTATTTTGTGTTCTCCGCGCATAAGATGTATTCTCCCTATGGAGGCGGAGCGATCGTTGGTCTCAGTGAAGAACTCAATCAGCATATGCCGGAGTTTTACGGCGGCGGGACCGTGAAGATTGTTTCCGATTCCTGGCAGACTTATAAAGACGCTCCGGCAAGCTATGAAGCGGGATCTCCGAACTATCCCGGCGTCATTGGAATGAAAAAGGCAATTGAGGTTCTTCAGCAGGTTGGATTTGATCATATCGAAGCGCATGAGAAGAATCTGAATCAAAGACTGATCAGCGGGATTCTGAAAATGGACAATGCGATTGTCTACGGAGATACGGAGAATACGGATGACCGGGTAGGCGTCGTTTCCTTCAATTTTTCAGACGTCAATTCCTTCCTTCTTGCGACGACTCTTTCCGCAAAGGGAATCGCAACCCGGCGGGGTGCTTTCTGTGCCCATCCCTATGTCTGGAGACTGATGGGAATCCGTGAGGAAACTCAGGAGAGTCTGGTGGACTGTCTTGACAGCAATACACCGGGCATGATCCGGGTCAGCTTCGGGGTCTACAACACCGAGGAAGAGGTGGATTCCTTCCTGAAGATTCTGGAGGCTGCCCACGCGGAGAGCGTGGAAAAAATGAAGAAAACCGCTTTTAACGAAGCATATTGATTTTGAAAAGTGTTTCTGCTGAAACAGCAGAACCTGCAGAAAAAGGAGATCAGTTATGAAATTCTGTATTGATGATGCAAATGTGGAAAAGATCCGCAGGATCCATGATCTGTTTCCGATAGACGGTGTATCCACCAATCCCTCGATTCTGGCAAAAACCGGCCGGTCTCCGTATGAGGTGCTCAGGGAGATCCGTTCCATTATCGGCTCTGACGGAGAACTTTTTGTTCAGGCGGTTTCACGGGACTGGGAAGGAGTGATCAGGGAAGCGCACCGGATCTGTGAGGAACTGGGTGATACGACGCTGATTAAAATTCCCTGTACACCAGAGGGATTCAAAGCCATGAAGGAGCTCAGAAAGGAAGGCATCCGGTTTATCGGAACTGCCGTTTATACTCCGATGCAGGGGTGGATCGCGGCGAAGTGCGGAGCGGAATATGTCGCCCCGTATGTCAACCGGATTGACAACATGGGATTTGACGGCGTAAGGGTAGCCAAGGAAATCCATGATGCGATTGTCGGCAGCGGATATGACAGCTACAGCGGGCTTCTCGCCGCAAGCTTCAAGAACAGCCAGCAGGTACTGGAACTGACACGGTATGGCGTCAAGGCAGTTACTGTGGCTCCCGATATTATTGAAGGCCTTGTGAAAAATGCCGCAATAGACGCGGCAGTGGATCAGTTTACGCATGATTTTGAAGGCCTGACTGGAAAAGGAAAAACAATGGCGGACTGCTGAAGTCTCCGGAATCCTGTATGAAAAAGCTCTGCTTTCCGCAGAACTTTTTCTATCAATTCCGGGGGCCGTGATACTCTATGCACATCATGGTGATATCATCAAACTGATCTGCTTCCCCGACAAAAGCGTTGATGGAATCCGTGACTGAAAGAATCAGCGATTTCGGATCATCTGCTTTCGAACCGTTCAGCGCATCCAGCATCCGGCCGGTTCCGAACAGTTCCTTTTCTGAATTGGTTGATTCAGGAACTCCGTCCGTATATACAAACAGTTTCGTTCCTGGTTCAAGCTGAAGCGTGTAGTTTTTGTATTTCGTATCATAGAAACTTCCCGCAACCATGTGGTGACGGTCTTTCAGAAGTTCGAACGGTCTGCCGGGTTTCTGCAGGGCAGGATATTCATGGCCGGCATTGGAGGCGGTCAGAATACCGGTGGAAAGTTCGAGAATACCGATCCAGATCGTGATGAACATATCATTTTTATTATTGTCACAGATCGCATTGTTGGCATTTTCCAGAATTTCGGCAGGGGACGACAGCACCTGCGCGCTGCTTCGCAGTGTCAGCTTTCCGAGCATCATGAACAGCGCGCCGGCGATTCCTTTTCCTGAGACATCCGCAATTACAAGGCACAGATGATCTTCATCCATGAAGAAGAAATCGTAGAAGTCTCCGCCGACTTCAATTGCCGGATCCATGGAGGCGTAGATATCGAACTCTCTGCGCTCCGGGAAGGGAGGAAAGACGTTCGGCAGCATCGATGCCTGCAGGTTCTCCGCCAGACGCAGCTCAGTGGAGATTCTTTCGGTTTTCGCGGTCATCTCTCCGATTTCCTTGATATAGCTGTCAATTTCCGTCGTGAGGCCGGAGAAGTCCTGACAGAGCTGACCGATTTCGTTGTTCCGCACCATGAAGGCCCGGTAGTTTTCCGTGATGGCAGAAAGCTTTTTGTTTGCGTCCGCGCTGTCCTTGTTCTCTGTGTAATTCCGGATGATTTCAAGAACCTTTGTCAGAGGATGAATCATATACAGAAACAGCGCATTCAGAATCAGGGCAACCAGAAGGGCTTCATAGATGAAAGCGTTCCATGTGCCGGCTCTGGCCTGTTTCAGAATGGTTTCCTCCATCATCGTCTTGCTGTAGGAAACTCCGACCAGTACTGCGTGATTTTCGAAGGAATCGAGAAATGCGTAGTAATCCGCGAAGTTGCCGCTGTACTCAAAATGTCCTTTTTCGGAATCAGAGGCGAGAACAACCTGCCGCATCGAGTCCTGAAGGGTTCTGTTTCTCGGAACATGGATTACCTTTCCAAGCGGAAAGACATCATTGTCACTTCGCACAGAGTCAGGCTCTGAAGCACTCAGAAGAAAGAACTGGGTTTCATACGGGTGTTCACTTCCGTCGACATCTGTCACAACGCAGTAAAGATGATCGGTATTCATTCCCCGCTTGATCCGGTTGAGATCGGTTGTAATCCAGTTATAAGCGACTTCCGCAAACAGCTTCTGATCTTCTGAAGGAAGTGAAAGAAGCTGCTGTTCGGATGTATAGGGGAAATGCAGATCGGGCTGATGAGCGGTCAGAGTATTCAGCTGCTGCTTTGCCTGGATACTGGAAGAATAGTCCGTGTCATATTCGATCTCCATCTCATCCGCGTGTTCATACCAGTATTTCAGAAGCCAGTGAAAGGTTGGAAACTGACGGATACTGCTGAGAGCCTGGTCAGCGGTCTGACGGGCAATGTTCTCAGAACCTTCCTTGATGGAACTGTCTACGATCTTCCGCTGGCTGGCGTAGGTAAAAACGGAAATAAAAAGCATGCCAAGCAGAGCGGTCAGACAGATCTGTAAAATGATTCCGGTTCGTTTCTGTTTTTTCATGGAAATGTTTTCTCATATCTATTATAAACAGAAAAGCCATTGCCGCATGTCTTACGATCACGGATGCGGGCAGAAAGAAAGCCTGCCGAAGCAGGCTGAGGCATCATGCCGGATGCTGTTGGGTATCTTCTGGATCAGAGGTGATAGGTTTTTTGGAGGCGATCCATTTTTCAAACTGCAGCTTCAGGAAGGCGCCGACAGGCACTGCCAGCAGCATTCCCATGATTCCCCCGATCGCACCTCCCGCAAGCAGAGAGGCGACGACGAGAAGCGGATGAACCTGAATCGCTCCGGCCAGAAGCTTCGGGTTGATAATATTGCCGTCGATCATCATGATGATCTGAAGAATCAGAAGGCCGATTGCCATCATCCTGAGATCAAGCCCGTTCAGCAGGTTGACAAGGATAACCGCGATATATCCGAGGGTCGGACCGAAATAGGGAATGAGATTTCCGAACCCGGTAATGAAGCCGACGGCAGGGGCATATGGCATCCCGATAATCTGAAATATGATTGTGACAACTACTCCGACCAGCACCGCGTCAATGGTCTGACCGCGGATATAGCCGGAGAAGCACCTGTCCGCATCCTGCAGCAGTTCCTTGCAGTGATTGATCGTTTTGGGGGACAGAAGTCTGTGAAGCACATTCTGCCAGTAATTGAACAGATTCTGGAAATCAATCATGTAATAGATTGCGAAAATCAGAGCGAACAGTATTGTGGAAAACCCGCTGGCGACAGAGCCGATGGCGCCGGTGAAGGTTTTGCCGATATTCGGCAGATCAATATTGAACTGTTCCAGATACTGTTTTGCCTTTTCAAGAAAGTCATTTACCTGATTCTGATAGTTTGCAAACAAACCCGTGATGCTTTCGAAATTGATCTGAGATACGGAAGTGACAAGATGCTGGGAAACCAGTACGAGAAACAGAAGGATCGCTCCGATGATGACTATCAGGCAGAGGAATACACTGACCGGTCTTGCCCATTTGGCATTTTTTGACGAGCCTTTGAACCATTTCTCAACACTGTGTACCATAGGATCAAGAAGGTAGGCGAACACCCCGCCCAGAAGCGCGGGTTTGCCGACCGCAAGGCACAGCTTCCAGAAATAACTCAGACTTGGAAGGGCATGATACAGCAGATAACCCAGAAAGCCGGTAACGAGTATACAGCCTCCCGCATATGTCGCGATCTTCAGATACCTGGCATCCAGATCGGAAAGAAAGTTTTTCATAGACAGATTCTCCTGATCGTATTTATTTTACAGAATTGTTAGGAATTCACAACTGGAGGATACTGAAAAGAGGTGAAAACAGGACTGAATCAGGGAAAGAGGCCGTTTTGTTATGAATCAGATCGAGAACCAGTTTATTCACACTTTCATCAGAAAGAGCCGCCGGATCCGGCTGATCCATGAGTTTTCCGCTCCGGAAAAACGATATCGCGGCCTGAGCCGGTTCAATCATGAAGCAGAGAAACTTCTGGAGCCAACCAAAGTGCTCGTGAAGGGAGAGAATCTGAGCACCCGCCGGGAATATCTTGATTTCCTCGCTCAGAACGAGGAGGTCTGTGCGTTTTTTTCGCCGGATCCTTCACTGGATGGGGTGGTACTCAGTCCCGAGGCTTATACTGCCAAGGCGGGAAGCGCGGTGATTCATCTTCTTCCTTCCTTGAAACTCTGTCAGCGGGAAGTCATACGCTGATGGCGGAATTCGATGACGGCGGAAGTGAAGCGGTTCTGTTCGCGGTAAGATCCCGGAAAAAGAAAGAACAGGATGAATCGAAGGATGACGAAAGTCAGGGTGATCAGCCGGTACAGCCGGTTCAGCGAAGTGAGAAGCCTGATGGAAGCCGGGTTGTAAACACCCAGGACAGAACGGATCCTGGTCTGTGGACTGCTGTGTTCATCCGTTCTCTTCTTACATGCATGGCAGAAGAGCGTGATCTGACAAATCACGGACTGGAATAAACAGATAGCCGGAGAAGTTCTTGAAGGAAAGACTTCTCTGGCTTTGTCATCTGGTCTTCTTTCAGGGTTTTCCGGGAAATGGCAAGGCATGATTGCCTCTGCGGCAGGAGGAACCACATGTGAAGCGGTCTGAAGAGCTCTCTGTGTTTTCTGTGTCAGTGCGTTCAAAGGTGGGCCGTGTTCATACGGATGCGCCGTTTCCGGACAGGAGATTTTGCTAGAATAATGTCATATGGATGGTTCTGCGCTTTCTTCAGAAATGAATGAAGAATGGCTGCGGTTCATGAATAAGCAGGAACGATACAGGAAATGAAAACAGTCAAGGAAAGAAAAAAACAGGGAAAGCATTACCGGGAAACAACATCACGGAAGGATCTTGGTACATGGGAGGTTCAGACCAACCGTCAGCTTGTGGAACAGCTGATTATCAGTCAGGAAGTGACAAGAGTTCTGGAACTGATCCCCATAAGACGGAAGCGCATGGCTGCTTCGCCATTCTCCTTTTTCAGAGGCGCTGCGATTCTTCAGGCACATGATCTCGCAAGTACACCGAAAACACCTTTTCTGGTACAGGCCTGCGGAGACGCGCACATCTCGAATTTCGGATTGTTTGCCTCGGCGGAACGCCGGATAGTTTTCGATGTCAATGATTTTGATGAAACCCTTCCTGCACCGTTTGAAGTGGATATCAAGCGCCTTCTTGCCAGTATTGAAATCTGCGGACGGGATAGAAACTTCAATGCGGATCAGAGAAAGAAAGCGGTTTTCAAAGCGGCGGAAATGTATCGGAAGACCATGCGGGAACATTCGGATACCGGAAATATGGAAGTGTGGTATGAGCATCTGGATATCGAAAACTTCCTGAAGGATAAAAAGGATGAGATCAGCGAAGAGGAAGCAGCGCTGATCAATGATACCGTGAACAAAGCGCTTTCCAAAACGAGTGCAGGGGCCGTGTCAAAACTGATGGAAACAGTGGATGGAAAGATGCGGATCAAAAGCAATCCTCCGCTTGTGGTCCCGGTCCGGGAAATGACCGAAAAGGAGAAGGGATATTTTGATTTCCGTTTTGATCTGAACCGGACACTGGAGGACTATAAGAAAACCCTTCCGGATCATAGACGCAGGCTGCTGGATCAGTTTGAACCGCTTGAACTGGCTCATAAGGTGGTCGGCGTAGGAAGCGTCGGACGTCAGGCATGGATCCTTGTCATGATGGGAAGGGAGAACGGTGATCCGCTTGTGCTTCAGATCAAGGAAGCTGCCGGTTCCGTGCTTGAGGAATACTATGGACACAGTGTTTACAAAAACTGCGGACAGCGAGTTGTAGAAGGACAGCGTGCGATTCAGACAGCGGGAGATGTTCTTCTGGGATGGGTCAGGAAAGAGGCTTCCAATGGAAAAAGCAAAGACTATTATGTACGGCAGCTGTGGGATGACAAGGGAGCCTTTGATCTGAAAACGATTACCCCGGAAGGATATCATGGTCTTTCTCTTATCTGTGCGTGGACACTTGCCACGGCGCACGCAAAAACGGGAGACCGTCACGCAATTGCGGGATATCTTGGAAAAAATGATTCCTTTGAAACTGCCATGGTCAGTTATGCCAGTGCCTATGCGGATCAGAATGAGGCTGATTATGAGATGTTCCTGAAGTTTTCGAAAGGAATGATTTAAGGATTGTCTTCTTTCTGATATTCAGCCCGGATCGTAAAATACCGGAACCTTCGGGCGGGTGAAAGAATTCTCTGTCAGTGCCTGCCATATCATGACACGATCGATGTATTGATGCGGCTGGGCATCACTTCTGAAATCAAAAAACGGCTGAGGCCGTTTTTAACATGGAAGATGCGCGGATCTGCTATTTCTGATGGATGGTCAGTCCGTTGGAATCAGAGATTACAGTGATGGTTCCGTCCTTTGTCTCATAGACAGATCCGGTATATTTGCTGATAAGCTTAAGGGTTGCCTTGTCTGCGGGATTCTTGGCGGAATCACAGATGGCGACATGTTCGGGCTGCAGCGCCTTCATCAGATCCCTGAGGCTTTTATCGTAGATGCCGTGATGCGGAAACTTCAGAAAAGTACATGCGGGTGGATTGGTTTTCAGCCATTCTCCGATCCGCTTTTTTTCTATGTCACCCGTAAAAACCAGACGGTTGTTTCGGTGGGTGATGGTAGTGATCAGTGAGAAATCATTGTCGTATTCGCCGCTGCCTTTGATTTCATAGGAAGCGGGCGGTTCAATCAGAATCCTCAGATCTTCATTGAGGATTTCACAGTTTTCTTTCAGAAGTTCCGGCCGGATCCCTTTCTGCTTCAGGGCGACGAAAAAAGCAACCGCATCCGGATGACTCGGCTCATATGCGGGAACGATCACGCGTTTGACGGGAATGCTGTTTATGATATCAATTGCTCCGCCGACATGATCCTTGTCATAGTGAGTGATGATCAGACAGTCCAGACTGTGATTCACTCTCTGTTTCAGATTCTGGGTGACCATTTTTCCATCCTGTTTTGTGCCGGCATCAATCACAAGTGAGTATCTGCCGCACTCACAGAGAATGGCATCCGCTTTTCCAACATTCAGAATGGAAACACAAAGATCGTTCCGGAGAGCTCCGGAATTACCGTTCCCGGTTATCTGTCTGAGGAAAGATTCAACGAAGGATTCGATTCCATCCATATCTGTCTCCTGTAAGCATGTGTTTTTTGCTGGAACAATCATATCTTTTCTTTCTGTATCAGAAAAGAATAATATTCAAAATTCTGTCTTTTTGATGACAGAAAAGGGAAATTGGGCTTTCTTGTGATGAATATCTGAAAAAGGATCAACGTTCCAAACGGATATAGGAAGTACGCCGGATTTTCTGTCTGCTTTGCAAAGAAAAGAAGGATGAATACCGAATAAAAAGGAAAGACCTGCAGCAGGGGGCATGCAGGCCTTTCCGTGTGCGGACTGTCCTGATGGCCTGCTGTGCATTCAGACTGTCAGGATGCCTCATGTATTTCGATCATGGTATCGTGATCTTTACCATGGTTCCGCCTTTGTTATTGGCTGTAATCGTCATTTTCCCACGGCACATCATGTTCAGCCGCTGCTGTATGTTATCGAGAGCGATATGCGGTTCATTGTTTCCACCCGGATCAAAACCGGTCCCATTGTCTTCAACGGTTATTTCACTGCCGCTGTCTGTCTTTCGGGTTCTGATACTGATATGAAGCGGATCGGAGTCGGGATCCATTCCGTGTTTGATGGAATTTTCAACAATCGGCTGAAGGGTCAGCGGCGGCAGTAGAAAGTCCTTGTGCGGGGTGTCGTAATCCACGAAAAGCGTGTCCTCAAACTGTGCCTGTTCTACTGCGAGATAAGCCCGGGCATGTTCCAGCTCTTCTGAAAAAGGAATCAGTTCCTCACTGGAAATGGCTGTGAAATTCTTGCGCAGATAAGTTGTGAAGTCCAATGTGACCTTCTGGGCGAGGTCGGGATTCTGCTTGCAGAGATAATAAATGCTCATCATGGTGTTATAGATGAAATGCGGGCGCATCTGCAGGACCATGATGCTGGAGCGCTGATGGGCTATTTCCTGCTGCTGACGCATATACTGCTCGATCTGATCCGACAGAATAAAGTTGTACATTGCCAGAGTACAGATACAGATGCTGAGATCGAAGAGAAAGAACGCTTCGACAACTGCGTGGATCATTGTGGCGACTGTCAGAGGAATCAGGTAGATGAGAAAAGCAGAGAAGTATTTTCCGGACAGTCTGCGGCGCCTTTGAATCAGGACAATGAGAGAAATCATCTGAATAACGACCGGCGGAATAAATAACAATGGATGCCATGGACCGCGGAAAAACAGATTCTCGGGGGTAATGTAGTAGAAACGATCCGTAAACTGAGCGGCGAACAGGATCATGAAATAAACAATCCAGATAAAAAGCACGGAATAAAAAACCGGACTTTTTTTCCAGTCCTCTCCGCAGCAGTGCAGAAGATATGCTGTAAGCAGGGGTGGAAGTAATGAGGGTACCAGATACCCAAGATAAGAAGAGATCCGCTCCAGCAGTACGAGACTTGGATTGCCATAGACCAAGAGATCCGCAAAAGAGACAACGATGGAAAGAATGATGATCAAATGAAAAACGATGAAGAATTCTTTGCTCCAGGGATCGATGCCCGGCATGATAAAAGCAATGGCCAGAGCCAGCACTGCCAGCGCCAGCATCGCTCCGACTACGATCAGAAGAGAATAATGCATCAGACAGTTCCTCCTGAAGGAAATGGATAACGCAGATTCTGAAGCTGTGTCCGGACTCCTTCTGAGGTAATCGGTTTGAGCATGAAGCCACTGGCGCCGGTGCTCCACGCATCCAGAGAATAATCGCTGTACGCGGTCAGATAAACAACATTTGTACGGGGATTGATTGAAAGCAGGGTGCGGCAGAGATCGAAGCCGCTTGTCTTGCCGAGTTCAATATCCAGAAAAGCAAGCGAAACAGGGTTTGTTTCTGCATATTCGATTGCTTCAGAGGGACGGGTGAACCCGGTAATCACCGCATGCGGCATGACTTCTTCCAGAATGGGAAGACCGCCTGAAAGAATGATTTTTCTGTCGTCCACCATAATGACATGCGGAATCTCATCGCTTTCCGCGGCCGCATTGAGAAGGGCAGTGACATCCACCTCAAGGCATTTGGAAAGACGGGTTATCATTTTCACATCCGGAAGCCGGCTTCCATTTTCCCATCTGGCGATCGTTGAGCGGGTGACAAAAACAAGGTCAGCCAGCTCGCGCTGGGAAAGACCTTTCTCTATTCTCAGTTTTTTCAGAGTTTCCGCAAAGAACAGTGTCATTTTCCGTACCTGGATTCTTCTGTACAGTTTTAGTTTCGCCTTGACACATACAAAAAAGCAAGGAGTAATTCATGCATTGGGGTGACATTCTGGAACCGCATCTTGAATGGGCTGAGCGAAAATAGGTAAATTATTGTCATCCATCAGGCAATGCTGAACGGATGTGTGAATGGATATGGAGAACAGGAAATGACGGAACTGAAGAAAGAACTGTTCTATGCAGGGCTTGAACCAGAGGAATACGCTGCGGTTGTTCCTGATGCAAGGAAGGAAAATCGAAAGCTGCTGCCGATTTATGCCGCGGCAGGAGCGGTTCTCTTTTCTTTTCTGTTTCTTATCAGTATGATTCCCGGAGGATGGTTTTCGGAGAATCGATGGGTGTACCTTGGAATGGTATTCATAGAATTCGGCTTTTATGTATGTGCGCGCATTCTGTCGGATAAACACCCGGATATTATAGATCCGCTGGCTATGGTCTTTATCGCCACACTGTATGTATTTTCGTTCTACATCTCTCTGAGTCATCCGGATCTGCCGGCAGTGACGCCGGTGGCTCTGCTTCCGCTGATTCCCTATTTTTTCAATATCAGACCGATTTATGAGATTCTGCTGGCGTTCTGCGCCTGTGTGTTTTACTGTCTGCTTTCCTTTCAGATGAAATCCGGTTATCTGGCAGTAAGCGACCTCTGGAATATGGGATCCTTTACGATTGTGACATTCATTGTCACAGTGGTTCAGGCACGGATGAAATACCAGCTCATGTATCAGTCCAGAAAAAACCGTTATCTTGGGGAAACGGATATTCTGACCGGAGTCAGAAACAGAAATGCGTATGAGCGCAATCTGTTCTATTATGGAAAAAACTGTGCCCGGAATGCGGCGTGTGTATATGTGGATGTGAACGGACTTCATGAAATGAACAATACGCATGGTCATGCGGCCGGTGATCAGATGATCCGTACTGTGGCAAATGCCATGAAGAAGCGGTTCGGAGATAAGAATATCTACCGGATCGGCGGCGATGAGTTTGTAGCTCTGCAGATGGATGTCTCACCTGAACAGCTGGAACAGGATGTGAAGGCTGTAAGGGAGGAAATCAATGCGTCCGGATATGCGGCTTCTTTTGGTACTTCAGTACATGATCGGGAAGGAATCGACATGAAGAGCCTTCTGGAGAAAGCAGAAACGGAAATGTATAACGACAAGCGAAGATATTATTCTGAGAAATCCCACGACCGCAGACGCAGAAACTGATTCCATTTTCATTCGCATTGGAAAAACAGACTGAACTATTTCGGCTGCAGGAATACTGTCATTTCCGGTTCGTTCAGGATGTCCCTGCTTTTTCCTGATGTATAAGGGATGGACATGTGAAAGGATTCGTTCGTACTCTTGAGAGAACAGCATATGATGAAAAATGAAAAAAGAAACTGGATTCTGATTCTTACGATTTTTTCGATCTTCTTTTTTACCGCCTGCACCCGCAGAAGTAAGGTAGATAGCAAAAAGGAAGACATACCTCGTGATACTTCCACCAATTATGTAGTATATGAAGGGGTCTTTCTGAACAGTGAAGATGTATTGAAAATGCTGGAGGAGATCCGGGGACCGAAAGCACCTTATGAAAATGTATCAAAGGAGTATCACGTGACAACCATGTATAAGCCGGAAAAGGATTTCAGGGAGCTGTATGGGAGCGATGTGAACGTTCACATCATCGGCTACCTGAATGGTCAGGCCACTGCAGATGACGGAACCATTACCCATAATGAAGCACTTGTCGCAGATCTGATCTCAGATGATCCGATCCTGGCAGATTATCTGTCTTCGAGTCAGGAGGGATGGCATATTACGTGTTCCTATGAAACAAAGGCGTTTTATTCCAACCTGATGGATTATTCGAAAGCGCAGAAAGTGGATTATACTCTGTCGGGGAAATTCGGTGCATATATCAACGGAAACTTTGTTTCCTTTGACAGAAATGACGTAGATACCAAGATAGAAACGAATCAGAAGGTGCAGTAAACGGAAGAAAGCACATGGACTGCCAGACCCCGTCAAACATGAAAACCCCGTACAGTCTGTTTACGAATGTACGGGGTCTGTAATTTTATCCGTGAGGAATGGCCGCGGTGGTTTTTAAGCATCCATCATTGACTGACGCTGTTTTACCAGATAATCAGCCAGTCCTCCGGGGCAAGGTACATGCCATCTCCTTCCTTCACCCCAAAGGTCTGATAGAATTCCTCAAACTGCTGAGCAACCACATTACAGCGGAGGTAGTTCAGCGGGTGCACATCATAAAGCACTCTGCTTTCTGCTGACTGCAGAGATCCGGTTCGTGCCCAGAGAAACGCGTTGGCGCGGAAGAAGGTCTCATAATCAAAGTCCTCAATCTTCTCTGCCATTTTCTGCATGCACTGCATGCCGGTCATATCTGCGATTGCTTCCGTCTGAACAATCTTTCCTCTGACAGGGGTACCGTTGTCAAATGCTACAATCCCGTCATAGTAACGGATCAGTTTCTCTGCCCGCCGGTCGAACTCCGCCTTGTCCTTTTCCGTCCACCAGTTCACGACATTTCCATCCTTGTCATACTGGGCGCCGTTGATATCGAACGCATGGCTGATTTCATGACCGATCACGGTACCGAGGGCGCCGTATTTTTCCTCAACGCTCATATCGCCGCGGTAAGTGATATCACAGAAAAAACCGAGCGAAGCTTTGCATTTACCAGCCAGTCATGATTGACGTTCAGGTACAGATTGTCTTTGGCCTCCGCAGTGGTTTCTTCTGTGACCATTCCCATCACTTCGGAGTTGATCCACGGTTTCATGACGGAGGCATCCATTGGCTGGGTTTTCTTTTCTTCAGATGATGAAATGACCGCTGGCTCAGAAGACGCAGAAGCGGCAGGTGTTTCCGCAGGACCAGAACTTCCACAGCCCGTCAGTAAGGCGTGCACAGAAGCATGAATTACCACGAGTGATTGCTGTTGCAATCTCACGTGGTTTCAAAAGAGTTCT
>CAMNFS010000014.1 GCA_946537255.1 uncultured Erysipelotrichaceae bacterium
TGATCAATCCGCCGGATCTTCTGATCCTTTGGATCCAGAAACTCAATCTGATCCGGTTCCATATTCTGAAAGCTGACATCCTCAGAAAAGAACAGCTTCCGGATCTTCTGCCAGAAAAAACCGGACAGGGTTCCAAGCGCGATCGCGGCTCCGGCAAGGGCCTGAATCATGTAAGTCATGATGGAGGGATCAATGTACGCCTGTACATCCTTCAGGGAAAAGGCGAAGAACGCAGATGTGAAATACAGAAACCATGCGCCCTTTTTCAGAAGGGTTCTTCTGTCATATCTTTTTTTCATAACGGATTCAGTATAGTACACCATTGAATCTGTCAAAGCCAAAAGTGCGGAACCCGGAAAGAATTAGCACTTAAAAAGAAAGAGTGCTAATTTCCTGTTGACTTTGAAAATGAAAGAAATATAATGTCTATTGGAATTAGCAAAGCACTCAGAAGAGTGCTAAGGAAGATGGAGGATAAGAAAGATGTTGAAACCACTGCATGATTACGTTGTCCTTGAAAAAGTAAAGGAAGAAGTCAAGACAAAGTCCGGTATTCTTCTCACCACCGGTGAGGCAAAGGACGCGCCGAGCATGGGAACCGTTGTGGCGGTCGGCCCGGGAAAGGTTAATGACGGCGTGCTCGTTCCCATTGATCTTGAAAAGGGACAGAAAGTGATCTATAAGAAATATTCCGGAACCGAAGTGACGGTAGACAAGAAGGAATATCTGCTGATCTCTGCCGAAGACATTCTGGCAGTAGTAGGGAAATAAGGACAGAAAAGGAAGGAAGAAAGAAAAGATATGGCAAAGGATATCAGATACGGAAAAGACAGCCGTCAGAAAATGCTGGACGGCGTAAACAAGCTCGCGGACGCAGTCAAGGTAACGCTTGGCCCGAAGGGACGCAACGTCGTTCTGGAAAAGAGCTATGGCAGCCCGCTGATCACCAATGACGGTGTGACCATCGCCAAGGAGATCGAACTCGAAGACAAGTTCGAAAACATGGGCGCGAAGCTTGTATATGAAGTTGCCAACAACACCAATGAGACTGCCGGTGACGGTACAACCACAGCGACTGTCCTGGCACAGGCGATGATTACCGCCGGCCTCAAGGCGGTTGACAAGGGCGCAAACCCGGTTCTCATGAGAGAAGGCATCGATACCGCTGCCAAGGCAGTCGCGGATGATCTTCTGAAGAAATCCCACGATGTCAAGACAAGCGCTGACATCAAGAACATCGCTACTGTTTCCTCTTCTTCCGAGGAAATCGGCAAGATCATTGCGGACGCAATGGACAAGGTCGGCAAGGACGGAGTAATCAACGTCGATGAATCCAAGTCCTTCGAAACCGTTCTTGAGATGACCGAAGGCATGCAGTATGACAAGGGATATGTTTCCCCGTACATGGTGACAGACCGTGAGAAGATGGAAGTCACTCTGGAAAATCCCCTGATCATGGTCACAGACCAGAAAGTCAACACCATTCAGGACATCCTGCCGGTACTTGAGGAAGTCGTAAAGGCCAACCGTGCTCTGCTTATCATCGCGGATGACTATGACAATGAAGTCATGAGCACCCTCATCATCAACAAGCTCCGCGGCACCTTCAACGTAGTCGCGACAAAGGCTCCGGGTTTCGGTGATAATTCCAAGAACCAGCTCGGCGATATCGCGATCATGACCGGCGCGAACTTCTTCGCCAAGGATCTCAACGCGAACCTTGCGGATATGAAGGTTTCTGATCTTGGCTCCGCCAAGAAGGTTGTGGTAGGCAAGGACAAGACCACAATCATCGGCGGAAAGGGCAAGAAGGCAGATGTTCAGGCGCGTGTGGAAGAAATCCGCAACGCGATTGAAAACACCAAGTCTGACTATGATAAGAAGAAGCTTCAGGAGCGTCTTGGCAAGCTGACCAACGGTGTTGCCCTGATCAAGGTCGGTGCTACAACGGAAACAGAACTCAAGGACAAGAAACTGCGGATTGAAGATGCCCTCAACGCGACCAAGGCAGCGGTTGCGGAAGGTGTTGTGACCGGCGGCGGCCTGGCTCTTGTACAGGCATACAAGGATGTCCGTGACTCCATGAAGTCCGATGTCACAGATATTCAGAAGGGCATGAATGTCGTTCTTGAAGCACTCAAGGAGCCGATCATGCAGATTGCGGAGAATGCCGGCTATGACGGCCATGAGATCTTCGAAAAGCAGCTGACCCAGAAGGAAAATATCGGCTTCAATGCCAAGAACGGAGAGTGGGTTGACATGTTCAAGAAGGGCCTCATTGACCCGACCAAGGTGACCCGTTCCGCTCTGCTCAATGCCGCAAGCATTTCCGGCCTCTTCATCACAACCGAGGCTGCGGTTGCTGAGATTCCCGAAAAGAATCCGGCACCGGTTCCGGCAATGCCTGAATACTGAGCATCCGAAAACAACTGAAAGATAACCAGGAAGGATATGTCATGCATGTCCTTCTTTTGGCTGAAACGGGCACTGCCCGTTTTTTCTGTTATGCGGGCACAGGAATTCTGCCTTTTTTCAGGCAGAGTTCTCTTCCTTTCCGGAGTCACGGGGCAGACAGATCAGATTCATGATAAAGTATTGGGGAAGGAGTTTCTGTTATGAACATTGCGATTATTACCGCAGCCGGTGTCGGCACGAGAACCAAGCAGCTGGTTCCGAAGCAGTTTCTGAATGTATATGACAAGCCGATTATCATATATACCCTGGAATGCTTTCAGAATCATCCCGAGATCGATGAAATCTATGTGGCGATTCTCGAGGGCTGGGAAGGATTCATGGATCTCTATGCCAAGCAGTTCAGTATCACCAAGCTGAAAGGGATCATACGGGGCGGAAAGACCGGCCAGGAATCCATTGAAAACGTGCTCTATGAAATCAGAAAGACACATGCGGATGACGATATCGTACTGGTTCATGACGGCGCAAGACCCTATCTTCCATCCGAAGTCATTACCGACAATATCGCGACCTGCCGCAAACACGGCAACGGCATCACTGCCATCGACTGCAAGGAGGCCATGCTGGTGACACCGGATAAGATTCAGAGCGTGGAAAGCATTGACCGCGAGATTCTTTACCGCACTCAGACGCCGCATGCCATGCCGCTGAAGGAAATGGTCGAGCTTCATGACATGGCAAGGGAAAAGGGGATTGAGGGATCGGTCGCGACATGCACTCTGCTTATTGAATGCGGCTTTCAGGTATGGTTCAACCGCGGCAGCGATCTGAACTTCAAGATTACCTCCAAGGAGGATCTGCTTCTGTTCAAGGCGCTTCTGAGCGAGCAGGCTCCTTCATGGATGAAATAACAGGAAGAGGAAACAGACAATGAATGTATCGGAATATATCGTGAAATATCTCGAGGAGGTATCGCATACGGACCACGCCTATGTGATTGTCGGCGGAGCGGCACTCTGGATCTGCAAGGCACTCTCAAAGGCCGAAAAGCTGAAGTTCACCTTCACGAATCATGAACAGGCCGCGGTGATGGCAGCGGATGGCTATGCCCGGGTCTCCGGGAAACCGGGAGTTGCCTTTGTGACCAACGGGCCGGCGCTTGCCAATGCGGTGACCGGTATGGCTCAGGCTTATGTCGACAGCTCTCCGGTGGTTCTTTTCACCGGCAACAGCGGGCTTGCCCACGTTCAGTTTGAACGCGAACATAACATGCGCCAGTACGGTACACAGGATGTACGGACGGATCTTCTGATGAAGCCCGTGACAAAGAAGTACTACCTGCTGGATGATCCGGCAAAGACCGGCGAAATCCTCGCAGACGCGTTTTCCACCGCCGCCGGCGGCAGACCCGGACCGGTATGCATCGAAGTTCCCGTCAGTGTGCAGTCGATGCAGTGCACCTGTGCCTTTCCGCCCGAAAAGGCAGAGGAAAGCACCGTGTCTCTTTCTGAGGAAACAGTACGGGCAGTCCTGAAGCAACTGAGGGAAGCGAAGCGGCCGCTGATTCTCGCCGGTCAGGGAGTCCGTCTTTCCGATACGGCAGAGGAACTCCATCAGCTCGCACAGGCGCTGGATGTACCGGTGGTCAATTCCCGCATGGGCATTGACACGATGGAATCTTCCAGCCGGTATTTTGTCGGCAGATGCGGCAACCACGGCAGCCGGGCAAGCCATTTTGCCCTGCAGACCTGTGATGTGCTTCTGGTGCTTGGAAGCAGGCTTGCGCCGAATACCACCGGATACAACGTCAGGGACTTTTCGAAACAGTCGCATAAGATTCTGATTGAAATCGATCCGACGGAGCTGGTGCAGTGGGGAGTTGCGATCGATGAAACCCATGAAGGAGACCTGCGTGACTTCTTCCGTCAGGCCCTGGATCTGATTCGGAAAGAAGACATGCACGCAGATCACGGGAAGTGGCTGGATACCTGTGAGGAATGGAAAATGTCCTGGCCGATCGTTCAGGATAAGTTCAGAACAGAAGATGTGATCAACTCCTATCAGCTTGTCGATACCGTCACAAAACATGCCGGAGCCGGGGATCTTGTGATCGCCGATACCGGCAGCTCCTGCTCGGTTGTCGCTCAGGTCTGGGATGTGAAAAAGGATCAGCGGGTCTTTATTTCCGGGGGTCTGTCCGGCATGGGATACTGGGCAACCTCCATGGGGCTTGCGGAAGCCTATGGAAAAAAGGGCAGGGTCATCTGCTTTGTCGGCGATGGCAGCCTGCAGATGAACATTCAGGAATTCGCCACCCTGCATGCATACAATATTCCCGTCAAGCTGTTTGTCGTAACCAATGACGGATATCAGTTTGTCCGCATGAGTCAGTCCAGCTATGACATCAATCCGACCTTCGGCACGGATATTTCGGACGGGGTTCCGATACCCGATATTGAAAAGGTCACAAAAGCCTATGGTCTGAACTATCTTTCCTGCAAGGATCCTGCCATGCTCGATGAAACAGTGGAACAGGCACTGAACATGGACGGACCGGTGGTATGTGAAGTGACGGTAACCAAGAATCTGAATGTGGAGCCGCGGATCCGCTCGATTGCCGCAAGCGACGGTACCTTCATCATGCCGGCCTATGAAAACCTCTATCCCTACCTTGAGGAAGAGGTTCTCAAGGCAGAGCTCAGGAAAGCGATGGAGTAACGCTCATGAAGGAAATCACCCTGTCTCAGCAGAAACAGATGATGCTGGAGATGCTGATGGATTTTCATCACTTCTGTGAGGAACATGATCTTCGGTATTATCTGACTGGCGGAACACTGCTTGGAGCGGTGCGCCATAAGGGATATATTCCCTGGGATGATGATATCGATGTCGGTATGCCGCGAAAAGACTATGAGGAATTCTGCCGGATCTACAACAGCGAAAAATCCAACCCTGATTATTATCTGTACACGATCCATAATGAGCCGGAACTGTATGTTTCCAGCGGAAAGCTTGTCAACACGAAGACCGTCATGGAAGAAGCAGTCGACAGTCCGGTGAAGCTCGGCGTGTATCTGGATGTTTTTCCCCTTGATACGCTTGGCCGCAATGAAGAAGAGGCGAAGAAGCTGACAGCGGACGCGCTGTCCATCCGCAAGCAGCTGGATGTGCAGAACTGGAAGCTGATCAGGGAGCGGGCCTGGTATAAGAATGTCGTAATCTTTGCGATCAAAGCCCTTTCTCCTCGCAATAAGAGAAAAAAGCTGATCGCTCAGCAGGACAGACTGTGCCGCAGCTATCAGGATATCGATCTTGGTGCCTGGGTCGGCTACCCGTGCGCGGCCATGAAGATCGAGCTTCTGAAGGGGGACTGGTTCAGGGAACGGATCCTGCAGCCCTTTGAAAACGCTGCGTTCTATATTCCAAAGGAATATGAGCAGGTACTCAATGTCTTCTATGGTCCGGACTGGAAGAAACTTCCGCCGCTGGAAAAACAGAAGACGCACCATGCGTACAGGGTCTGGTACAAAGAAGGAATCTGAATCCAAAGGAGAGCGGAAGCTCTCCTTTCCGCTTCCTTGCCCCAGGCGTGGGAAACAGAAAAGAAAACGGACCGTTTCCGGTCCGCCTCAGCTGCGGGTACGGGATCTTTGATAGAAGACGCCTGCTCCTGCCACTGAAAGAATCACGATGAGCCAGCGCAGGATCATGTACGGATAGATGAAGTTCATCAGCACCGCAGACGCCGTAAGGGCTGCTCCGATCCCGAAAATAAGGGGAAGATCATACGCACCTGGAAACTGCTCGGTCTTCTGAATGTGCCGGTAGCTGATGTAATGGGTCAGGGCAAGGAAGATATAGGAGATCAGGGTTGTTGCCCCGGCAATTTTATAATCGAACAAAGGAATCATGATCCAGTTCAGCACGATGTTGAGAACGGCTGCCGCAAGCGTCGCAGCCCCGACATATTCTGTCCGGCTGTAATGGTATTCCACATTGGAAAACATCGTGTAGACAAAGATGAAGTAAACCGAGGCGCTGACGGTCGGTACGATCGGTACCGCGTCGGCGTAGCGGTTTCCGGCAAAGATGGTGATTACCTCCGGCGCAAGTCCCATCGCCCCAAGGCACAGAAGGGCAATACAGATGAACAACGGCCGGCTGTTTTTCCGGATACTGTCATATTCCTTTGTTTTCAGTTTCTGAAAGCAGTAAGGGACAAAGCTGTTTTCAACCGCGGAACAGATCATCAGAACCATGGAGGCGATCATATAGGCAATGCTGTACTTGGCAACCTGCGCATCTCCCACCATCCGTCCGATCATCAGACGGTCAGAGGAATTCAGAAGGATATTGGACAGATAATGCGGCAGCAGCGGCAGGGCGAAGCGCAGGGAGGACAGCCAGATTTTCCGGTCATAGATTTTCTTTCCCTGAATCAGAAGGATCACCAGGATCGGAAGCCCGATCAGTACTCTTACAAGCAGGTCCGCTTCAATCCTTGCCTCCATGCGGTTATTGAAATGCGTTACCGCGTAGATGCTGAAGGCGTAGCTGAATACCGTAAGCAGAACGGATACCACGGTTGTGGCAATGTAGCGATAGTGGAAGCGCTCCTTTGACTTCCAGAAATCCAGCGGGTTCGATACAAAGATATGCACGAACATCAGGAAGGTAAGCAGCGGAGAAAGCTTGAACAGACTTCCCCAGAAGGAAGGGGAGATCAGAAACAGCAGGAAGAAGAACAGAAAGACCGCCATATCAAGACCGATGATGACGGAGACATAGGAATCCTCGTCGTCCTTATGATCTGCCAGCCCCTTGAGAAAGGTTTCATAGGAGAGATTCAGAGTCAGAATAATGCCGAGAATGCCAAGCCAGGTGTTGTACTGATCATAGACGCCGTATTCCTCCTGGGAAAGAATCCGGGTGAAAACCGGTGTCGTGAAAAGAGAAAAGGCGCTTTGAAAAACAGAACATGCAAGTGCCCAGAAGGAAGCTTTGACCGGAGCGGAGAAGGACCGGTATTTTTCTTTCAGCTGATGGATGAGTTTCATTTCAGATCCTGCTCCGGAAGAAAGGAATTGCTGACAAGGTGTTCACCGATGACCAGAAGCCTCCGGTTGTAATCCTCGCTTGAAAACCGGCTGACGGCATAGCGTCTTGTTTCCTGAATGGAATTGATGCTTTTGCGTTCGGCCCGTACAACGATCGCTTTCATGCGGCTGATATCCCCGAAAGGAACATAAGTGCCGAATGGCGCGTGCGCGCAGGTCGGCACACCGGAGATATCAAAGCCGAGAATCGGGGTTCCGCAGGCAAGGGCCTGAATGCAGGTGTTGGGCTGTGTTTCCGCAAGACTCGTACATACAAACAGATCCGCCATGGAATAATACTCCGCAAGACGGTCTTCACTGGCCTCATATCCGATTGGTATGAAATTGGCCGGACATTCGGAAGAATCCGCTTTAAAACCGACATGCACAAATACAAGATCGGGAAGAGAGAGACATTTTTCCGCAAGCTTCAGATAGTAACTGCCGCCTTTTCGATAACTCGGATACGGACAGACATTCAGTATGACCTTCTGCTCCGGCCGGATTGAGAGTTTTTTCCGCAGGGCAGCCGGGTCTCTGGGACAGTAGATGGTTTTGACATCCACCCCTTCATCGACGCCATACACCGGATAGTCCTTTAAAAGGGAGGATTCCCTGGCCCGCGAAGCAGTATAGGGAACCGTCACAAAACAGAGCTTCATTCCCTGATAGGCTTTCTTTTTCTTCATCTGAAGCGTACGGGAGGTATCGAAAAACCAGCTGATCGGATAGTCTTTTCTGCGTGGGCAGCTGCCGCATTCGGACTTAAAGCGTTCACAGTCATACGCAAAAGCACACGCCCCGGTCATCATATATTCGTCCCACATGATCTGTACGGTCGGAATCTGCAGTTCTCTGAGGCATTCATACAGGGCATAGATGTTGATATAGTGGCCATGAAGATTGCCGAGATACACAAGATCCGGCTCAAAACTCGATATCATCCGGATGGCCTTATCGGTAGCGGATGGAGAAAAACAGCCGTTGAGACCGGTCAGTCTGCCAAGCAGATTGTGCAGTTTCCCTTCGAAGTCACTCGAAAGCCGGATGACATCCGGATCGCCCCCATTGTCACCGTGGCCGTAAAGAACCATGACTTTGTGGCCATGGTCGATCAGATAGCGGCGCAGGCCGCAGATCAGCCTGCCGGTGCTTTCAAAGTTGTAAAAGGTATTAATCAGGAGTATCTTCATCGTAACCTATCGTTTCATCCCTGTCTGTTTTCAGAAAACACAAGCATATCATAGCATATGCCGCAGACTGGTTCCGATTCCTTCTTCATTGGCCGTATATGGCTGAGAGAAGAGGAACCGTTTGTCTTTGGTTTTATGAAACAGGAAACAGGATCGAAGGTTCTGTTCTTCCATCCGGATGGAAGAACCATACAATCCCTGCAGAATCTCTTTTTCCATACAGAAGAATGGGTCATATCCGGAGTGGATTTCTGCTTTATGACGTGGCTTCTGCCATTTTCCTTATTAAGGATCCCTGGTGAAAGGAGAAACGCATCTCCTGAGAATCAGCTCTGACCGCTTGCCTGAGGCAGGAACGGGAGAGAACAAGGCGAATGTGGTATTCTGTATACATCCTGAAACAGAAAAGGATCGGAGGTTTTCATGAGTGAGACAAAGGAATGGCTGATTGATGTGCCGGTGCAGTTCAACATCTGGATCCGGCCGGAATGCCAGCGCCGCCAGTGGGATGTGCTCAGGCGGGTGCGGCCACGGATTCTTTTTATTGTTTCAGACGGCGGAAGAGATGAGAGGGAATGGGAGCTGATCCGGAAAAACCGTGAGATGATCGACAGCGAACTGGACTGGGACTGTGAAGTACACCGTCTTTACAGTGACCGGAACGTTGGGATGTATCAGAATCAGATGAATGCCAATGAATATATCTGGGCCCGTGTGGACCGCTGCATCTTCATGGAGGATGACAACGTGCCTTCGGAAAGCTTCTTTCCTTTCTGCAGGGAACTTCTGGAAAAGTACAAGGATGATCTGAGAATCTCCATGATCTCCGGTCTCAACGTGCTGGGGGATTATGAGCGGCCGAGCGCGGATTACTTCTTTTCAAGATCGTGCCATGTCTGGGGCTTTGCGACCTGGCGCAGGGTCTATGAAAACTACTACAACTTCAATTATGGAAAGGATCCTTATGTCATGGACCTGATCCATAAGGAGCTTGGCGGTCATACCGCAATGAAGAAGATCATGGATGCCTATGCCGTGCAGGAATACTATCAGGGCCATAAGGCATTCGAGGAATTCTTTCTGGAATTCAGCTTTTTTGCCTACCATCAGATGGCCATTATTCCCAAGCGCAACCTCATCTCCAACATCGGCGCGACTGCGGATTCCGCTCATTTTGTGGAGTTCAGCGAGCTTCCGAAGGAAGTGCAGCAGATCTTCAACATGAAGACCTGGACCTACGGGTTTCCTTTGAAGGATCCGGAATACTTTGTGCCGGACTACTACTATGACCGGCGTGTTCATGAAATCTACGCGGATATCGGCTGGCCGAAAATCAAACGGCAGATCGAACGGAAGTATCTCTATATCAGATCCGGAAAGAATATTCTGGAAGGGGCGAAGAAGGTGCTGCGGCGCCGGGCGGCCCGCAACCGGGAATTTGAGAAGTAGCAGTGGCTGCTTCTTTTTTCTCTTACTCCCTGAAAACCCATGTGGGAAAAGCAACTCATGCTATAATGAAAACCACCTGAAAGGTATTGTTTTTTCTTTTTGTGCGGGAATTTTGAAAAGGGGAAAGATATGCGGAAACTGAAAGTAATGACCGTTCTCGGGACGCGGCCAGAGATTATCCGTCTCAGTGAGACGATCCGGGCATGCGAGCGATATTTTGATCATGTTCTGGTACACACCGGGCAGAATTATGATCCCCGGCTGAATGATATTTTCTTCGAGGATCTTGATCTAAGGCAGCCGGATTACTATCTTGACTGCGCCGGGAAAAATCTCGGGGAAACAATGGGAAACATTCTGTCGAGAACCTATGATGTCATGCTGAAGGAAAAACCGGACGCGCTTCTGATTCTCGGAGATACCAACAGCGCGCTTTCCGCGATCTGCGCCAAGCGGCTGAAGACGCCGATCTTTCATATGGAAGCCGGCAACCGCTGCTGGGACTGGAATGTTTCGGAAATGATCAACCGCCGCATTGTCGACAGTATTTCCGACATCAATCTTCCCTATACCGAAAACAGCCGCAGATACCTGCTTTCCGAAGGAATTGACGGGAAGACGATCTTTGTGACCGGATCACCGATGAGGGAAGTTCTGAGCCGTCATATGGACGCGATTCAGAAAAGCACCATACTGGATGAACTGAAGCTGGAGAAGGGGAAATATATTCTTGTTTCCGCCCATCGGGAGGAGAATATCGACATCGAGGAAAACTTCATGTCCCTGATGAACGCGATCAATCATGTGGCGGAGGACTATCAGATGCCGGTGATCTATTCCACCCATCCAAGATCCCGGAAGTTCATCGAAGCCCGCAATTTCACATTCCATCCGCTGGTCCGGAATCTGCAGCCGTTCGGCTTCTTTGACTACAATCATCTGCAGATGAACAGCTACTGTGTGATTTCCGACAGCGGCACGCTGAGTGAGGAAAGCGCGATTCTTGATTTCAACGGGGTGCTGATCCGCACCAGCACCGAGCGTCCGGAAGCGCTCGACGCCGGTTCGGTCATCATCGGCGGAATCCGTGAGGAAACGATCGAACAGGCAATTGATCTGTCGGTCTCCATGCGGCGCAATCATGAAATCATGGGATGCTCGAAGGATTACATGGATGAGAATGTCTCCGTCAAGGTCGTCAAGCTGATCCAGAGTTATACGGATATTGTGAGGAGAACAGTATGGCTGGAGCACTGAGTTTCTTACTGGAAAACGATACCTGGCAGGGTATCGGATACTATCTTCAGCACTGGAACAGTGATGCTTTTTCGCTTGGGTGCCTGGCGGTACTCGTCATTCTTCTCTCCGGCTATTTCTACGGATGTGTTTTCCGCCGCTTTATCGAGCCGCTTGAAAGAATTGACTGCACCCTGATCGGTGTCATGTTCATTCTGGCTGTGTTTCAGATTCTGGTTTTCTTCATGGTAAGCAATGATATCAGTACTTCTGTTGCGTATTTTGCGCTTGCCGGGATTCTGCTGATCAGTCCGCTCCTTTGTCTTGTGACCTGGTCCAGGGTGATCCCTTCGTGGCAGAATCTTGTTTCTCTTTTGGTCGGTCTGCTGATGACCGGTCTGCTTGTCTATGGATCCATGGGGCTCAATACCAACAATATCTACTTTGACTCCATTACCTATCTTTCCGAGGTGGTGGAAAGCGCTCAGAATGAGCTGTTTGCCCATATGGCGTATCCTGGCGGATATATTCTTTCCCGGATCGATCCGCTTCATGATTTCACCGGCTATTACTATTTCTGGGGCATTGTGCTGAGATGGATTCAGAATCTGTTCTCCTATAAGGCTGTTCTGACACCGATCTATATCTGGGGCGCTACGGTACTCTATGGCATGTGCCTGGGCAGTCTTACTGTCAGCTGCGCGTCCGTTCTTTTCGGGAAGCGATGGTGGCTTGGCATTCTGTTTCTGATCGGGCTCATGGCGCCGTATTATACCAACTACTTCAATACCACGCTGGCCTTTTTCGGCAACACCATGCGTACAGCTGTGATCGGCGCCTGCGTGATGACTGCCTTTCTGATTCTGAAGGAAAAAACCAACGCGCTTCTTTTCGTGCCGCTGACCGTACTGTATTACGCGGCCCTGCACGTCAGTTCCTCCAGCATGTTTCTGATTGCCTTTATCACTGCCGGTCTGTTTTTCGGACTGGCCTTCTCGATGGAAAAAAACTGGAAGCGCTGGACCGGCTTCATTCTTTCCGCGTTTCCGCTGTTCCGCTATGCGTTCCTTGTGTTCTTCGGCTCCAGTTTTTCCTATCCTGTCATTCTGGGGGCGACCGCCGCGATCATCGGCGTTCTGGTTCTGATCGCCTTCCTGCTGAGAAAGCATCTTGCGGTTGTGGACAAGGTATTCCTGGTACTGTTTCCGATATTGTTTGCGGCGCTTTGCGTATATTCGTTCCTGATGAAGGACAGTGTCTATAACTATGCCTATTTCTTCCGCTCCAGCAGTCTGGATGACATGACCGTCAATATGACCTCCCATCTTTCCACCACCGAACTCATCCGCAACATCATCTTCTATGCTCTGCTTGCGCTGACGCTTGTGAACTTCAAATATGAGAAGCGCTTCAAGGTTTTCCTTTATGCGATCATCCTGCTGTTTCTCAATCCGCTTGTTCAGCCGGCGGTTTCCAATCTGCTGACGCAGGGTGTCTACAGCCGCAGTTTTGACATTCTGAACAACCCGTTCACACTCTGTTTCCTGGCGGCTTCCTTTGAGCATCTGATTCCCATTAAGCCGCTTGCCTGGACCGTGCTTGCCCTGGTGGCCGGATTCTCTTTGAAGATCGGCTGGGATACGCTGACAACTCCGTATTCCAAGGCCCTGACCGTCGGAACAGATGACTGGAACTGGGAAGCCAAGGTGAGCAACGACTCCTATGAGGTCTATCAGTATGTCAACGAAACCCTTTCTTCCAAAGCCTTTGATATCCGGGAGCGCACCTATGACAACCGGCCGATCATCCTTTCCCAGGATTCCGGTCTCAAGGGATATGTCCCGGGTATTGAAATGGCGTTCTCCACGGAGGATTACCGGTCTGCTCTTGACGGCAACACCAGCAATCCGCTCTCTCAGGACATGATTACCCTGATGTATCCGGACCGCCGCTATACCGAGGATGATTTCGGAGAAGCCGGTGACTACTCCAAGCTTGGAAAGCTGTTTCTGGCAAGTGATGCGGACTATGTTGTGCTGAATAATACTCTCGCGGTTTGGGATGAGCGCGGCTGGTTCTACAAGCCGTATCAGTCCCTGATCGACAACGGCATGTGCCAGAAGCTGTTTGAGAATGAATCCTGGGTCGTGCTCAAGATCAACAGGGAATGGGAAACCAAACCGAAGAGCAGTGAGCGCTACTGGGTTCATATGTATGACGAATAGGGAGGAGGCCATGGTTCTTACCAGCATCATCATCCCGGTATTCAACAAGGAGCGCTATCTTCAGGCCTGTGTGGATTCGGCCCTTGCGCAAAAGGACGCGAAGGTGGAGATTCTGTGCATCAATGACGGTTCAACGGATCGCTCCCTGGCGGTTCTTGAAGAATATTCCGACCGTGAAAACGTGCGGATCATCAGCACCGAAAACCATGGCATCTCCGCGGCGAGAAACCGGGGACTTGCGGAGGCGAAGGGGACGTATGTTCTGTTTCTTGACGCCGATGACAGACTTCCTGAAACGGCGGTCCGCACGCTGGTATCCTGCGCGGAAAAAGAGAACGCGGATATTGTCTCCGGGCGGCAGGAAACCTATGAAAACGGGGTTCTGATTGACCGGATAGATGAACCGAAAGCAGGAATTGCCAGAGGAAAGGACATGCTGAGACTGTGCATGGAGGACTTCGGACCGACGCACCATGTATGGGCGGCCATTTTCCGGCGGGAATTCATTCAGGATATCCGTTTTGAGGAAACAGCGATTGTGCATGAGGACAGTCACTTCATGTTTGAATGCGCGCTGAAGGAACCGGTCTTTCTTCTGATCGAGGACTATGTCTACTGCTATACCCTGGATCACAGTTCGCTTTCCCATTCCGGTTTCACCCGGAAAAAGGCGGAATCCATCCTGATGCTTGCGGAAAAGGAGTATCAGGCCGTAAGGAAGCAGGCGCCGGAGCTTGCCCCGCTTGCGGAGAATCTTCTGATCAAGGCGGATATGGCAGTCCTTGCCAACTGTCCTGATTCCGACATTGCCTCTTCCCTGATTCCGGATGTACGGAAAAGAAAGCAGTATTTCATCCCGGAATCCACCTTTGACCGGATGCTGTTTACTCTGATTACCTGGCACCTGTATGGAGTTTACCGGCTTCTGTACGCGGTTCGCTTTGGCAGAAAACACTGAGAAATTCTGTGGTTTGTGCTAACATGAATACCGGTTTATAACGATATGAAAACACTGATTGTAATACCTGCCTATAACGAAGAAGAAAGCATTGTCCGGGTGGTGGAACATCTGAAAGAGGTACTTCCCACCTATGATTTTGTGGTGATCAATGACGGAAGCAAGGACCGTACGCGCGACCTCTGCAAGGAACATGGCTACCCTCTGATTGATCAGAGAATCAATCTGGGGCTTTCCGGTACGTTTCAGTGCGGCATGCGCTATGCCCTTCGCCATGGGTATGACGCGGTGATTCAGTTTGACGCGGATGGACAGCACCGCCCGGAATACATCCCGGCAATGGAGAAGAAGATCGAAGAAGGCTATGATATTGTGATCGGCAGCCGGTTCGTTGACAGACCCAAGCCCCGCAGCATGCGGATGTTTGGAAACAACATGATTGAACTGTTCACCAGACTCGTAACCGGGAAGGATATTCATGATCCGACCTCGGGCATGCGGATGTACGGAAAACGGATCATCCGCTTCATGGCGGAACAGATCAACCTGGCGCCGGAGCCGGATACGATTTCCTATCTGATGCGCTGCGGCGCAAAGGTCACCGAGGTGCCGGTTGAAATGGATGAACGGCTGGCAGGAGAGAGTTATCTTACGGTCTGGAAAAGCATGCAGTATATGATGAATGTCTGTGTAAGTATTCTGGTCATCGGGGCGTTCCGGCCGCGGATCAGTCTGGAGGAATAAACATGTCAGATACCATTCGAATCGTATTAGTGATCGGTGCGGTCATTGGCTTTGCCTTCTTTATGATCAACATCCGCAAATCCAAGCTGGTCATCGGCGACGGGATCTTCTGGTTTGTTTTTGCGGCAGTTGTGCTGATTCTGGGTCTGTTTCCGGAAATCGCCTTTGCGATTTCAAGAGCCCTTGGCGTCGCGCAGGCGGCGAACCTGGTCTATCTGTTTATCATCGCGATGCTTCTGTTCCGGATTTTCCAGATGGATATCAAAATCTCCCAGCTGAATACCAAGCTTCAGAAGCTTACCCAGGATACCGCGATTTTCCGCTCGGATTACGAAAAGGAGATGGCTCTGAAGGAAAGCAGTTCTCTGAATCAGGTTCACGGGACGCCGGAATCCGAAAAAGCGCAGCAGTGACAGCCGATTCTTCCATGTGAAGATCAGGAGGTAGTTCTCATGAAAAAATCCATTCTTCTTCTGAACGGGTCTTCCGGAACCGGAAGGATCCGGGAAATCTGTTTTGATCTGATCGAGCAGCTCTACCGGGCAGGATACCGTACGGAAGTCTGTCCGCTCATCCCGGAAGACAGTCAGAGAATCAATGAATTCCTGAATGAAAAGGGACCGAAATGTGATCTTCTGGTCTGTGCCGGAGGGGACGGGACGCTGTTTCATCTTGTGAATACTCTGATGAAAATGAAGAAGAAGCCGGTGATCGGATATCTTCCGACCGGGTCTACCAATGACTTTGCCCGGGGAATCGAGATTCCGACGGATCTTCCCTCTGCCTGCCGGATTCTTACGGAAGGAAAGCCGTTTGCCTATGATGTCGGCTGTCTGAACGGTACGTATTACAACTATGTGGCGGCTTTCGGCGCCTTTTCGTCAGTCAGCTATTCCACCGATCAGGATGTCAAGAATGTCCTTGGACATACCGCCTATACCATCAACGGCCTCAGTCATCTCGGTGAGAATCTGAACTACCGGACCCATCTTAAGATCAAGGCGGATCACTTCCAGGCGGAAGGGGACTATCTGTTCGGGGCGATCTATAACTCGATTTCGATCGGCGGCTTCGTAATCTCACCGGAAAATACCCCGGACAACGGCAAGTTTGACATAATGCTTATAAAAGCGCCGGACAATATCGCTGAGGCCAGTTCGATCTTCGGAGCGCTGGCAAACCAGGAAATCGACAGATGTCCGGAAATACTGCACCGTGAGATCTCCAGCGCTGAGATTCTCTTTGACCGGCCGACGAAATGGACCCTGGACGGGGAGTACGGCGGCATCTTTGACAGAGCCAGTTTCTCTGTTGCCAGCAAGGCGGTTACCATCATGGTTTCCCGCTGATCAAAACACGGGATCCTGCAGTCTGAAACGCCTGCCTGTGCGTTTTCCTTACTTTGAAAAAGAAGGACAGAAGAATCAGGTTCTTGCAAATCTGGTGTTGATGAAGAGATCAGATAGGTAGCGAGAGATTAAGACGTGGTACAGATGAAAGTGCCGCGTCTTTTGTTATCATCCTTCAGGTTTTCTTTTTCATGAGGGTATGAATTGAGAACCTGAAGTTCCGCCAGACCTGTCTTTTCAAAACGGCTGGCAGAAACCACATCAAGAGATCCTGCGGTCCTTTGTCCGCATCATGAAAGAGGAATCTTCTTTGTTTGCTGAAAAAAGATATCGGAGAAGGCGAAGAAAAAAGAAAGCGGCTTCCTCACTCCTTTGAAAAGGGAAGAAGCCGCTGAGATTATTTTCTGAAATGGAAGAAAAGGGTCAGGGCAAGCACGGCCGCCCCGAGGATTGTCAGCCATTTTCCTTCCTTCAGGCCAAAGGGTGTAAACCACATCTGGATATCGTTGTTTCCGCGATCCACCGCAAATCCGCACAGTCCGCCATTGACCGGATAGACTTTCTTTTCCTGACCGTTGACGGTGATCCGCCAGCCTCTGTCATACGGCACCGAAACCACCGCAAATCCCGGTTTCTCTGTTCTGAGACCTGCGCTGACATGGTTTCCGGACGCGCTGGCGCTGTAGCACTGTACCTCTTCGTCTGAAAGAAGCGCCTGTATGGCCTCTTTGTCTTCGGGATGGCAGATGATGTCCGAAGTAATGCGTTCCGACATGGAAGGATCATATTCCTCATAGGTGAGAATCCCTTTTCCGTATGTTTTGCCAAGGTTGATGTAGTCAAGATTCTCATAGACCGCCCAGGTATCCGCGAAGTATGCGACGCGTTTCCCGTTTCTGAAGGGGCAGGGGTCCTCTCTGCCGGTTACGGCATAACGGGCAGATACCAGGGTCATGATATCGGGATTGGTAATGTCGAAGGTCCATGGCAGATAATCCACCACGTGTTCCGGATCCAGCCTGACCAGATCATTTGTGCTGGCAAGATATGTGCTGTCATAGGCCATCAGCCCCATGATATTCTCATCGAGATTGTAATTGGTTCCGCGGCCGAAATAGACAGCGTAGCGGTCAATATAGTTTCGATAGAACCGTTCATTGTTTGCTGGATCCAGTGTCAGAGTCCAGGAATTATAGTAATTCTTTTCTCCAAGAATCACGGCGGTGCGGTCGGTATCCTCTTTGGAAAGCTCACGCTGGGTTTCATTTCCAAAGCAGCTGAGTCCGCTGGCCGCGATCATTTCAAGGACAGTAACGACAAGAAGCGCCTTTCGATTGTTGTGACTGAAGAAAAAGGCGGAAAGAGGAAAGAAGGGAACAAATACCAGAAGCAGTACATATCCATCCAGAATTGCAAAGTCCTCCCTCGCCATCAGCGCAATCAGCCAGGGCGAAACCGCCAAAGCTGCGGCAAGCACCCACCCGGTGCGCAGGACGGTCTTCTGATCTGCCGTACCTGGATCTTCTATCATCGGCAGGATCATCGCGATCCACAGGAAGGTGACATTGATCAGCCAGCGGTAGGACGGTTCCGAGAATCCATGCATGATCGAATTCAATAACGGAATCAGGGCAAAGGCGGTGATGAGGGCAAATACGATCCTGTTAAACGTGCGTTCTCTTTTTTTTCTGAGAAACAGCTGCGGTACAAGCACCGCGCAGAGAGAGCCGGCCCAGAGATAGGCCGCCATCAGCTGATGGTTCGGAGTGTCATAGAGATAGAGTCTTGAGATGTTGTCCGTACGGTATGCCACAACGCTTGTCGGAGTGAAAAGAGCGAACAGATAGTCGAGATATGGAACGATGCTCTGATAGAAGAAAAGAGAGCTTCTTTCCCCGACCCGGCTGTTGGCCAGCACATTCAGAATTTCCGGTACCACGATGAATCCGGCCAGCAGAAACCCGATCAGATAACAGCCGATGAGTTTCATGGCTTCTTTCATCATGCCTTTCATGTCACCGTATTCCTTCCGCCATCGGAAGATGAAATAGAGGATGGTGAACAGACTGGTCATATAGAACAGGTAATAGCTGTTGAGGAAGAGAAAGAAAACCATGAATACATAGAAAAACGGCTTCCGTTCTCTGATCCAGCGGTCAACCGAAAGATAATACAGCGGCAGAAAGCTGATGTAGCTGGCAAAGAAGGGATCCCGCATGATCTGGATCAGATAGGCGGAAAAAGCAAACATCAAAGCCCCCAGCACGCTGGTGTCTTTCCGGTAGTTCTGATAGCGGCAATACGCATAGAAGCTTAATCCGGCAGTGAGATACCGCAGCCAGGTCATCCAGACAATTGCTTCGCTGTAGGGAAGATCCGTAAAGACAAAAAAGTATTCAAAGAAGTCATTGAAGTAGAACAGCTTGCTCGAATAGAAATCATTTCCGAGCAGATTGACCCATGACCAATAGGGCAGGGTTCCGTCACTCTGCCATGCCCGGACCATGGTCCGGAGATTTTCAAAATTGCTGGAGTAGATGGTGCGCATGTCCCATCCCAGGATGAATGCCTTTCCCGTAAGAAAATACGGAAGAAACATCAGTCCGCAGATGCCCGATATCAGAAGAATGACAAGCGCCCAGCCGGGAATCGTTTTCTTTTTCATGGAATATGACTATTATACAGGCATTTGGAGGAAGGGATGGGAAAGGAATCGGAAGAAAAAGGAAATGCGCTTTGGTTTCCTGCCGTCTGAAATACGGAATCCATTGGCATCAGCTTCTGAAGGCAGGATTTTAATGGTACGATTAGGCTATGAAAAGGGGCAGAAAGATCGCACTGCTGATCATGATCAACGGATTGTTTCTTCTTTTTGTTCTGGCGCGGAGGCAGAATGGATTTGAAGGCAATGACGATGAGCTCATGAATCTGATTGCCGCGGGAGGCTTCGGCAGTTCGAATGCGCATCTCATCTATATGAGCGCCATTGCGGAAGGATTCATTTCGCTTCTTTACCGGCTGCCGTTTTTTCTGAATTACTATCTGATGTTTCTTCTGGCGGTTTCCTTTCTTTCGATTTCCATCATTACATCCGTCTGTTTTGCAAAATACCCTCTCAGAATCGGGGTGCTGTGCACGCTGGGGCTGAATCTTCTTTTTCTTTTTGATTTCGAAGTATCGCTACAGTATACCAAAAGCGCCGCTTTGCTTGCCTCGGCGGGTGTGATCCTCATGCATCTGGGAAGCAGGAGCGGCTCGGTAAGACGCAGTCTTTTCGGTCTTCTTTTCCTGATTACTGCCCTGAGCATCCGTCTTGAAAGCGCCCTGTTCACTCTGCCGTTTTTTCTCTGGTGGATGAAGGAATCCATTGGCTTTGAACTGTTTCATCCCGAAACATGGAAGCACTCCCTGCAGATGGCCAGGACCACACGGCGGCTATGGGCAGTGGCCGTTTCGGCAGCGGCGGCGCTGTTTTCCATTCTTGTCGGCCGGCTTCCGTATCTTACCCGGGCCTGGAGGGAGTATGAAATCTATAACAAGGCGCGCACCGCTTTGCTCGATTATGGAATGGCGGATTATGAGACCCATGCGGATGAATATGTTTCCATCGGTGTTTCATATACGGAATATGAGCTTCTTTCAAAATGGGTATATGCGGATCCGGAAGTATTTTCCGCAGAGAAGCTTCAGAGAATCAACGGAATTGAAAAGAACCGGATGTCGGTTCAATCCCTGCTTGAAGCCCTCAGACATCTGATCCTCGCGCTTCTGCATGGTTCCTATGCGGCAGGCGTGATTCTGCTTGGAGTCGTTCTCTTTCGGCATGGCAGAAAGGACAGGCAGAGTCTGGTATGGACATCCTTTCTTCTGATCCTGATGGAATATCTGTTTCTTGGGGTACTTGGAAGAATCAATGTACGGGTCGAACTGGGAATCTGGATCGCGCCGCTTCTGGTGTTTCTGTATGAATGCCGCGGCAGTAAGGTCTCTTTGTCTGTGCGGGAAGGATGGATCATCGGAATTCTATCCGCTGCCATTGTCTGTCGCAGCGGGATCGCCGCTTTTCTGCAGATGCAGGAAAATCAAGCGGAAAAAACACGCATGGAACGGTTTGCGGAGGCAGTCAGAAACCGGAATGAGGATCTCTATCTTCTGGATGAAATGACTATTTACGGGGAAGGAATGATATTCGGCAGTCCGTATGCATTGACAGCCGGCATCAGCGGCCGTTTCTGCAATATCTGCCCGCTTGGCGGCTGGGAATACCCGGCTCCGTTTCTGATGGATAATCTCAGCGTATACGGAGTGAATAATCCGCTGAAGGATCTTCTGTATCAGGAGCGGGTTCATCTTGCCTGCAGCGGGAGAGAGGGGATTCAGGATACGATCCTTACCTGTCTTCAGGAAAACTACGATCCGGGTGCGTACATGGAACAGACGGATGAAATAGAAGGCATTCCGATCTATGACTTTCATGTCGGATCATGAAAGAGATACGGCTGAGAAAACTTTGGATCGATCGACGGTTTTGAAAAATGACAGCGGGATCAATGGTATTTTTAAAGGTATGAAAAAAAGGGCAGAAAAGCAGACGATACTGATTCTCATCAACGGGATGATTCTTTTTCTTGTGCTTTTTCTGAGACAGGCCGGATATGACGGCAATGATGATGAGCTCATGAATGTGATCGCCGCCGGCGGATTTGGCAGGGAAAACGCCCATCTCTTCTTCATCGGCGCCCTGGCGGAGGGAATCCTCTCTTTTCTGTACCGGCTGCCGTTTTCCGCAAACTATTATCTGATTTTTTTTCTGACGGTTTCCTTTGTTTCCCTTTCCGTATTAAGTCTCATCTGTTTCTCGGATGAGCCGCTGAGCAGGGGGATTGTGTATACACTGGGGCTGAATCTTCTGTTTCTGTATGATCTTCATGTCTCTCTGCAGTTTACCAAAAGTGCTGTGGTGCTTGCGACTGCGGGCATTCTTCTGATGCATCATGGCAATCACAGACATTCCCACGGTATGGGGATATGCGGCCTGTTACTGCTGGGGCTTGCCTTTTCCATCCGGTTTGAAAGTGTTCTTTCAGCCCTGCCGTTTTTCTTCTGGTGGGTTATCAGAGATCTGGGTCTGTTTGAAAAAGCACCGGAAGGAACCGGGCGGAAGCTGTTTTCCCATGGGACGCTGAGATCACTTGGCTTTCTTGGCGTCAGTGTCGCGGTACTTGCAGTGATGATTACCATTGACCGGATGCCTTATCAAAACAGAGACTGGCAGGAGTATGAAGCGTTCAACACGGCCCGCAGCGCGGTTCTTGACTATGGAATGGCAGACTATGATACGCACGCGGATGAATATGTTTCCATCGGGGTTTCCTTTACCGAGCATCAGCTGCTTTCCAACTGGGTTTTCGCGGACCCGGAAGTATTCACTGCGGAAAAGCTGCAGAGGATCCGCACCATTTATGATCCCCCGGGACCGGCCGTCTTTTTTGCGGAGTCCGTCCGGCTTCTTGGCAGGGGGATGGTTCAGTGTGTCTATGCCAGAGCGTTTCTGCTCATGGTTCTGGCAGTTGTGATGGCTGGGAAAAAGAACTGCCGGATTCTTGCGGCCTTTCTGTTTGCGGTGATCGTTCTGGAGTATCTGTTTCTTGGAATGATCGGCAGAATCAATGTGCGGGCACAGCTCTGCATCTGGATCACTCCGCTGCTGATTCTGCTGTATGAAATCCGTCAGGAAAGGATCACGGTTCCTGAAAAATCCCGGATCATCTTTGTTTTGGCCGGCCTTCTGATCGCGGTCAGCAGTGTGCTTCCGGCACTGCGGCAGTTTCAGAAGAATCGGGCCGCTGAACCCACCCGGATGGAGCAGTTTGTCCTGGAGGCTTCACAGAAGAAGGAAGAACTGTACTTTCTTGATGAGTACACCATCTATGGGGAAGGCATGATCTACGCGGATCCATCTCTCATTTCCCGTACGGTTATGAACCGGTATGTCAATCTCTGCCCGCTTGGCGGCTGGGAATACCCGGCCCCGTTTCTGATGGCAAATCTTGGAAAATACGGTGTGACAAATCCTCTGAAGGATCTTCTGTACCGCGATCACACGCATCTTGCCTGCACCGGGAAAAACGGGATGCAGGATCTCATCCTGAGATATCTGCAGGAAAACTATGACAGCGGGGCAGTGATGGAACAGACGGGTGAAATCGCCGGAATTCCTGTTTATGACTTCCGCGTCAGTCAATGATCCCCCGGACTGTGCTAGAATACGGGTATCCGGAAAGGGGACATGCATGGGGAAAAGAATCCGGGCTTTTTTTCAGTCACCGCTGAACTGTCTGATGACAGCTGTTTTTCTTCTGATCCTTCTCCTCAATTGTCTGACAGTCAAAACCTCGGATGATCTTGGCTATTCGATTCATTCGGGGCTGGCTGATCTTTTTCACAGAGAATACATCCAGTACATGACATGGACCGGGCGTACCGTTGCCCATCTTCTAGCCCGTACGTTTCTTTCCATGCCGAAGGCGGTGTTCAACCTCTGCAATTCCTTTGTATTTGTGCTTCATGCATGGCTGATTTCCTTTCACGCCTGCGGTCATAAGGAAGCCATTACCCCGCAGCGCTATCTTCTTGCGGTCATGGGGCTGTTTCTTTTCGCTCCGGTATTCGGGCAGACGGTTCTCTGGGAGACCGGCTCCTGCAATTACCTCTGGACGGCGACCATCATTCTGATCTTTCTGTACTTTTTCCGGCAGTATGGAGAAGATGGAACTTCGCATCGTTCCTCTTTTACGGCCGGCATGTTTTTTCTCGGCGTGGCGGCGGGATGGACGAATGAGAACACCGGCGGCGCCGGTATTCTCATGGCGCTGTTTCTTCTGATTGATTCCTGCCGGAAAGGCCGCCGGATGACTTCCTGGATGATCAGCGGCCTGATCGGCGCGCTGACTGGGTTTATGGCCATGATTCTTGCGCCTGGAAACGCGGTGCGGGCAGCGGATTTTGTGAATGAAGGCGGCCGGGCCTATGTGCTGGTCCATGATCTGTTCAATGCCCTCAATGTGCTTGGCTCTTTCAGGGGGCTTTTAGCTCTGATGCTTGGCTTTGGCGCCTTTGCGGCGGTTGCCTGGAAGAAAAAAGAAGAGCTGATTCTTCCGTCTGCGTATGTTTTCTGCGGGGCGGCGGCAGTTGCCGCGATCATTCTCAGCCCGGTCCCTGTGGAATTTGACCGCTCCATGTTCGGAGCGGCGGTATTTGTTCTGATCGGAACGCTTTCGGCCTTGCATGCCGCGAAAAAAAGTGCGGATCTTGGAAAGGAACTGCGCGCCTGTACCGGGATTCTCTGCGTGTGTTCTTTGTTTGCGTTTGCCCGGGCCGTCATTGATCTTTCCTATACCCGCTACCAGTACAATGTGCGGGAAAACTGGGTAAGCAGTCAGAAGGCGCTTGGCAACCGCAATCCGGTCGTGCCGGAAATCAACAGCGAGTTCTTTACCACCTATAATGCCATGTATGGACTCAACGATCTTCTGGAATCAAAGGATTTTGTAAACAACCGCAATTACGCTCTGACGCATGGGATTGATTCCGTGACCAGCACGACAGTCGACAAATGGAATCTGATCTACAGAAACGGGGATCCGCTTCTGATGAACGAAACTCAGCTTGCCCCGTATCTTGCACGTCTGTCTCAGATTCAGGACGCGGAGGTATTTGTGACCAGCAGCTATCTCGATGAAAGCTATGCGGAATGGCTGAAGCTTTTCGGAACGAAAGGGACCGGCTATCTGTATGGAAGGCTTGGCTCCGGACTTTCCATCGAGTCAGAGCCTGGCGGAAAGGAAGAAATGGCCGGTGATCATTATGTCTGGATCAACGCGTCCAAGGATCCGGCCTATTGCGATATATTGATTGACGGACAGGAGGCAGGCAATGACCGGTCGGGCATCACCCTGACCTGCATCAACAGACAGTCCGGTCAGATCCTCGATACAGTGACCTTCTGCACTGAAAGCGGGGAGGAAGGAAGCCGTCACTATGACGAGCGGTAAGAAAGGAAAAGAAGGGAGAAGGTCAGATCAGTCGTGAAGAAGGTGTTGGAAGAAATCAGGCACAGAAAAAAAGAGGAATGGCTTGCCCTTGCGGCAGTGCTTGTCTTTTTCCTGTTTTTCGCTCTGATCACCCACTGGACGCCCGCCTGCGGGGATGACTGGGTCTATGCGACCGGCGGAAGATGGAACAATCCTTTCGTGCAGGCCATGCGGATGTATCAGACCTGGAGCGGAAGATATCTCAGCGAGCTGTGGGGATTTCTTGTGGCTCCCCATAAGCCGTTATGGAATCTTCTGAATCCGCTTCTGTTCACCGGGATTCTGATTCTTCTCACGGTGCTTTCAAAGCGCAGAAATCATCTGCTGATGCGGATCACACTGGCCATTCTGCTTGTTCTGATGGTCTCAAATCATCTGCGGATGCAGACATACACATGGATCATGGGAACGACCTATGTGCTGCCTCTGTTTCTGTTTCTGATTCAGATTTATCTGCTTCGGGAGATGATACTGGAGAAACATGACAGATCCTGGACCGTTCCGGTACTGTGCGTGCTGAATTTCTGCATTCCTCTTTATATGGAAAACGCGGCGGCGCTGATGGTGGGGGGAGATCTTCTGGTTCTGATCTATCTTGCCTTCTTTCAGCAGCGGCGTCTGAAGCGGATGGGACTGATTACGGTGTTTGCGGTGATCGGAACCCTGATTATCCTGCTTTCTCCAGGCGCCAGAGCCCGCATGAGCAATGACAACGCGGCGTTTGCGTCATTGAGCCTTCTGGAAAAGATTGCCGGAAACTGGCCGCTGTTTCTGGAACATACCTTTACCGAGCATTCCCTGATCACCACCGCTCTGTTTGCGGCCGGGGCATGGACGATCTATCATCTTCGCCCGGCCGGGATCCTGCGTTCCGTCTTTGCGCTTGCGGTATGCGCTGGCGTCATTCTTCGCAACGGCTGGTTTTATTTCCTTCTGTATCTTGTGATGATTGTACTGATCTTTGCATATGAAGAGGATCAGCGCCTGAAATACTATCTGATCTATCTTCTGCTGTGCGCGCTTGGCGCAAACGCAGTCATGGTTGTCTCACCGATCTTCGACAGCCGCTCAGGGCTCTATACGGTATATCTCATGATCCTGGCCGCACTGACCATGGCGGATGAGGCGGAAATCAAACCGCTTTCAAGCTGGATACTGGCAGGGGTGTCTGCGGCGTTTGCGGCAGTCAGTATGGTTTCGTACTATCAGGTGTATCACATGGTTCATGAGATCAATATCCGCCGCTACCAGCAGATTGAATACTACCGGCTCAGACCGGATGCCGGAGACGCCTGGCTGATTGCCTATCCGGATGAATCCATTCATTCCCCGAATGTGCAGGAAGGGGATGAGACGCATATGTATTATTTCAAGGAATATTACAGTCTGAGTCAGGACCTGCATCTGGTATTCTATTATCTGAAGGAATATACAACAGAAAACATATTCGGAGGCTGACGTGAACGTATATGACTGGGATGACACAATCTACCGGGGAGACAGCACCTTCGGACTCGTCCTGTATGCCTACAGGCACCGTCCGAAAACCCTCCTCTCCATTCCAAGAACCGCCGCGTGCGGACTTCTTTACGTGCTTCGGCTGATGAAGAAACAGACCTTCAAGGAAAACCTGTTTCACATGTTTGTAATGATTCCGGATATGGATGCGTTTGTGGAGGAGTACACAGCCTCCCATATGGATCATGTCAAGCAGTTCTACAGAGACGGACAGAAGCCGGATGATCTTGTGATTTCCGCCAGTCCGGAATTTCTGATTCAGAGTTTCTGTCGGCGTGCCGGCATCCGCCGGTGCATGGCCTCGCCGGTGAACCCGAAGACGGGAAAATATGAGGGACTCAACTGTCATGGGGAAGAGAAGGTGCGCCGCTTCCGGGAGATCTATCCCGATGCGTCCATTGAATCCTTTTATTCGGATTCCCGTTCAGATACCCCGCTTGCAAAGCTTGCGGATCATGCATATCTTGTCAAGGGCGACCGTCTGAAGGAGTGGAAGGTATGACGATTCTTTCACCCGGGTATCTTGCCTTTTCCGCCGCTTCTTCCGTTGTTACCTGGATGCTTCAGGGGAAACGCCGGATCTGGACGGTACTGGTGTTCAATCTGCTGTTTCTGCTTCTGCTGCAGGCCAAGACCGTGGATCTTGTCTATGTTCTGGCGGTTACCGTCTTTTCCTTCCTGGCTGCCCGAAACATGCACGCAGTATCCCCGAAGCTTTCCCTGTTTCTTTCCGTTCTGCCTGCCGTCGGTCTTTGCGCATGCAAATGCGCGGTTTTTGTGCCGGGGGCTTCGCCTGTGCTTCCTCTTGGCATCTCGTTTTATACCTTCCGGGCAGTCAGCTATCTGCTGGAGGTCAGAAAGGGAAATCTTGAAGCGGCGTCCTTTGCAAAGGTATTTGATTACATCTGCTTTTTTCCGGTATTTCTGGCTGGCCCGATTCATCGTCCGGGGGCTTTTTTTGAGGAACTGGAAACCCCGTTTGTTTTTTCCTACACGGATCAGAAAAACGGCTTTGTGCAGATGATGCTGGGACTGTTTGAGAAGATCGTAATCGCGGATTTTCTCAGCCGGCTGACCGCTCTTTTCTATGGCGCAGCGCTCTCTGGCTGGTATACCGTGCTTGGCATGATCTTCTACGCGTTTTATATCTACGCGGACTTTGACGCGTATTCCAATGTGGCCATCGGAACCGCCCGGATGCTGGGCTTTCATCCGGAACGCAATTTTCACGCGCCGTACTGTTCCGCTTCCATCATGGAGTTCTGGCGGCGCTGGCATATCTCTCTTTCTTCCTGGCTGCGGGATTATGTCTACATTCCGCTGGGCGGAAGCCGTAAGGGAACCGTCCGCAAGTATCTCAATATTCTGATTGTGTTTCTTGTCAGCGGCCTTTGGCATGGCAATACCGTTCTGTTTCTGATCTGGGGTCTGGGGCATGGCATTCTGAGTGTTGCCGAAAACATGATCGCTTCCTTTTTCAGAAAGAAAAAGCATGAAGGCGTGAAGGTCCTGAGACCGCTTCTTGTGGCAGTGAATTTTCTTTTCGTCGCACTGCTCTGGGTGTTTTTCCGTTGTGCGACTGTGAATGAAGCAGTCGGGATCCTTACCCGCATGACCATGATCAAAACGGATTTTCTGATTGATGTGAGTCAGGTTGGAATCACCATCAATGAATGGTACTGGGGACTGATCTGTCTGATCATGCTTGTCATCAGTGATATTCTGCGATACCGCATGAATATGCTGGATGTGCTTTCCCGTCAGATTATGCCGGTACGCTGGGCGTTCTATCTCATTTTGCTGTTTACTGCCATGGTGTTTGGCGTCTATGGACCAGGCTATCATCCGGAGGACTTTATCTATGTTACGTTCTGATGAGGAAACCCGGACATTGAACAAAGAGGCAGGAAAGAAGGGGGTCTTTCTGCGCTGGCTGAAAACCGCTCTTATGATCGCTGGCAAGATGGCCGTGATCATAGCCGCGGCAATATGCATGTGGAAGGGGCTGACGCCATACTTCCGCCTGGAGCGCACCTATGAAGGAGACTGGTTCCGCAATCTTCCGGCGCACAAGGTGGATGTGCTCGCGCTTGGCTCCTCGCATGTGCAGTATGCTTTCAATCCGGCCAATTTCTACGCCGAGACCGGATGGTACAGCTATGTGCTGGGTTCTTCCTGTCAGCCGTTTTCCGAAAGCTATTACATGCTGAAGGAGGCATTGGTTACCCAGCATCCTTCGGTTGTGATTCTTGATGTATTCACCCTGCTGCCGCAGAGTCAGGTCTGCTATGCGGATGGGACCTATTATCTTGCGATGGACATGATGAGTGAGCCAACCCGCACGGAAGCGGCAGGGGGACTGCCGGAGGATATGGATCCCGACACCAAACTCAGCTATACCTATGATTTTTACATGAATCATGACAACTGGAAAAACATGAATCTTTCCGATCTTGCCAGCGTGATCCGAAACGCAGAGCCAAAGGAAGGATACTCGTGGGACATGGGCTATGTCAGACAGCAGCCGGAACATCCTGCCTATACGCCCCTGCAGCGGTTTTCGGTAAAGGAGAAGGTGGAACTTTCCGAATCGGAGAAAACATGGATTGACCGGATGATTGATCTCTGTGAAAAGGAACAGATTCACCTGCTGTTCATCAAGAGCCCCTATCTTGAAAATCAGAAGGACGCCGACAAGCTCGCGGCGGTGTGGGAATACCTGGACAGCCGGAACATGCCGTATATTGACTTTATTGAAAAGGCACAGGAACTGGAATGGTTTCTCGACATGGATGGCGATACCTGGCACAACAATACCTGGGGCGCGGAAATCGTGACCAGGTATCTTGCGGATTATGTCAGAAAGAATCAATGGGTACAGCAGCACAGTGAGGATGAGATGATGGATACCCTGATGCATACCGGCATGAAGAAATCCGCCGAGGACCTTCTGAACGCCAGGAATGTGAATATCTACCGGCTGATGGAAGAGGGGGCGAAATATCCCTGCACGATTCTCTTCCGCTATAAGGGATATGAGGACAGCTCCATCGGCGACTATGAAAACAAAGCCCTGAGAGCGCTGGGACTTTCCCATGATTTTCAGAATGACAGGGAAAGCGATTATTATGCCATCGTACGGGACGGCAAGCTCATTCAGGATGGATCAGAGCCCTTTGAAACGGTTCTGGATGGAAAGAAGATCACGTTCCTTGAGGATGATATCCGGATTGACAACGCGTCCGTTGGAACCCCGGGTGAGCTCATGATTGTGTTTGTGGATGACGCGTGGTCCTGGATCAATCCGCTCGGCATTGATTATTCCACCCGCTGGTTCTGGAAAAACGGGTGCGATGGCTGGAACTGCACGGCAAGTGCGGTAAGTGAGGAATGATCGGACATGCTATACTTGATGAGGCTATGGAACAGGAACTGATTACGGTTGTCATACCGGTATACAACGTTTCCAGATGGCTTGGTGAATGCCTGGAAAGCATTCAGAGGCAGACCTGGAAGAATCTTGAAATTCTCGCGGTCAATGATGGAAGCACGGATGAAAGCCGCGACATCGCCCTTGGCTATGCGGCACAGGATCCAAGGATCACGGTGCTCGACAAGGCAAACGGGGGACTCTCGGACGCGCGGAATTTCGGAATTGCCCACGCGCACGGAAGCTTTATCTGCTTTATTGACGGGGATGATACGATTGCCCCGGAATTCTGTGAAACGCTGTATGAAGCGATCAGAGACAGCGACATCGCGGCCTGTGACATGGAATATGTCTATGAGGACGGACGCAGGGAATTCAGCAGCGGCGGAAGTTTTGAGAAGACATCCGTGGAACAGATGCCATCCCTGATCCGCATCAACAACAGCGCGTGCAATAAGCTCTACCGCACCGCTCTGTTTGATCAGATTCAGTTTCCCAAGGGGAAGCTGTATGAGGATCTTGCGACGGTTCCGATTCAGATCTTCCGCAGCCGCTTTGTAAACAAGGTGAATGAACCGATGTATTTCTACCGGCAGAGGTCCGGCAGTATTCAGCACCATGTCGATGAACGCGTGTTTGATATCTATGACGCGGTTGACCGGATTGATTCCTATGTGAAAAGCCATGGCGGATCAAAGGGTGTTCAGGATGAGGTGCACCGCATGTATCTGATCTATGGCCTGGATATTGTGACCCTGAAGATCAAGGACATGGATGAAAAAGAAAAACGTCCGGATTTTCTGAAGAAAAACATGGAACGGCTCCGTCAGTCGTGTCCGGATTACAAAGCCGACCCGTTTTACAAAGAGGCGCCGTTTAAGAAAAAACTGATCTACTGGCTGCTGGGAAAAGGAATGTACAGCACTGTTCTGAGGATATATGACCGATAAGAGAAAAATACTGTTTGTAAATGATGAGATGCGGATGGGAGGAGTTGCGAGGGTTCTGAATACCCTGATGGCAGCCCTGCCGGAAGACAGATATGAAATCGACCTGCTGATTCTGCACCGGGAGGGGATGCTGCTGAAGGAGATCCCTTCCAAGGTACATGTCATTGAAGGATCGGATTTTTTCCGTCAGGTGGATCAGAGCCTGAATCTTCTCTGGCAGGAAAAGGATCTTGCCGGCATTGCCGGAAAACTCCGTCTGCTTGCCTATATGAAAACCGGCCTGATCCGGAACAGGATCCGGAAAGAGCGGAAGAAGCTGCTGCATAAGCAGTATGACGTCGAGGTCGCGGCGAAGGAAGGATTCTGTACGATCTTTACTGCCTGCGGTGACAGCAAGCGCAAGATCAACTGGGTTCTGACGGATTACAGTGTCTGCAACTATTCCCGCAATCATATGCCTCTGGTCAAAAAGGCACTGGAGGAGATTGACCTCAATATCGCTGACAGCGAGCAGGCACTCATCGCGTATGAAACGGTGTTTCATGTGACCAACGGCATCACGATTCACAACCTCATGGATACGGATCGGATTGAACGATGCCTGAAGGAGGATGACGGCAGTGAGATCAGCGGAACAGATGGACCGAATGTGATCACGGTTGCCCGGTTTCATCCGCAGAAAAGCATTGACCGGCTTCTGATCGCCAGTCATGAAACCTATCTCGCCGGCAATCATCACACCCTGTATCTGATCGGCGGGGGAGAGGAAGAGGAGAAGCTGCGGCAGATGGTGAAGGAAATGAACATGCCGAATGTTGTTTTCCTTGGCTACCGCCAGAATCCCTACGCGGATATGGCAAAAGCGGACCTGTATGTTTCCAGTTCATTGTATGAGGGTTTTGCGACCGTTATTTCCGAAAGTCTCATTGTCGGAACACCGGTTCTTGCGACCAGGGTCAGCGGCGCCGAGGAACAGATTACGGAAAAGGATCATGGCTGGGTGGTCGAAAACACCCAGGAGGGACTGACGGAAGGGATGAAGAATGCGCTCTCTTCCATCGGTGATCTGAAGGACATGAAGTATTTCCTGAAGGACTACCGCTATCCGAATGAAGAAATCCTGCAGCAGTTCATGGAGGTGCTCTGAGGACCCATGGATCTGCGGGGGTTTCATGGCGGCAGGATTGGATGAGAAAACGTTATGACAGTAGATAAGACAAAAACCGGGCGTCTTGAATGGCTGCTGCACCGGCTGGTGCTGGTGCTGGTGATCATTCAGCCGCTCATTGATATGGATTATCTGTTCTATGAACAGTTTCAGGCAATCGGTCTTCCGCGATTTGCGACCGTTGTCCGTTTTGTGGTGCTTCCGCTTCTGGTCATCGCCTCCTTTATTCTGCGGGATCCGAAGAAAAAGCGCACCTTTGTCATAGCGGCGGTCTACGGCATTCTGTTTGTGATCTATTTTGTTCTGCACACCCGCCAGTGCAGCGCGCTGGTGGAACGGCTCTGGCTGACGGATAATTTCCGCTTCAATACCTGGCAGGAGCTGACTTATGTGCTGACGCTGATTCTTCCCTATGGAATGATCTATCTTGCCTGTCATGAATCATTTGACCGGAAGGAACTGCGGTCCATGATCTTCTGGCTTTCCGGTCTGATCTCTGTTCCGATTCTGCTCGGGGATCTCTATGTCTTCGGACGCTCCACCTATTACGGGAATACGGTCGGGAATTTCTTTTCGTGGTTTTCAGGCATCTATGACTGGTACCATCCCCGCACCCTTGCCTCAAAATTCTTTTTCAATGAAGGCAACACCGTCGGCATTCTCCTGTTCATGATTCTGCCGGTTCTTTATTACTTTTACGCTGAGGCAAAGGACACCCGGACAAAGCGTACCGCCGCGGTTCTGATTGTGATCCAGAGTTTTGCGATGCAGATGCTTGCGACCCGGGTTGCGACCTATGGGGCAGTTGCGATGCCGCTGCTGTTTCTTGCCTGCTATCTGTCTGACCGTCTGCTTCTGAAACACGGCAGTGTGCAGAAGTCCGTCTGTATCGCGTGTCTTGTCACCGCGGCCTTTTTCGGGGCGGTGCTCAACTGGACACCGGCTGTTCAGAATCAGAAGGTGGACGCGAAAAATGATGTCGCTCTTCTTCACAACGGGGCGATTCAGTTTGCGGCGGATGATCTCAAAAGGGCGGAGGATCTGGTTCCGGGAAGCGAAGAGTGGATCAACTTCTATGTCTATGCCTTTGAGACCTACGGCATCAACGCAAGATATATCCAGTCCGTTCCTTCGATGTACTACACGGAGTATTACAGTTACCAGCATGATCCCTGGTTCTGGTACCATGTATGCATGGACATTCCGGTGTTTGACAGAGTCAACGGGCGGCAGGTGGAAACGATCTTCTTCAATTACAAATATGAGCTTCTGAAGCCGCATGAGAAGATTCTCGGCATGGGCTACAGTACCTTTATGAACGGATCCATCGTACTCGAGAAAGATTTTGCGCAGCAGGTGTATACGCTCGGCTATGCCGGAGCCGTACTGCTTCTTGGCCCATGGATCGCCGTGCTTCTGTATGGCGTGTATCTTGTTCTGCGGTATTGGAAACAGATGATCACGCTTGAAAATCTGGTTCTCTTTATCGCGATCGGAGCCGGTTTTGGAAGTGCCTGGCTCTCCGGTCATTTCCTGGATCAGTTTCTGACAACGATTCCCACCGCTTTGATTACCGCGGTTCTGCTCAACCGCGCAAAGGAGGCCGCAAATGCCTGAGGTATCTGTGATTGTTCCCTGCTATAACGCCGAAAAAACCGTAACCCGTGCGCTGGACAGTCTGGCTTCTCAGACCTTCAGGGATCTTGAGATCATCGCCGTCAATGACGGCAGTACGGATGGAACGCTTCAGACCCTGAAAGCCTGGAAGGATGCCCATCCCGATATCAATATCCGGATCTTTTCCAAGGAAAACGAGGGGATCGCGGAAACCCGCAACTTCGCGCTTTCGAAAGTGAGGGGAACGTATTTCGGATTTCTTGACAGTGATGACTACACCAGTCCGGAAATGATTCAGGAAATGAAGGAACTCGCGGATCGGGACAGCCTGCAGCTGGTTGTGTCGGATTTTCTCTGGGTGAATTCCAGAGGGGAGAGACTGCAGAAGGAAGGGCCGTATGCCTGCGGAAGCGACATGATGGTAAATCTTTTCGCGGTTCTCTGGAACAAGCTGTACCGCACGGAATTCATCCGTTCACTCGATATCCGTTTTCCGAAAGGATGCCGGTATGAGGATAACTGCTTTCTCTACTGTCTGGCTCCGCATCTTTCCCGGATCGGCTTTACGGAAAAGCCCTATGTGCACTATGTGCAGGTGGAGAATTCCATCACCCACAACAACAATGAACAGGTCAAGAACATGGTTGAGGTATTTGAGATCATCATTGACTATTACAGAACCCATGGCTTCTTTGACAGATATCATGACGCACTGGAATATATTACGATCAAGGCTTTTCTTGGAAACAGCTTCCTGCGCTCCTGCCAGGTAAAGGACAGAAAAGAGCGGAAGGAAGCGGTGAGAATGGGATGGGATCTTCTGAACCGGGAATTTCCCGACTGGCACCGCAATCCGTATCTCAGATCTCTCGGGGGTCTGAAAAACAGATATTTCTCCATGGTGTATGACTGGAATATCGATCTTCTGACCTGGTATTTCCATACCTTTGGTTCCAGCAATTTGTAGAGGCAGTATGCAGTTTGACAGTGTTGGATTCTTTCTGGCGGCAGGGCCCGTCATTCTGATCAGTTATCTGTTTCCGCAGCGGATCCGGAACTGGTTTTTGGTATTGCTTTCGCTGCTGTTCTGCGCGGCGTTTTCCTGGTCATCTCTGTTTGTTCTTGTGGGACTGATCCTGGTGACCTATGGCTTTTCCATTTTGCTGGAAAAAAATCCGTCGAAACCGCTGTTTGTTCTTGCCTGTATTCTCTGCGCGGGGCTTCTGGTTCTGTTTCGTTTCTATGATCCTTCATCCGGCATCCTGTTTTCAAAACAGATCCCGTTTTCTTTCGCGGTGCCGGTCGGTGTTTCCTTTTATACCCTGAATGCCATCAGCTATCTCAGTGATCTTTATACCGGAAAACTGGAACGGAAGCTGCCGTTTGTGACACTGGCGCTGTTTCTTTCCTTCTTTCCGACTGTCACTTCCGGTCCTTTGATGCGGGCAGGGGAGTTTGCTCAGGAAGCGGACCGGGAAAAACCGTTTGCCTATGAGCCCATCCGGGATGGCTTTCTGCTTCTTTTAATCGGATATGTCATGAAGCTTGTGATTGCCGGACGCTGCGCGCTGATGGTCAATCACGTCTATATGGATGAAAGCCTGAGGGGCTTTCCGGTGGTTCTTGCGGTTTTGCTCTACAGCCTGGAAATCTATACTGACTTTGCCGGCTATTCCCTGATTGCCAAAGGCCTTGCAAAAGCGCTGGGGTTTGCGGTTCCGGATAATTTTCATCAGCCGTATTTTTCCGCTTCCATCCGGGAATTCTGGCGCCGCTGGCACATGTCGCTGTCCGGCTGGCTCAAGGACTATGTCTATATTCCGCTGGGTGGTTCCCATGGATCGCGATGGTTTAAATTCCGCAATCTGATCCTGACTTTTCTTGTGTCGGGATTCTGGCATGGAAGGGGAATGACCTTTCTTTTCTGGGGCCTTCTGCATGCACTGTTTCAGATCGGGGAGGATCTTTCCGCCTCCTTTGTCACATGGAAGAATCCGGATGGATTCGGACATCGGGCAGTGACCTTTTTGCTGGTCACCTTCGCCTGGATCTTTTTCGCAAGCACCGGCATGTCTCAGGCTCTTTCCATTCTTGCCCGCTGTTTCTCCCTTGAAAACTACGGGAGTATCTTTACCCCGGCAGTATGTGAATGGGGTCTCGATGCGCGCAACTGGTGCTTCCTCGGCGCGGGGCTTATGGTACTTCTGCCGGTTGATCTTATGGAATACCATGACATCAGCGTGCTGGCATGGTTTGGGAAACGGAACCGGTTTGAGAAGCTGATTCTGGTATGGATCTGTGTGCTTCTTGCAGTATTCTCTCTGAATCTTTCCGGAAGCGAATTTATCTATATGCAGTTTTAAGGAGATGGCATGAAAGCAAAACCGCTGACAACACTGATACGGATTCTGATAAGCGCAGTGCTGGTCTTACTGCCGGTGTTTTTGATCTGCATGTATATCCGGCTGTTTCCGATGAATTACGCGGATGGCGAGGCACCGTATTATTTCTGGAACCGGGATGTTTCCAGAAGCAGTTCTGATCGCAGGTACCGGGTTCTCATTCTCGGCGATTCCGCCGCCAATGCGGCATACCTTCCGGAAGTGCTTTCCGAGGATACGATCAATCTTTCCCTGGGCGGAACAACCCCGGTGGAAAACTATTATGTGCTTTCCGACTGGCTGAACGCGCATGAGGCTCCGGAAACCGTCTTTCTTTCCTTCATGGATTACCATATGATCTATGACAACATGTTCTATGAACGGACCGTCTATGCCCATCGCCTTACCCCGTCTCAGGAAAGGGAGGTGCTTTCGGAAGCCAGGGACTGTCAGGATGAGAACATCGCCATAAAGGATGCGGAAGAGCAGCTGTTCCAGTATGATCATTACCTTCCTCAGAAATACCTTCCGGCACTTCTGAACGCAGGCTTTTCCAGCCGCCGGGCGGAAAATGAAGCGCATTACGCGGCTGTTTCCCTCCATCGGGGCGCCTATATCGGACTGAGTGATGCGGTCTATATGGATACGGATCCGAATGTCTATGACAGCTATGTGGTGAATCCGCTCTATGACCGCTATTACCGGAAGATTCTTGCGCTGTGCCAGGAAAAAGGCATTCAGGCAAGGATCATTTCTCTTCCCAAAACCGGAAATTCCGTACTGACGGAACGCTTTCATAATCAGCGGGACGGTTATTATGAAGCGCTTGCGGAGGAGTATCCGTGTGCGCAGTATGATGCCAGAATTGAAACGATGGACAACCGCTGTTTTCTCGACTGGGAACATTTCAATACCAGCGGTGCATGGCTGTTTTCCAGCCGTCTGAGACGCATGTATCCCGATGTGTTTCATGAGGAAGTGCCGAGTGATGAAACCCTGATCGGCCAGCTGGAATATCTGAAGCTGATTCCCCAGCCGGACCAGCTCCTGAACTGTCTGAACAACGATTACTTTTCCGCGCTTCTGATTACTCAGGATTCCCGGCTGGCCCTTCTTTCCGGGGCGGAAGATACCGGAATCCGTCTTGGCAGCAAGACCATCTGGCTGAAAAGCAGGGTCATTGAAAAGGTGCTGTATAACGAAAACGACGGACGCGATACATCCGTCAGCTTTGTGATCAATGAAGACGGCAGTCAGGCAGTCCGTCTTGGTGAAAACTGGCTTCCGGTTACCGTGGATGATTATGCCGGAGCTACCGTCATTCTCTTAAGTCATCGAAACAGCGCGGCAGCGGAAGTGCGCAATTATCTCAAGGACGGTACCGGATATGTTCTGAAGAAATGATTCAGATGCTGGGGAAACGGCTTTAGCCATGGCTTTCCTCTGTCTCATGACGGACAAACCGGAAATCGCAGCAGTCCCCGCCCTGACACAGGGTTTTGGTGCGGATGAAATCCATGAAGGGAAGGGAACCGCAGTTGATGATATCCGCTTGGCAGCACATACTGCCGAGCTTCATCAGATCATGCATGGCATGGAATGTGCAGGAATTGCATATCTTGATATTGCAGAATATGCATATTATGCATATTTTCTGTTACTTGATGTGCAGAAAATGCTTTTTTAGAGAATGGACAGGATGCAGAAAATACAGACAGGAATAAAGATGATATGCAAATTCTGCATTTTGAAAATTGACAGGACATGCAGATAATGCATATTCTATTGATAGGTGAAAGTGCAAAGATATGTCGGAACTCAAGGAATGCAGAATCAGAAAACGACTGACGCAGCAGGAGGCTGCCTCCTGGATCGGTATTTCTCTGCGTTCCTATGTCACCTATGAAAATGACATCTCGAAGAGAAGCACACCGAAGTACCGCTTTCTGATGCAGGAAATGGAACGGCTGAATCCTCTGGATGAGGAACACGGCATCCTGACCGTGCGGGAAATCCGTTCTGCCTGTGAGGAGGTATTCTCACAGAGCCCGGTCGATTGTTGTTTCCTGTTTGGCTCTTATGCGGAAGGAACGGCGAAGGAGGGGAGTGATGTGAATCTTGTCATCTCCTTCAGTCAGGAACCGCGGGTTCAGCTTTGGGAAGAGGAACTGGAATCCATGCTTCATAAACGCGTTACCTTGCTGGATGTAAAAGACCTGGCCAATAATGAAACACTGATCCGGCAGGTGCTGAAAGGAGGAATCCGAATGATTCCGCAGACGGACAACGTCAGCGGAAAAAAAAGACCTGAATAAATTCTCAGAAGAAATGACAGTCATAAAGATTGCTTTGAAAAAGGAGGAAAAGATGAAAAAACTGCTTCAGAGACTTCTCGCATGCACCTGTGCTTTTGCCGCAGTCATGTTGACCTACGCGGTACCGGCTCAGGCTCAGCTCAACGGCGGCGGCCCTTACGGGGACATCGACGGCTATTACACCTGGGAGATCAATGGGAAAGGATGGACCGTCTATTCCCAGAACGGATATTCCTGGATCTATGATGACCGCGGCAACCGGACATATCTGGATGCCTATGGCAATCAGCTTTACAATGTGACCCCGGCAGCTGCCAAGACGATTACCCAGTACAGTCTGACCTACAACAGCACCTACAATGGTGTGGTTGTCTATTCCAACCCGGACGGCAAGCTGTATACCGTCAGCAGTGACGGACGTCTGAACGCGGTCGGCGGCTCTGCACCGGCGCCTGCCCCGCAGCCTGCCGCAAACAACTACACGTTCTTCTATTCCTTCACCACTCCGAGCGGGTACAACATCTATACAGATGAGCGCGGCAACAACTGGTGGTTCGCGGCCGGCGGTATCCCTAACCGCTGGACAGGCGGATATCCTGCCGGAAGCTATTGGAAACAGGGCATCGGCAACTACACGTATTACTTCTCCTATGTTTCCAATGAAGGCTACTATATCTATACCGATGACTACCATAACTTCTGGTGGTTCAGCGCGGATGGAACACCGCACATGGTCAGCAGAGGCAGCGGCGGAGGATCCGGCGGTGACCGTGATCCGAACGTGGATTATACCCGTACCAATACCCTGACAGCGGATGGTCAGAAACAGATTGTCTATGTCGGCCAGTACTGGAAGGCACCGTCCACCGTATCCTGGACACCTGCGGGATGCCGTCTGCTTGGCTGGGACTATGCGGAAGGCACCGGCTATGTCCGCTGGAAACCGGGCGCATCCATTAAGAATACCGGCCAGGATCTGATGCTGTACGCGGTTTACGGATAAGACGACTGATGAGAACTGTTCTTCGGAGCAGTTCTTTTTCTTACAGGAAAGAACCATGCGGCGCATGGTTCTTCAAAGAGAGTATCTGTAATGTGCAGAACATATGGAAAGCTATTCCACAATCTGTCCAAAGAACAGAGGCTCCGGGGTTCCGTTGTCAGTAAAGAGGATGAAGTGGAAGGGATGATCTGCCTTGAACACCTTGATAATCGGTTCTTCTTCAAAGGGTGCAGCACCTTCCGTCATCGCGATGACAGTTGCGGCGGCTGCCTCAATACCGCTTTCTTCTGTTTTGATCCGCGCCTTCTGTATGATATCCGTAATATACAGTTTCATCTCTTCGCTCATGATGGAAAAATCCGCATTGGATGTAAAAGCAAGCTCTGCGCCGCGGGCCTTGCAGAAATCGATCAGCTCATTTTCAGAAAGAGAGGTTTCCGTTTCAAACTTCGGCAGGGTGACGTCAACGGTCTCAAGACTTGCGGAGCGAAGCTTTTCCATTGCGTTTTCCGAATTGCCTAATATAAACAGTGCATTGACACCGCCATGCATGGGAAGGCAGACCATTGTTGTTTCATCATCTTCGTAAAACGCAAATTCACTTCTCTGATGCATGAACTCCTTTTTTACGATTCGCTGATCACTGGCAGTAAAATCACCTTCTCTGGTCAGATATTCATCGAATGAATCTATCCAAGCGCTGCGCAGATAAAGTGCATTCGCCAATAAGAGATCAGAAGAAGAGAGGTCATTGCTGATCTTTGGAATAAGGCCATTGGTATTTTCACTGATCCAGCCGTTTACCGCATCAGTGATCCTGTTTTCCGGGACGTTCTCTGCCACAGCACCGTAATGTTCCTTTACATATGCCTGATACGTATTCGAAAGTTTCCCGGTGGATTTTGTGTTGCGCCAAATGGAATTAACAAGACGGAACGCGCCATCCGGTGCTTTTTCAGAATCCCCATAGTACTTCTTGTTTTCTTCAAACTCATCTGCTGCGTTTTTCAGCCACTGGTTAAATCTGTTTTCCGAGGCGGCAACTGAGGAATACCATTGGTTCAATTCCTCCATGCTGGAAAATCCCATTGCGGTAAGCAGTTCAGCCTTTGTGTCGCTGTCAGCGCCGGCAGCCGCCAGCGCCAGAGCGGCACGGAAGGAGGTGGGTGAAATGATGTAGTTCTGATTCTGATAGCCTTTATCTTCAATAAAGCGAATCAGTGAAGCAGTAAAGTCATCTGTTTCGTGTGAATTCGGAGACATGACTGAAGATGGCTCTTCTGTTTTCTGTACAATAGGCTGATCCGTTGACAGCGGTGTTTCCTGAGGCGATGAATGTGCCGTACCGCATCCGCTCAGCAGTGCCGCAAAAGCAAATAAAACTTTCTTAAAAGAAAACGATTTTTCCCTCATAATGGTCTCCTTTGAATACCGTTGAACAGGTACCTGAATCCAATATGACATATTTTACGTCAGTCGTCACAGGCGGTGTTAAGGTTTCCGTGGCTGATACGGATGGAAAGAAGCCTGGCAGTACGATTGTCTCCTGAATGAATCAGAACGGGACCGTTCTGGACAAAAAATGCCATTGCCAGCTCCGGTGATGTGATTACCGCAGCCATTCAGGGCAAGGAAAGCTATACCGGAACTGATTCTGTAATATATGGAGTCACAGGCAGGATACGCGATCTTTTCAGGGGGAAGATCACGCCCGTCAAGACAATGGAATACACTGGATATGCGGCGGAGATTGATCCGGCAGAGGACATTCTCTCCGCGACGATCGCAGGCGGAACGCTGAAGCATGGT
>CAMNFS010000015.1 GCA_946537255.1 uncultured Erysipelotrichaceae bacterium
GGTTTGGGTATCCGCCGATATACATGGATGCTACCTGAGCGGATTTATCTGCATTATAGCTTCCATGCAATGCTTGCCCGTTTCCAAGGAATACAGCTGGCCGTTTCCATGGATTGAGCAAGTACAAGGTTTGGACGACGATGACACTTGATCAATCCATTCTTCTTAAGCTAATTCGATGCTGGAACTGGAATTCATCTGATTCTGAATCAGCATCATGCGCTGCTCTTCCACCTCTCTCAGACCGATCGTATGAAGCAATTCATCAATCGGACGGCCCACAGCAGTGGCATAGCGGCAGATAAATGAAATCGTAGGATTCTTATTCTCTCCCAGTGCTTTCGCAAACTGTGAGCGGGAAATACCCATCATTCGCGCAATCCTTTCCTGGTTGAATGATGCGTTATGCTGGGATTTTCTGAATTCCCAATCCTCTCTAATCACATCCATCGCCACTTCCTCATAGTTCTTTGCCATTCTTTCACCTCCATTACCAAACAAACTGTGTGTGTCTAAACGTCAAAAAAGCCCGTTAGATTAGCAATCTAACGGGCTTATAAGCCTATATGGCGCCTCAAACAGGGCTCGAACCTGTGACCTAGCGGTTAACAGCCGCTCGCTCTGCCGACTGAGCTATTGAGGCACGACTCATATAATATCACTGTCCTTCAATTTGTGCAATACATTTTCAAAATATTTGCATCACTGTACTCTTCTGTTACTTCAGATCTTCTTAAGTAAGCAATACACTGCAGAAATTGGCTGGTGAAGTCTTGAATTTTTTTTCTGAATGCTTTGCACTGCAGAAGGAGTCTGAACCCGGCATGAAAAAACAGAGTCTGATCAGATCAGGCCCTGTCTGAACGCACGGATAAGTGGTAGGGGTTAACCGTGCAATTTCAGCAATTTCATGTCATATGCATCGCACATGTTGATTATACATTAATAACATTCAGATTTGCATGAACTTAATGTGAATTTTCATGTGATTTACACATTTATTACATGAAAGGCAAAAGGCGGTCTAATCCCCGCCTCTTCCTTTCATTCAGTCTTCCACTTTCTGAAGATCGTTGTAATTGATGTCTGTCGGTGTATCACGTCCAAACAGCATCGTCAGAACACTCGCAACCTGAGTCTGATCGTTCATGGAACTGACACGGCCTTCCATACCGGAGAATGGTCCGGTCAGAATACGTACCGTATCACCAACACCAAAGTTCACTACGACCTTCTTGTCGCTCTGACCCATCCGACGGAGAATGGATTCCATCTCTACCGGAGAAACCGGGAACGGTTTTGCGCCGCCGCCGGAAGAGCCGATAAATCCCGTGACACCTGGCGTATTTCGTACAACATACCATGCATCATCCGTCATAATCATTTCTACAAATACATATCCGGGAAACATGTTTTTCATCTTCTCAACCTGTTTTCCGTTTTTGATCTCCACTTCCGCTTCTTCCGCAACCAGAATACGGAACAGATAATCCTGAATACCCATCGACTCAACCCGCTTCTCAAGGTTTTCCTTGACACGGTTTTCATGGCCGGAATAAGTGTTGACTACATACCAGCGCTTTTCATGTTCCTCATCAATGATGGGATTGACTGCTTTTTCTTCCTGTTCACTCATATCTCATTACACTCCGATTCCGATCATTCTCAGGCCATATGCAACAATTAAATCGCAGAGCACAAAGAACGCCGCAAAAAAGCCTGTGAAAATCACTACTTCCGCAGTATCATTTGCTACGTCCTTGCGGCTTGGCCAGCGAACCCGCTTTGCCTCTTTTTTTATGCCGCTCCAGCTGAATGTCTTATCCATAATCTCAATCTCTCCTATTTCGTTTCCTTATGAAGCGTTTTTCTGCCGCATTTCGGGCAGTACTTGTTGAGCTCCAGTCGCTTCTGGCTGTTCTTTTTCCGGTTCGTCGTGTAATTTCTTGAAAGACATTCCGAACATGCCAGTATGACCTTCCCGTCCTTTGCCATAATAAAAAAACCTCAGATGCTTTCTCAATTTAGCATAAGAGGTTTTCACAGTCAACCAGCAAACCTTCATCGTTTCGGATAATCTGCCGGATCAGAACGATCCACAAACTGTTCCGGATCAGTCGGAATTGACAGGAGTTCCCAGTTTCCGTCAGTGAAGCGGAATTTCATGATTCCGCAGTTTGGAAAAGCGTACTGAGTCGGATCAATCTTTCTGCGCTGCCGGGTGAATTCATCCGTATCCATCCCAAACAGCGTTTCCAGCATGATCATGCCGTAGTTTCCATGCGAAACAATCAATACCTTCTCTCTGTGGAGCGCTTCTGATGCAATCCGTCCCATCGTATCCGCAATCCTTTTCCGGATTGATTCCGCGCTGTCTCCTCCGATATCCGCATAATCCGTCGTCCGTTTCCGTCTGGCAAATTCTTCTTCCATTTCACTCATCAGTCTGCCATCCAGGCTTCCAAAGCAGACCTCTTTCAGTCCCTTCAGCGGCATCGCAGCCGTATTGTGACGCGCAAGAATAATCGCAGCTGTATCCACACACCGTTCACTGGACGAACAGTATGCCCGGTCAAACGGAATCATCCGCAAAGCTTTCTCAGCTCTTCCCGCATCCAGGATCCCTTTTTCCGTAAGCGGGCTGTCGCACTGTCCCTGCAGTCTTCGCTCGACATTGAATACCGTCTGTCCGTGCCGTACATAATAGAAGTCCACCTGCTTCATTTTTTCCAGTCCTCAATATTCCGCTTCCCATTCAGTATTTCCATCAGCACATGCTCCACAAGCTCAGTGACGGTATCTGCCCGACGGCGAATGGACTCTTTTGCGGAAGAGACTGTCACCGCACAGCCGGCAAGATCAAACAGTTCCAGATCATTGTCGTTATCTCCGAACACCAGCACTTCTTCCGGATCAATCCCGGTACAGTCAAGAATACAGCGCATCCCTTTTGCCTTGGATACACCTGTCGGGAAAAAATCCAGCCATTGCCTGTCACTCGGCACGACGGTGCAGCGATCCCCGTATCTTTTTTTCCAGTATTCGGAATCATCCACTCCGTTTTCCACAAACATGGAAATTTTGGAATACGGGAAGGATATTTCCTCCACCCGTTCGACCGGATGACAGCGTACCCGGACCACTTCTCTCAGATGGTTCAGAAACTTTTCATCATCCGCATCCGCGTATACGCACTCCGCCGCTGTTGCCATTGCCCGTAAATCCGGATGACGCCTGATGTCCTGAAGTATTTCCTTTCCAAGAAGCGGGTCCATCAGTTCCTGACTGATCATCCTGCTATTAAAATAGGTAACACACCCGTTCTGAGTGATATAGGAAATCTGATCTCTGACTGGCTGGAACAGGTTCTGAAGATTGTCATACTGCCGGCCGGATGATGCCGCAAATCCAATCCCCTCATTGATCAGCCCCTGTATCAGACCGCAGGTTTCCGGTCTGAGATTCAGCGCTCCGTTCAGAAGCATGGTTCCATCAAGATCGGAAGCGATCATTCGTATTCGTGTCATTTCTTTCCTCCCGTGATACGCCAGGCATCCCCTGCCGAAAGGCAAATCAAGCATACTCCAACCTCACATGATTCGAAACAGTTTTCTGAAGGAATCCTGCCCGCAAAAAACCGGCCCTTATCGAGCCGGCTCAGCACCGCATTACTGATTGGAAAGATCCGCACCGAAATACTTTTTGGAAAGTTCGGCAAGTTTGCCGTTTTCCCGCATCTGTTTCAGCGCATCATTAATCGCACTGCGAAGAGAATCATTATCCGCTCCTTTGACCAGCGGAATCGCATAGGCGGTTGCCTCATCCATCTGAGCAACCACATTCAGTCTTGTTTCACCGGTTGTCACAAGATAATCCTGAACCGAAGTGGATGCGTTGATGGTCGCATCAACCTGACCGTTGATCACCATGCTCATCGTCTCCGCAAGCGTATCAACACCCTTGACGTCTGCCCCAAAGGATTCACCGATTTCCATATAGGTACTGCCGATGGAATTCGCTGTTGTCTTTCCTTTCAGATCACTGAACCCTTTGATCTCAGTATTGGAAGCACTGACAACAAGCACGGTATGATCATAGGCATATGGATCCGTGAAATCATAGGTTGCCTTTCGATCCTCTGTGACATCCACGCCATTGACCACAATATCATAGGTACCGGCTGTCTCGCCGGCGAACAGTCCGTCCCATGGCGCTTCGATAATATTTGCTTCAACACCCAGGATTGAGGCAATATTCTGCGCTACTTCCACATCAAACCCAACCAGTTTGTCACTGTTGTCATGAAAGGAGAACGGCTGCCAGTCTCCCTCCAGACCCACCGTAAGTTTTCCCGCCTTTTTTATTCTCGCCAGATGATCCTCCGACGAGGCTGCGGCAGAACCGGATGCACATCCGGCAAGCATTGCCGCCGCGGCAACTGCACATACTATTTTTTTCATTCTGTCCTTCTTTCCGACGGCAGAACCGTCTGTCCTTCCGAGATTATTTCCGGAGATGTGCATATTCTATTACATGCCTCAGGTTTTTCCAAACCATATGCACTTCTTTCGCTGTTCTGTCTATTTCCTGTTTCTGTGAGCTTCCGGAATGGCAGAGAGTTCAAACGGCGTGGACTGATAAACAAAATAATTCAGCCAGTTGGAATAGATCAGATTCGCACCGCTTCTCCAGGTATTGCGCGGGCGTTTCTGATCATCGTCATCCGGATAATAGTTCTCCGGCACATGAATCGGGAGTCCGAGATTCTTATCCCGCAGATATTCACTCTCAAGCGTCAGAGTATCGTATTCGGAATGCCCGGTAATAAAGATCTGCGTGCCGCCGTCTGTTGAAATCGCATAGATTCCCGCTTTCTCGCTCTCCGCAAGAATCTTCAGTTCCTTTACCGCTTCTACTTCATCTCTGTGGATGGTAGTATGGCGGGAATGCGGCACAAGGAAAACATCATCAAACCCACGGAACAGAATGGAACCTTTATGGGTAATGGTATGCTCATAAATACCGAACAGTTTTTCTTCCAGCGGATACTTTCTGATGCCGTAGTGATAGTACAGGCCGGCCTGTGCGCCCCAGCAGATATGAAAGGTGCTGTATACATGGGTTCGGGTCCACTCCATGATTTCACACAGTTCATCCCAGTACTCAACTTCTTCAAACGGCATCTGTTCCACCGGCGCGCCGGTAATGATCATGCCGTCATAGAACTTGTCCCTGATTTCATCGAACGTCTGGTAATAGGTGATCATATGCTCCGCCGAGGTATTCTTTGCGGTATGTGTTGATACTCTCAGAAGTTCCATTTCAACCTGAATCGGTGTATTTCCAAGAAGCCTGGCAAGCTGGGTCTCCGTTGTTATTTTTGTAGGCATCAGATTCAGAATCAGAATATGAAGCGGACGGATATCCTGTGTGACAGCCCGTTCAAGATCCATAACGAATATATTTTCTGATTCCAGTATCTCTCTGGCCGGCAGCCCGGCAGGTATTCTGATCGGCATGCAGTGTTCCTCCTGAAGAAAATTCCGTAATCTATTCCTGTATTATACCCCTCTGTTATCCGGCAAGGAATTACAACCTTTATCTCATGCGGCCATGCCGTTCAGACGGATGGAATCCGCTGAGTTTTTTGAAACAGACGCACTTTGTCTTCTGATCAAATGAGCCCGATAGATCTCACGTACTTCATTGCAGAGATCTTCCTGTGCATTTGCTCCGTATGATTCCCATGTATCCTGAAATTCATGGGATGTATTTTTCGGACTGTTCACCGGCGGCTTCTTTTCGAAAAAATCCATCTTTCATTCAGCACTTTATTAAACGAAATTGAATATTGATGATTACTAAGCGGATTTGGATATTTCATGCCTGCATGTACTGTAAGCGTTTTCGGGTGTAACCGCTTAATTTTGCGAATTCATTAACGATGTTGACGCGGCTTATTTTGCTTGCTAAACTGCCGGTTGTGCCTGAAAACGGCATGAATTGGAGGTATGAATTTTGGAATTCACAGGATTAAGAAAACTGATGTGCGCAAACCTCATGACCGGAATGCTGCTGGCGGCAGGAACATCAGAAGTTAAGGCAGACGAGTGGGAAGAGCCTGTCTGGACAGAAGACTTCATCTATGACTCCGGAATGGTAAGTCCGGCATATAACCCATATTTCGGAGGCTGGTCCAACTGCACCTGGTCCGCCTGGCAGATTGCATATGAAAACACCGGCATTGCCCTTCCTGAGTTCGGTTCAGCCGGTGCCTGGATGTATAATGCGGCAAGAATGGGTTTCGCGACCGGGAACACCCCCGCCGCAGGAAGTATTATTGTCTGGTCCCATCATGTCGGATATGTCAGTGCCGTCAGTGAAGACGGATCCATGCTCTACATCATAGAAGGAGGCTACTGCGGAGGCTATCATGAAGGCTGGTTCCCGGCCGGTGCCGGACGCTCCCGTCAGTCCCTTCTTGGATATATTTATCTCTGGTGAGTATTCACCTTCTGCTGCGCAACATCACCGCGGACTTCCGCGGTTTTCTTTTTTCAGATCAGACCGTACTTCAGAAATGCGTTGCGGATCCCGTCTTCAAGAATCGGAGTCGTTACCCAGTCCGCAGCTTTCTTGGCCGCTTCCATCGCATTTCCCATGGCGATTCCGACTCCGCAGAAGCGGATCATCGGGATGTCATTTTCACTGTCACCGATCCCGATGGAATCCTCTATGGATGCGCCATAATAATCAAGCACTCTCTGAATACCGGTTGCTTTGGTTATCGAAGCATTTGTGATTTCCGCACAGTCATCAAATTCCGGATCACGGACCGTGACCGTGAGAGTAAACCGGTCAGGAATCGACTGTCTCAGTTTCTCAAAACTGGTTCCGTGACGGGTATAGGCACAGACCTTATAAATCTTCTCCTCGGGATGTTCATAGTATTCCGGATAGAAACAGTTGTCCCAGAGATTCCGCCGCCGTTCATCCCCGGTTTCGGCATCGCCGGCAAAGTAACGCATCAGAACGTCATAACCGAACTCATCACAGTATCCGCCGGCCTGTCCTTCCGCAACATATCCCATATCCGCCGCGTGAATCAGCTGCTTGAGAAGGTCTTCATCTTCTTTTGACAGCGGCTGGTCGTAGATCCGTTTCCGCTCCGCGTAAACCATGGATCCGGCACCGAAGACAAATCCATCCACATCGGCCCGGAGATATTTATTACAGCCGGCAAGACAGCGGCCCGTGCACAGAAACACCTTTGCCCCGTTTTCTCTTGCCTGACGGACTGCTTCCTGAGCACTCTCCGGAACCCTTCCAAGTTCCGGGCTGAACAGAGTTCCGTCTATATCCAAAAATACGTATTTTCTCATTTTGTTTCTCCTGCTTTCGAATGGATTTTAGCATTGACCACAGAAAGAGAAAAGACCTGCAGTCAGGTCTTCTCTTTCGTATTTGCCTGTTCGGCTGTCTTAGGGGATAGAATCTCTGAGATACCTGCTAAAGGGGGAGCATGTACTCAGGGCAAGTTTGCTGCTTGCATTCTCATAATAATCATCCGAATACGCAGAATTATGGTGAAAATATGTGAGATTGTGTGATTTCTTCTGTTTTTCTCTTCAAAATAACCGGTATGCATGCCTCGTATGCATGTAAAAGAATTCACATGCATGTTTTGCCTTCCGCGGCCCGAGATTTGCTTCGATTTTTCTTGCAAAACGCCCCTTTACCATCTATTATTTACACATTCTAAGAAGATCTACGGCCTCGGAAAGCGTGTTTATGGTCGCATCACTCCTTTGCCAGCGCAAAGGAAGAAAGGAAAAACAGATACAGAAGCTTTCCGCTGTATAATGCAGGACAGATTCACCATGAAAAACAGGACTCCGGACGGATTCACTGCCGGACAGTGGGACGCGGTAACGGAGGGGCTTGATCTCAATCCAAACACCGTGAATGACTACCGAAAGGTCCTTAATCGTCTTCACGACTACAACAACGGGTCATTGGATATTCAGACAATGACCAAAGAACAGGCGGTTGAATATTTCAACTACCTGGATCAGCTCGGGCAAGACGGAAAGATGTCTCCGAATACGATTCACCGCTACAAGGCAACCCTCCGTTCCGTCGGCTCCCGGATTGAAAAGCATCCGGAACTCTGGCCGGATTATGTCAACCCTTTTACAAAACTCGTAACCAACGAAAGCCGGAAGCGTACCGAATATACTCAGGAGATGTTCGCGGATCCTGAAGACATCCGAAAACTTCTGAACGCGATGCCGCTGTACTCCCGCGAAGACAGGCTCATTTTCTCTTTCATGGCCAATATCGGCATGACCTCTGCGCAGATTCAGAATGTGCGGATCAGTCATTTTCGATACGCGTCCAGGGAAAAAAATGATCTTTATCTTGATATTAATGAAGGAGTCTTTCTGGAGAAGTCGGATCAGCCTTCCAGCCAGAGTATTTATATCAGAGAAAACTATCCCGTACGGCTCGTACGGGAAGCACCCGGCCATACGATTACCTGGAATTACACCGGAAGCTTCAGTTTTCAGCCCGATTTCCAGGATCAGCTGAAGGAATACTATTCCTATATCGGTGTTTCCGATGACAACCGGCCGTTCTTCCTGACCGCAAGGCATCTGATTTTCAATTACCGGGCTATGCACCACATGGTTCTCGTCAACTGTGAAAGGGCCGGGGTTGATCACAGCAGAATCACACCGAATCAGATCAGCCGTTTCGGCATTCTCCGTTCTTATTTTCTGACAGAACAGCTTGCAAGACATAACAAGTACGTACAGGAACTTCAAAACGCAGATCCCCGGCAGGCGGAAGAGATCCGCAGACTGAATGCCGAATGTGAGGAAATGATTCAGAAACTGGATCAGGACGGCAGAATCGGCGAATGGAAAGACCGCTTCCCGATCCCCCTGAAAGAACGGGTGGATTCCATGAAACAGTATCTTGGAGAGGAATTTCTGAAAAAGGCAGCCGGTCTCTGAGCAGATCCCCGCAGAAAAAAATGTGCCTCGGACAGTCACTTATGATCCGGGGCTTTTCTTCTGTTTTTTCAGTTCAGCTGATGGGATCCGGGATCCGGCTGAAACAGATCAATGATCCATTCCGCGTTGATGACGGGAAAATTCTCATCATCGATCCTGTACCGGTCTTTGTCCTGTTCCAGTTCTTCTTCTATCATGGTGACCGGAATCAGAAAGGACATTCCCCTGTCCTCCGTACGTACATTGATCTTCATGACACCGTTTTCCGTACGCTGATATTCAATACCGGTGACATCTTCCGCGCTTCCCTTGCGATTGTCGATAAATTCAATCAGAGAATCATATTTTGCCAGTTCAACCAGCCGGTCATCCACACCATCCTCAAAAATCTGTATCTTTTCCGAGAATTCCGAAAGTGTCGGGGTCCGCCGCATCCTGTAGCCTGCCGCCGCCGGACCGGCCGCGATCTTTCTGACCGCCTCCGGAACCTCCGGCTCACTGCTGACAAACAGGATGAAACGGTTTTTCCGATCCACATAAACCAGAGGGTACTGAATCATGTAATCCCGCTTGCAGTGCGGGCATGAAATACGAAAAAGATCACCGCTGACACACCGGTCCCGAAGATCCGGATCCGTATCTGTGATGATACTGTCGTATACCTCTGTTTCAAACTTCCGCCCGCAGTAAGGGCAGACATAAGTCACTGTCCGTGATTCGTTCATCAGTTCAACTCCTGTTTTTCATAACTGCCGAGGCACACTCCCGCCCGTGCCCCCTGTTCCTTAAGCCGCTCATACATCAGGCGGTTTTCCGAGCTGAGAGCTCCGGCAAAAACCACCAGAAGCCGGTGATCCTCACTCCCGAAGGAATAAGGAAGGGTTCGCAGCACGGTACCGGCAGCGTATTCCTGGCTATCCTCCAGAAGAACTCCCTCCGCAAATGGGCCGCTGAATCTGCACAGCCGCATGTCATATTCACGGATTCCGGCTTCTTCTATGAATCCGGCTTTTACCACATCCGGATAAAAATCATCCCGGATCGTATCCAGCAGCGTGTTCTCCCGGGTTTCCATCAGATGACTTGGAACATCCTGATATTTCCCGGCCAGAAACGCGCTGTTCTTATCTATCATTCTCTGAGTCGGTTCCACCGTTCTCGCTTCCAGTCCCGCCAGCTGCTCCGGTGTAAACTCTCCGAGTATTTCCTCCTTGCACAGCCCCTTCTCGCAGTCGTGCCATTCCTGACCAATGGAAAGCACATGAAAACGAAGACTTCCATCTCCATCAATAAAACTGCTGCACAGAATAAAACAATCCTGTTCCTTTACTGTAACAGCTCTGCTGCATTCCTCTGTCAGGGCATCCGCTTCAAGAACAACATAATTGTGGTAGTAATCGCGGAACCCCATCTCGCGGAGTTTCATAAAAACCTGCCTGTTACCTGAAATATAACAGGAAAACGGCAGGAATCCAATATCTGTACTCTGTCAAAAGTGGAATTCTCATCGTTTTTTCAGGATTCGCTGTTCTCAGCGCTCATCCATTTCCGAACGATTTCCGTAAGATCACCAAGCTGTTCAATCACCGCATCCGGCCGCTCGGCGAGAAGCGCCTGGCGCTTGCCGGGGTTGCTTGGAAAAGCAGCTGTAAACACTCCGGCACGATGTCCGGCAGCGATATCCATCGGGCTGTCTCCGACATACATCGCTTTCTCACACTGCAGCATCGCCTGTGCCTTCAGGATACCTTCCGGATCCGGTTTGTCTCGGGTCACATCCTCATGCCCGATGACCACCGACATTCGATCCATCATGCCGTTTTTCTCAAGCAGTTCAGCAAGAGAAACATGATAGCGGGTACTTACTGTCCCGGTCAGCACCCCCATCTTCTTCAGATCATCCAGCAGTTCCATGGCTCCCGGCATCGGATGGATCAGATCACGAAGATTCGCTTTCTGATAGGCACGGTATTCTGCCACACATTCCCAGGGGTCCTTCTCGGGAAAGAATTCCGCCATCTTTACTTCAAGTGCAGGACCAAGCACGCTGATTCTGCGTTCTTCCGTAAACTCTTCGATGGTACGGTATTTTTCAAACAGGTAACCATAGCTTGCCATGATGGCAGGCTCTGTATCCATGATGGTTCCGTCAAAGTCAAACAATACGCAGCAGTTCATCACATGCCGCCTCCGGAAACATGCTTCAGCATGTCGTGCAGACGTTCCTTGAACTGTTCCGTGCTGTTGTATCCCTCTTCCTTCAGGATGAAGTTGGATACAGCGGTTTCAATCAGCGCCCGCATGGAACGTCCCGGACTGACCGGAAGCGCCATCGCAGGAATATTGACACCCATGATGTTGGTGAACGCGGTCATCTCATCACCGATCCGTTCATATTCCTCACTCGCGTCATATTTCACCAGATTGATGACAAGATCAATCCGCGAACGCGGAGACAGATTATTCGCGCCGAACATGCGTTCCACATCTATAATCCCGATACCCCGGATTTCAAGCATGCCCTTCAGAAGCTCCGGCGCGTGACCGTAAAGACTGTTGTGAATCTTCTGCACATCCACCCGGTCATCCGCGACCAGCACCTGACCATCCCGGACCAGTTCCATCGCAATTTCTGATTTTCCCATGCCGCTTTCGCCGGTGATCAGAACTCCCTTGCCATAGATGACCATCAGATCTCCGGACAGAGTTTCTTCCGGGGCAAGACGCTCATCCAGAAAGGTAATCAGATCCACCATCATCCGGTAGGTATCATTTCTTGTCCGGAACACCGGGAAGTTTCTTTCCATCGCCACTTCCTTCAGAACCGGAGGAATCTCATTGTTTTTTGTAATGATCAGCATCGGTGTCAGTCCATCCGTAAAGGTAGGGAAACGGGACCGCTGCTCCTCTTCACTCAGATGGCCGATATATTCGATTTCCTTGTTTCCGATAATCACTACCCGCCTTGGCTCCGTGGGTTTGAAATACCCGGACAGTTCAAAACCCGGACGGTTAACATCCGGGATTACAACCCATCGGTTCAGTGATTCCTCATTTCCGGTCAGCTGTTCCAGCGAAAAGAAGTCAACGATTTCCTGAATCATGACTCTTTTTGAATTCATATCCGTATCTGTCATGGAGAGCACCTCTGTGACTGAATTATAGCATGACCATGGCAAGCAGGAATCCGGCGATAAACCCTCCCGCATGTCCGAGCCTTGAAACATTGGGCATGAAGTTCACTGCCAGATTCACAATCAGAGTCCGAAGCACGGAAAACATCACACTCTGCTGCTGAAGCATTCCCAGTTTGAACAGAAGCACCATATAAGCCGCAAACAGCCCGTACAGTCCTCCGGAAATGCCGATGGTAATGGTGTCTTCCTCCCCCAGCCATACCGCAAGCGCATTGCCGGCAATAATGGAAACCAGCAGAATCAGCCCGAATCTCAGATGTCCGAATACCGGTTCGAGTGATCCCATGCTGTAAAGAGAATACATGTTCATGAGCACATGCCACACCTGCATATGCAGAAATCCAGACGCAATCAGACGCCAGTACTCCCCCCGCTTGACACGCAGGGGAAGCAGAGCACCGTATTTCACCGCGGTATCCAGCGGATACTGCGACTGGCTGATCAGAAAGAACAGAACTGCGCAGACTGCGATCACAGCATACGTGAGGATCATTTTGTTTTTCCTCCGGCCGCCTCTTTCGTCCAGGCAAGCGCCTTTTTCACATACTGTCCAGTCCAGGACTCCTTCACTTCCGCAACCTGTTCCGGCGTTCCCTGGGCAATAATCGTACCGCCGTTGTCACCGCCTTCCGGTCCAAGATCAATAATCCAGTCCGCGCATTTGATGACATCCAGATTATGCTCAATGACAATTACGGTATTGCCGGTATCCGCGATTCTGTCCAGCACTGCGATCAGCCGCTTGACATCGTCCGCATGCAGGCCGGTTGTCGGCTCATCCAGAATGTACACGGTTTTCCCGGTTGCTTTTTTCTGAAGCTCCGATGCCAGCTTGACACGCTGTGCCTCACCGCCGGAAAGCGTTGTAGAGGACTGACCGAGCTTGACATATCCAAGTCCGACATCATACAGAGTCTGAAGCTTGTTTCGGATCTTGGGATGATTCGCAAACAGCTCCAAAGCTTCTTCGACTGTCATCTCCAGTACATCGTAGATGTTCTTTCCCTTGAAGGTACACTGGAGCGTTTCCTCATTATACCTTCGCCCATGACATACCTCACAGGGAACGTAGACATCCGGAAGGAAGTTCATGGAAATGACCCGGACACCATCTCCCCAGCATGCCTCACATCTTCCGCCTTTGACATTGAAGGAGAAACGGCCCTTATCATATCCGCGCAGCCTGGCTTCGGGAGTGTTCGCGAATACCGCCCGGATATCATCAAAAACACCGGTATATGTCGCAGGATTGGACCGGGGTGTCCGGCCGATCGGATTCTGGTCAATCTGCACCAGCTTGTCAATATTGGAAAGACCCTTTACCTTGTCATACTTTCCCGGATGAATCCGCGTATAGCCAAGATTCTGCTGTACCGCCTTCATGAAGCACTCATTCACCAGTGTGGATTTTCCGCTGCCGGAAACACCGGTGACCGCGATCATCTTCCCAAGCGGAAACTTCACATTGATTTTCTTGAGATTATGCTCAGCGGCACCGATCAGTTCGACGGATTTTCCGGTTCCCCTGCGGCGTTTGTCAGGCACTTCAATCCGTTCTCTTCCGGACAGATATTTTCCGGTGATGGAATCCTCTGACCTGAGAAGATCCTCCGGGGTACCGCTGAAAATCACCTCACCGCCATGAATTCCGGCGCCGGGGCCGATGTCAACGATCCAGTCTGAACTCATCATGGTCTCTTCATCATGTTCAACCACAATCAGGGAATTGCCGAGGTCACGCATGTTCTGAAGCGTGGCGATCAGCTTGGCATTGTCTCTCTGATGCAGACCGATACTCGGCTCGTCCAGCACATAAAGCACGCCGGAAAGCTTTGAGCCGATCTGTGTCGCCAGCCGGATCCGCTGTGCCTCGCCTCCGGAAAGGGTTCCGGCAAGACGGTCAAGCGTCAGGTATTCAAGGCCGACATCCTTCAGAAATGACAGACGGCTGCGGATTTCCTTCATGACAAGCTCGGCGATCTTCGCCTGACTTTCGGAAAGCTTCACGTTTTCTGTCCAGGCAAGCGCCTTTTCAACCGACATGGAGGTAAAGCCCGTAATGCTGAGATCATCCACCCGCACGGAAAGAGCCTGTTCGTTCAGGCGCTGACCATTGCAGCGAGGGCAGACCGTCTCGACCATGAAGGAATGGTACCAGTCCTTGGACATGGCGGAGCTTGTTTCCACATAGCGGCGCTCAATCATATCCTTTACCCCTTCGATATAATCGTTGCGCGTGTAGGTATTACCGCCTGTGCTGGTAATCTGATAGGCAATCGGCCGGTCACTCCCATGAAGAATAATATTCAGCTGACGGTCAGTGAGCTTACTGATGGGTACATCCTGAGAAATCTTATAGGCCTTCAGAAGGGTTTCAAATGTCTGCCATTCAATATTTTCCGTACCGACAATATTCTTGTAATAGCGGATACCGCCCTCACGGATCGTTTTCGTACGGTCCGGAATCAAAAGATCAATATCCACTTCCTCCGTAAAACCAAGTCCCTTGCAGTTATCGCACGCCCCAAGCGGCGCATTGAAGGAAAACAGACGGGGTTCAAGTTTGGGAACTGAAAAGCCGCACACCCTGCATGCATAGTTGCTGGAAAACAGTTCTTCCTTCTCCCCTTCCAGCACCGCTGCCATGCCAGAGGCAAGATTCAGCGCTGTTTCCATGGAATCATGAATCCGGCTCCTGGCTTCCGGCTTTTTGATAATCCGGTCAACAATCACATCAATATTATGACGTTTGTTTTTCTCAAGATCGATGTCGTCCTCAAGCATTTTGACTTCACCGTCAACCCGCACCCGGACATAGCCATCCTTCTGCAGCTTTGAAAAATAGTCCTTGAAAGTTCCTTTTTTATTCCGGATCACCGGCGCCATGACAGTCAGTCTTGTTCCGTCCTCAAGTTCCATGATCTGGCTTACCATTTCGGAAATATCCTGACCGGTGATCGGAATATTGTGAGTCGGACAGTAGGGAACTCCGCATCTTGCATAGAGAAGACGCAGATAGTCATAGATTTCCGTCACGGTTCCGACGGTCGAGCGGGGATTGTTGGATGTGGTTTTCTGGTCAATCGAAATCGCCGGTGAAAGACCCTCAATCATCTCCACATCCGGCTTGTCCACACCGCCGAGAAACTGTCTGGCATAAGCGGACAGAGATTCTACATAGCGGCGCTGACCCTCAGCGTAAATCGTATCAAACGCGAGACTGGTTTTTCCGCTTCCGGACAGACCGGTCATGACAACAAGTTTGTTGCGGGGTATTTCCAGTGAAATATTCTTGAGGTTGTTTTCCCTGGCACCCCGGATGATCAGCTTATTCTGTTCCATTATCCTCTCCCTTCCTGACTTCTTCAATCAGATCCGCAAGAACCGTCCAGGCTTCCCGCGGCGAAAGATCATCCGCATTTATGGACTTCAGTGTATGAATCACGGAATCCGCCAGAGGATCTTCCTTTTTCATTTCGATGAGCTGATAGCTCTGCTGTACAACCCGTTTTTTGGATTCCAGTTCCTTCTGCAGACCTTTTGCCCGTTCGATTACCGCCTCGGGAAGACCGGCAAGTCGTGCGACATTCACACCATAGGAGCGGTCTGCCCGGCCATCCTTGATCTTGTACAGAAAGGTCACCTGATCTTTTTCTTCCTTCACCGCCACATGAACGTTGCGTACGCATCCGATGGAGTCCGTCAGAGATGTCAGTTCATGATAATGCGTACTGAACAGTGTTTTGGCATGTATGCAGGAAGCGATATATTCAATCATTGCCTGGGCAAGCGCCATTCCGTCATAGGTGGATGTTCCGCGTCCGATTTCATCAAACAGAATCAGGGAACGCTCGGTTGCCTCCTGCAGAGCCCGGTTTGCCTCGGTCATCTCCACCATGAAGGTAGACTGTCCGGACAGAATATCATCACTGGCGCCGATCCGGGTGAAAATCCGGTCAAAAATCGGCATCACTGCTGATTTTGCGGGTACATAGCATCCGATCTGGGCCATGATCGCCATCAGCGCGGTCTGACGCATGTAAGTGGATTTGCCGCCCATGTTCGGTCCGGTGATCAGAAGAATGGAATCCTTGTGATCCATGTGAATGCTGTTGGCGACATAGCCTTTTTTCAGCCGTTCATTCAGGATTGGATGCCGTCCCTGCTCGACTGCGAATTCATCCTCACTGAAAGAAGGACGCACATAGCCATAGCGGCTGGATATCTCCGCGAGCGCCGCATAGCAGTCCAGTTCAGAAAGCAGAACCGCGAGCTTCTGAAGCTTTGCCAGCCGCGCCCGGATTTCCTCCAGCATGGCAGCGAACAGCTGCTTCTCAATCCGGATCGCGTTTTCTTCCGCATGCAGAATCTGGTCTTCCTTCTCCTTCAGCTGCGGTGAGATAAACCGTTCATTATTTACCAGAGTCTGCCGGCGGACATATCCCCATTCCTCTTTTACCTGAGACGCCGCCGCTTTTGAAATCTCTATATAATATCCGAATACCTTGTTGTATCCGATCTTCAGGGTGCGGATTCCTGTCCGTTCGCGTTCCTGAGCCTCCATATCGGAAATGAATTTCCGGCCGTTGCGCTGAATGGATCTTGCTTCGTCGAGTTCCTTCGAATAGCCATCCGCGAACGCGCCTCCGTCAGAGATGCTCGCGGGCGGCGTTTCCACAAAGGCACCATCCATCATCTTCCTGAGATCTTCAAGAGAATCCGCGGATGCGTATTCCGGAAATACCTGGGGATCCGCGAGCTTCAGAATCCCGGGCACCTCATTCAGTGTCTTGGAAAGCCGCAGGCAGTCCTGGGCGTTGGCGGAATTCAGCGCACATCTTGCGATCAGACGCTGCAGATCATAGATCCGTCCCAGATGGTCCCGCAGATCGTTTCTGACCATGAACTGTTTTTTCAGAAACTCCAGACGGTCAAACCGTTTTTCGATTTCACTCTTCCGCACCAGAGGTTTTTCAATCCATTTTTTCAGCAGTCTGGATCCCATTGCCGAGCGGCATACATCAAGAAACGACCAGAGCGTTTCGCCTTTGTTTTCTCGGTGGAGGGATTCAATGAGTTCAAGATTCTGAATTGTGCTGAAGTCCATGTACAGCACTTCGCTTTCACTTTCAATTCTTGCCGGAGAAAGATGCGAAAGCACATGTTTCTGAGTTGCCTCCAGATAATGAAGAAGTCTTCCGCACGCTCTGTTCTGATAATCCCGGCGCAGACGGTCACAGAGCGGAAGATATGCCTGCGGAATATCCGTCTCATCACAATAGCTGACCAGAATCCGGATTTCCCTCAGGGCCTGTACTGCCTTTTCATCGAATCCATGCCGGACCACAGCTTCCCGGACACTGTTTCTGAGAAGATTCTGAATCAGAAGACTCAAGGACTTCCCAAGATCAATCACAATGAACTCACCGGTGCTCACTTCCGAAAGAGCCAGAGAGTATCCGCCCGGATGATCCTCGATCGACGCCAGATACACAGACGATTTTTCATCTGTTATTTCTTCCATGACGGTCCCCGGGGTAATGACCCGGATCACATCTCTTTCCACAATGCCTTTGGCTTCCTTGGGATCCTGCATCTGCTCGACAATCGCGATCTTATATCCCCGCTGTACAAGCCGCTGTACATATCCGGATACAGCATGATGCGGAACCCCGCACATCGGAACCCTGTCCTTGACACCTGCATTTTTGCCGGTAAGGATTAAATCCAGTTCCCGGCTTGCGGTTTTCGCGTCATCAAAAAACATCTCATAGAAGTCGCCGATCCGATAGAAAACAAGTGCATCCGGATAGTTTTCCTTCACTTTGAGATACTGCATCATCATTGGTGAATATTTGATTTCATCCATACTTTACCCCAAACGCCTGTCCATTATATCAGAATTACCCGTTTTCCATACGCTTGGGGCTATACTGATAAAGAGAAGGACAATGTCTGTCCATTCCAGAAGAAAGGAGATCCGAAATGAACGAAAAAAACAAGAATCTCTCTATTCACGCTAAAGCAGACAGAATCGAAAATGAAACCACGGCAAAACAGGAACAGGAAGCCGCTGAAATCAGGGAAAAGAAAAAGAAAGCAGAAGAGAAAGCCGACCAGGCCCGGGCGGAAGCGGAAAGGAAAAAGAAACTCGCCGAAGAGGCCGCGAAAAAGAAAGAAGCAGAAGACAGTCAGCGCCGCACGGAAGAAGAGGCGGTTAAGAAAGAGAAGGAACAGACAGCTCAGAACCGAAACCAGCAGCTGCTTCAGGCTGGCGCGGCCGCAGCCGGTACCATCGCTGCATCTCAGCCGGATCAGCATTCCGGCGCTTTCTGGAAAGGCGTCATTCTCGGGCTGCTGGCCGGAGTCCTTGGATGTTATCTTCTGATGCGGCCTGCTTCCCCTGCTGTTTCAGCAGCGGATACACCGGCTCCGACTCCGTCCATTGTCACGGATGTGGTTCTGGATGATGACGGCATCCTCGGCTATACCGCGGCGGATTTTCAGGAAGCGGTGCTTGGGGGTGCAAGCGAACACCAGGAACTGATCGTCATGGAACAGCCGCTTTCCATTTCCACAACGATCACAAGAGCCGGCCTTGGTAATTTCCCGATCTTCTCCAAGATGAAGGATGTAACCTATTATGGATCCGGCATCTATACGGTGGATCTTTCCCGCATGGATAAAGCCCATATTCAGGTTCATGAAGATCTTCGGACCGTTACTGTCACCATCCCGCACGCAGTTCTTCAGTACGTCAATACGGATGTGACAAAGACTGAATTCGAGGATACCGAAAAAGGATTTCTCGCGTTCGGAGATATCAAGCTCACAGCCGAGGAAACAAATGAACTGGAAAAATCAGTCTATCACGCCATGCATGAGCGGCTTGACAGTGAGGATCTCTACAACGAAGCAGACCGCTTCGCAGTCCTCAAGACATGGGAAGTCTTTCAGCCCCTCATTACCGCCGTCTCACCGGAATACAAGGTGGAGATCATATTCGAGAAATAAAAAGAAAAGTCTTCCGGATCCCTGTTTCCTTCCGGAAGACTTTTTCATTCATTGTCAAACCTCAGTTCCTTATGCATGCCGCACGTCCCGCACCGGCTTTCAGGAAAAATACTGCGGGCGTTTTCAATCCATTCCTCCGGCCTTGTCTCCGAGGGACTGAAATGGGTCAGCCACAGCTCCTTTGCGCCGGCCTTTTGGGCGATCTGAGCCGCTTCTGAAAACACCATATGCTTTTTGACTTTGGCAGCTTCAATCCGTTCATCACTGCCATACATTCCCTCAAGGACCGCAAGATCCGCGTTCCGGCAGTACTTTACAATCCGTTCCGTCGGCCTCGTGTCGGTACAGCAGGTGACTCTGAGTCCTTTTCTTTCTTCTCCCAGCACCATGTCAGGAGTATAGGTCACGCCGCTGTCAGTGATCGTTTCCCCTTTCTGAAGTCTTGACCAGTACCGGACCGGGATGCCCAGAGCTTCCGCCCTTTCCTTATCGAATTTCGGCCGCCGCTCCTTTACCAGAGAATACCCGTAGGTAACAATACTGTGCTGGGCATGAAACGCCTGGATTTTCAGGGATGGATCAAAATCCGCTGTGAATTCGCATTCCGGATCCGTCAGTTCCAGGCCGCGCAGTTCAAATGGAAAACCGGCAACTGCGCACAGTTTCGGAACAATTTCCGTCAGATGTTTCGGACCCACAACCGTGACCGGCTCCTGTCTGCCTGACATCCCCATCGACATCAGAATTCCCGGAAGCCCCATGACATGATCCCCGTGATAATGGGTGAGCAGAATCAGATCAATGGAGTGCGCGCTCAGTCCCGCTTCCTTCAGAGCAATCTGTGTTCCCTCGCCGCAGTCTATCAGAATACCATGACCGCCGCAGCGCACATAAAGGGAGGTCAGCCATCTTCCCGGCAACGGCATCGTGCCGCCGCATCCAAGCAGTGTTACATCAAGCATGATCTTTTCTCCAGTATGCGTGCACATATTCCGGACTGCCCAGAATACGCTGCAGATGAATGCATTCCCGGGAATGCTCAAATAACCGGCTGTCCGCTCCGGTTTCAAAATCAATCAGAAAGGAGATCTGATTCCGTTCAAAATCAATTCCGGTTTCCAGACCGCAGACCGACGGGTACTCTCTGAGAGAGCTGACTGCCGCATCCTTCTGTTCTGCCAGATCCTGCAGATCTGTAAACCGGTATATCCGCATCATCCGCATCATCGCAACTATCATACCGCAATCCTTTTCCTGCGTCCGCTGAAAAAAAGCCGGGATTTCCGGCTGATTTTCATACCATCAGTTGATGGAAAGTGACATTCATATACAGATCGCCATCGGCGAAAAAGGAGAATCCATCCGCGTCCAGTTCGGTTCCGATCACTGCGGACATGACCTTTTCCCCGTCATTGACAAATACCTCCACGCTGAACCGGTCAAGGATCAGACGGATCTTAAGACGGCCCCGGTCATGATTCACTCTGGCCCGGCGCTGGTTGATCACAGCCCGTCTGGAACCGGAGAACTTACGGTCAATCTTCAGCGTGGATTCATGAGGCCGGAAGCTTACCCCGGTCCGCCATTTTTCATTCTGAGCAAACCGGACCGCGAACCGCTGATACATCACGGATGGGTCCGCAGGCCAGAGCTCAATTTCCAGATCCGCCGTCCGGCCCCGGATGCCGTTGATTCTGAGATCGCCGTCACACAGATGAATATTCTTTCTTTCCACCGGGCTGCAGCGGTATTGTTCCAGCTCCCGGATAGGCGTCTGAAAGAGAATGCCGTTTTGCATGGAAAGTTCTCTCGGTATGCTCATCATACCGAACCACGGTGTGGATTTTGTATGCAGGTTACAGGTATCCCAGTTCTGCATCCAGCCGATCATGACCCTTCTTCCATCTTCTGTAAGAATGGTCTGAGGGGCATAGAAATCAATTCCGTAATCAATGGAATGATTGTCCTTTTCCGCAAACCTCTCACTCTCCGGATCATAGTCACCGGTCAGATAAAACGTGCCGTTGCCGTTATGATACTCAAATCCCTTCGGAAGCATGTCCTGGGCACTGCCCAGAAGGACATGTTCCCCGTCGAGCTCAAAGAAATCCGGGCACTCCCACATCAGACCGATCCGGTTTTCATTTGCCGCCATGACATGCATGTATTCCCAGTGAATCAGATCAGAACTCCGGTACAGCAGAAACCAGCCGCCGTGCCCGGTATGATTGTCCGCGATCAGTGCCCTCCATGAACCGTCCGGCATTCTCCAGAGCTTCGGATCCCGGAAGTCATGAAAACTTCCACCCTGCGGAAGCATGGATCCGTCAATCACCGGATTCTGAATAAACTTCTCATAGTTCACTCCGTCACCGAAGGCAAGATTCTGGGTCTGAATATCCACATCAGTGCCATCCTCATCCGTTCTGCGGATGACGCCTGTATACATCAGTACATGCCGGCCGTCATCCGTAACCGCGGCACTTCCGGAAAAGCATCCGTTCTGATCCCAGATCTCATCCGGCGCCAGAGCGCAGGGAAGATATTCCCAGTGCAGAAGATCCCTGCTTACGGCATGACCCCAATGCATCGGCCCCCAGTGACTGTCAAACGGATGATACTGATAGAACATGTGATACATCCCGTCATAGAAGGAAAACCCATTGGGATCATTCATCCATCCAACCCGGCTCGACAGATGAAACATCGGTCTGTCTTCCGGCCGGATCTGTTTTTCCATCTCCTCTTCATAGGCCCTTGCCTTTTTCAGTTCTTCCCTCATTCCTGAACCATCTCCTTCATACTGTGGTCCAGCGCATCCACTATGGTTTCCACCACATAGTCAGCCCGCTGCTGAACCTCTGATGGTGCATACGGAAAGGTATAGGATACATCACTTGCCTCAAGCAGCGGCAGATCATTGATGGAATCTCCGATGCCGTACAGACGGATCGGACCGTATCGCTCTTCCATCTTCTCTTTCAGAAGAAGGACGCCTTTCCCTTTTGAGCAGCCCCGCGGCGCGATGTCAATTTCAACGACATTCTGAAACGCTTCAACCCGGTCACCGAAATGATCATTCACCCACTTCGCGTAGCGGGCCGCATCCTCCAGTGATTCAGTATGGATGCTTACCTGATGGATCAGACCTTCCGGACAGTCTTCAATACCGGTAATGACATAGTATTTCCCCGGATAGTCCATTTTCCTGAAAACACAGATATCTCCGTTGACATCCAGCGTCAGTCTGAATCCCTTCGGATTCATCTCTCTGATCAAAGCGTCCGCAACCTCCGGATCCACTCCCCGCCGGTAGATTTCCTGAAAGCTGCCGTCAACGATATTGGAACCGCTGCTGGTAATCATAAAATCCGGCTTCACTTTTCCGGTAATGAACGGTGTCAGTCCTCCTACCTGTCTGCCGGTGCACAGGCCGAAAAGATTACCGGCTTTCTGATATTCCCGGATCTTTTCCACATTCTCAGCCGGCAGTTTCCGGTCTTCCTCCGCTTTGTAAAAATACAGTGTTCCGTCAAAATCACTCGCAAATACTTTCTTCATAATGCGGATCTCCTATATGACAAAATCATCCCTGACAGACGCCTTCAGTTTCCAGACAGTCACCGACAGATTATCCGTATGGATCAGTCCGTGTTCATCCTCCTGCGGATAGATATGGCTGGTGAATGTCTCTTCCCCGTCATTGACAAACAGCTCTGCTGAGCTTCGGTCAATAAAGATCCGAAGTTTCTTCAGCGGGGTTTTCAGCGGCATGTCCAGCACTTCAAATACATTCTGATTGAAGCGCAGATTCATTCCGGTCCGATCAACCGTGCAGAGATTCCTTTCCGCGTCATAATGAATCCGGAATCCGCCGCTGCCGTCTTTTCGAGCAAAAAGAGTCAGATCCGCATCGCCGCCGCTGCAGAGCACTTCCAATTCGCATGCGGCCGGCAGAACCTTCGGGTCCTTTTCCATTCCATCCCGCAGTTTTTCAACTGCGCGCACCGGATTCTGATAAAGAACTCCATCCTGAATCCTCAGTTCTCTTGCCAGGGTCATACTGCCCTCCCAGTCTTCCTCTTCGGTAGGGTAGTGATTATCCGGAAGACCGATCCAGGTAATCATGACCGCCCTGTCCGGATCCTCCACATTCGCGGCAAGCTGGGCCGCATAGAAATCAAACCCGTAATCCAGATACTGATACGGAGCTTCCGGCGTGAAGGTCAGGGTATCGTAATCCATCTGTCCGATCAGATAGACATTATGATTTGTGCTTTCTCCCCGGCCGGGAAGTTTTGTATACTGCGGCGAAAAAATCAGAATGTCCTTTCCGCTGATCCTTTGAATGCACGGACACTCCCACATGCCTCCGAACTCCTCATATCCAGGCACCTTCAGCTGTCCGGAAAACTTCCAGCCGCTCAGCAGATTCTCCGATTCATAGATCAGAACCGTACCCCGAAGATCCAGCGTCTGTGCTCCGATAAAGATATAGTATTTTTTCTTTTCTTCATTCCATACAATTTTCGGATCCCGCTGATGTTCGCTGTAATCCGGTCTTGGCCCGAACAGCGGTTCCGGCAGTTTTTCCGGTCTGCCGTCTTCCCCGAGAACGGCCGCGCACGTATAGGGAGTACGGACCCAGTTTTCATCCCGGTGATTGCCGGTATAAAAGAAGTAAAGGTCATCCCCCGCGGAAATTGCACTTCCGGAATGGGTGCCCTTGTTGTCATAATCCCGGTCCGGGGCGAGACCGATTCCCTCGTTTTTCCAGACAACCAGATCTTCGGAAGAAACATGGTACCAGTACTTCAGTCCATGTACGGCGCCCCAGGGACACCATTGGTAAAACAGATGCCACACTCCTTCATACAGCGCAAAGCCATTGGGGTCAGACGAAAGTCCGGTCACAGGCTGCACATGATAGAACTGTCTGAATCCGGATGCGGAAATACGGCTGTGAAGTTCCCTGATTTCCTCCGGACTCTTCAGAACCCGGTAACGCTCATCTCTTGTCCATTGTTTCATTTTTCAGCTCCTGTAATGATATTTCCTGATTTCTTTGATTTCATTGTACAGGAGTTTTCCGTCATTTTTGTCATAATACAAAAAACAGCCGTGAGCCAAGCCCACGGCCATGAATTATTTGATTTTCCTGACTCTCAGAACACCGTCAATCGCGGAAAGTTTCGCAAGGACCGTGTCATCCACTTCAGAATCGAGATCCATCAGCGTATAAGCCAGATCGCCCTTGGACTTGTTTGCCATTTCAGCGATATTCACACCGGATTCTCCAAGCGCACCGGTAAACTGTCCGATCATATTGCGGACATTGCGGTGAAAGATACCGATTCTGGCGGTTCTTGCGGCAGGTCCCATATCACAGTTCGGGAAATTGACCGAGTTGCGGATATTTCCGTTTTCGAGATAATCCTGCAGTTCGTCCACTGCCATCTTGGCACAGTTATCCTCAGATTCCTCTGTAGAAGCGCCAAGGTGCGGGGTCGTAATGCAGTTCTTATGACCGGAAACGGTCGGATTCGGGAAGTCGCTGACATAGCGGCGGACCTTTCCGGAATCAATGGCCTTAATAACTGCCTCTTCATCCACAAGCGCATCTCTTGCCATATTCACAATAACAACGCCGTCTTTCATTTTATCAATCGCCTCAGCGTTGATCATATGGCGGGTGCTGTCCATCAGCGGAACATGAATCGTGATATAGTCACACTCCCGGAAGATATCCTCAAGGTTTGTCACATGCGTGATTTTCCGGGACAGATGCCATGCACTGTCAACTGATACATAGGGATCATAGCCATAGACATCCATGTCCATGTATACTGCGGAGTTGGCAACTCTTACGCCGATATACCCAAGACCGATGATGCCGAGCTTCTTGCCCTGCAGTTCGGTTCCGGCAAACTGCTTTTTCTGCTTTTCCGTATCCGCCGCGATATTGGCATCATCCTTGTTTTCACGGACCCAGTCAATTCCTTCAACAATATCTCTGCTCGCCAGCAGCATGCCTGCAAATACAAGTTCCTTCACACCGTTCGCATTTGCGCCCGGGGTATTGAAGACAACAATTCCCTTTTCAGCGCAGCGCTCCAGCGGAATATTGTTTACGCCGGCACCGGCCCTGGCGATCGCCAGCAGATTGTCCGAGAATTCCATGTCGTGAAGCTTGGCAGAACGTACCAGAAGTCCCTCCGCTTCCTCAACCTTATCGGTTTTGGTAAATGAGGGGTGAAACCGCTTCAGACCGACCTCAGCGATATTATTCATGCATGCATACTTAGGCATTGACTTCTCCTCCATGCTTTTCTTCAAATTTCTTCATGAACGCGACCAGTTTTTCAACACCCTCCTTCGGCATGGCGTTGTATATGGAAGCGCGCATTCCGCCGACGGTACGGTGTCCCTTCAGGGATACCAGTCCTTCCGCTTCCGCCTCTTTGACAAACAGCGCGTCCATCTCCTTGTCTCCGGTCACAAACGGAACATTCATCAGGGAGCGGTCCTTCTTTTCAACTGTTCCGTGGAAGAGCCTGGAAGAATCCAGGAAATCGTAGAGAATCTTCGCTTTTTCCTCATTGCGGGCCGCGATTGCGGAAAGGCCGCCCTGCTTCTTCAGCCACTTGAAAACAAGTCCGCATACATAGATATTCCAGCATGGCGGAGTGTTATACAGACTGTCCGCGTCAGCGTGTGTCTTGTATTTCAGCATCGTCGGAGTACCTTCCAGTACATCATCTGAGATCAGATCCTTACGGATGATCACAATCGTCACACCGGCAGGCCCGACATTTTTCTGAACACCGCCGTAGATGATTCCGTACTTCGTGACATCAACCGGACGGCTCAGGAAATTACTCGAAACATCCGCAACCAGAATATGTCCCTTGGTATTCGGAAGTTCCTTATATTCCGTTCCGTAAATGGTGTTGTTTTCACAGATGTATACATAATCCGCATCCTCAGGGATATCAAGATCACTGCAGTCCGGAAGATATGAGAAGGTACGGTCCGCGGAAGACGCAACTGCGACTGCCTCTCCGTATCTGGACGCTTCCTGCCATGCCTTCTTTGCCCACTGACCGGTAATGATATAGGCGGCCTTCCGGTTCTTCATGAGATTCATCGGAATCATCGCAAACTGAGTCGATGCACCTCCCTGAAGGAACAGGACTGCATAGTTATCCGGAATTCCCATCAGATCGCGCAGATCCTTCTCTGCTTCTTTGATAATACTGTCATACACTTTTCCGCGATGACTCATTTCCATGACTGACATACCGCTTCCATGGTAGTCCATCATTTCTTCGGCACACTGTTTCAGTACCTCTTCCGGTAATACCGCCGGACCGGCCGAGAAGTTATATACCCGACTCATTGATCTTTCCTCCTTGCATAACGAACTTATTATATGAAAAATATGATGAATGATAAGGGAAAACTCTGCTGAAAATGAGAATTTTTCAAAGATTTCAGCGCTGTTTTTCCGGCATTTTCATAAGAAAGCGTTTTCTTTTCATACAGATCCGCCCATATGATAAAAGACCGTTTCCGGTCTTTTCGCTATCGATTGAATCCTCCCTCGACAAGTTTTACCTTATCTGAGGTTTCCGTCCGTTTGTCTTTTTCCTGAACCAGCGAATCCGTATAGATGACTCCGGTTTCAATCGGTTCATCACTCACTTTCTCAATATCGGCAATACTTCCGTTGAGATACTCATAGTTATTGAAGTTTCCGCTGGACGCAAGACCGTTCGATCCTCCGAAATACTGTTTCGCCCGGTCTGAATCAATGACAAACTCAATGACGCTGGCATCCAGTGCCGCGCTGCATCCGTTCGGCGCATCAACCGCAGCCTTGGCATCCACCTTCACAACCGGAATCGTGATTCCGGTATCCAGCACAATATAGTACCTGGAGCCGATCGGCCCGAAGTTATATCCCATGGCAACTCCGATGAACCCTTCCTCATCCAGCAGAAACCCGGTCTCCTCATCCACCTCACAGTTGTTATGGATGTACTGATACTGGGCACTGCCGGTGCTGGTGATCATCCGATAGTCCTCATAGGTTTTCGTACTGCTGGAACTGCAGGTACCGATACTTACGGATTTGAACTCCTTCTTATAGTCCTTCAGCTTTGCGAGCGTGAAGTCCTCACGGGCAAATCCTGATCCGGTAAATAACAGAGCGGCTCCTGCAAGAGCACTTGTCAACAGTCTGAATGCTTTCATAAGTAGTTACGATTCTACTCTTCTTTTTCATATGCGTCAAATCCGCTGTTGGGCACCCAATACCGTTTCAAAGCCTCTGAGGCGCCATGCATACATGCCCGGTCCGGCTTTCCTACTCCTTTGGATGCATTTCCAGAACCTGCTCAATATTCGGCACAAGATCCTTTTTGCGGGAAATGGATGGCCGGATCACATAGGAGGTTCCGTCAAATGTCCCTCTTCCCGTATCCACGTAGGCGGTCTGAATCACTTCTGCCGCTGCCGGATCAGAACAGACGATATAGGTTACGCGACGAACTTCTCCCATTGCGCTGATCTGAGCAAACAGCATATCCACCCCGGAAGCTGCAAGTTCCTGCGGAATAAAGGCAGCCATTCGATCTGCCATTTCTTTCGCTTCCGCTTCAGTGGAAACATCGATCACGCCGATCCCATACGTCGTCGAACCGGCTTCATACTGTTTGTAATCAGCCATGAATATCTCCTCGTCCGTCATTCCTTCATGAGAAGTCTTTCTTCTGAACATTTCCTGGAAGAAAGCGTCTGTATCCGTGATCCCGGAAATCCGGCTGAGTTCCTTTACCGCTTCGGCATCTGCCGGAGTGAAGGCCCCGGGCAGAAGATTGATGGTATCCGACAGCACCGCCCCCAGCATGACCGCCGCGGTTTTCTGATCAATCTCAAGACCGTAATTCCGGTATTTGATCCACAGGATGGTAGCAGCGGAGCCAAGCGGTCTTCCATCAAAAATCATCTGACTCCCGCTCGTCACCGTTCCATCGCCATGGTGATCTATGATACTGAGGATCACCGCGTCCTCCAGTCCGTCCGCAGACTGCGCATAATCACTGTGATCTACCAGAACCATGTTCAGACCAGAAGCGTCCGTCAGCAGTTCCGGAGTCTGCAGTCCCGCCTGTTCCAGCACATATTCCGTTTCCTTATTGACGGGGCCGAGAACCACAGGCCGGGCATCATATCCCAGCTGGTTCAGAATATCCGCGCAGGCTATCGCGCTTGCGACCGTATCCGTATCCGGAGCTTTATGCCCGGTCACATAAACCGGTCCCTCTATGGGTTTCATGCCATCCCACTCACTGCGGTTCAGAAGAATATTGAGTTCTCTTTCCGCGGCATGTTTCTTTTCCGCTTCCATACGGCCGCTGAAAAAGCCCGCTGTTCCTGTCGCAGTCAGAATCAGAACTGCCGCAATAACTTTCCACCATTTATTCCCAGACTTCATCGTTTCTCCTTTTCACAGACGTTCCGCGATAAAACCGCATCCATCCTTTTTTATTCCATATCAGACAGAGAGACCGTCTGTGCCCTGTTCTTTCTGTCAGATGGTTTTCCAGACGCCTGCCGCACTGCAGCCAAGACGCCATAGATATCCAAACTTTCCCTGATCCGGATTCAATATGCCTGCGGGCTTTTCAGCAGAACGGCAATCCATCCGAAACACCATGACGCCCGTGTATTTTTCCCCGTCTTCCGCATTCCTGTTCAGCATCTGCTTTTCTTTCTCAGCCATCTCATCTCCGGTATATGTCAGACGCTCAAGCATGCAGTTCTTCCATGCGGCTAATTCGCATTTGATCAGTACCGTGCCTTCTCTTCTGACTTCCTCGCTGTAAAGACTGGATTCTCCAAGGTGAATCTCAGGAAACAGATCTTCCGCAGCGCCAAGATATTCCTCCAGAGTTATTTTCTGATCCATGATTATCTCCGCAGCTGATAAGGAATTTACATACCGGATATGCCAGGGCTCATATGCATAGCCGGTAATATGTTCCTTGTGGGCAGGATAGCGAAGAATGAATCCATACGCGGGAAGCTTTGGGTGGATCCTTTCCCACAGGACCTCGTTTGAAACAAGTTCTTCATTCAGAATAACGGTTCTGTTATCGATCACCAGAAGAAGGTCCAGTGCCAGGCCGGTATGATGCTCGGAAAAGCCTGGCTGAGCAACTGTTTTCGCGGCATAATCCGCTCCGTATGTTTCCGTAAAGGACATCATGATCTGCCGTTGTGTTTCGAGGCTTCTGAAGGCTGAATCAAGATCCACGGGAATTCCTTCCCGTTCCAGATCCTCTTTCAGACCAAGGTACGCCTGAAATGCATTGCGTTCGATGATGATATCCTCTCCGATCCCGTTCAGAGTGTGAAGGGTTTCCAGATCATTTCCCCAGTCTTCCGGAAGCGGATTCTGTTTATTGACAAGTACCATGTAATTCATCTGTCCGTCCGCTTCCTCCTTCCCAATGATCATGAACTCCCATGGAACATCGTATTCCCGTGGCTGATCTGCTTTCAGTTCTGCACTTGCCGCTGAACCATCCGGATGAAAACAGGATATTCAGAAGCGGATCAGTGTGGCTGAAAATCATGGTTATCCATAAACACATAACCATTTCCCGGAAAGAATGTCAGATAAACAATCCCGGCTGTAATGAGTACCGCTGCGATTACGAAGAGAAACAGATATTTCGATGCCCATTTCTTCTGTCCCAGTTCAAACGCCAGCAGCATGCATGCGATCATGCTTGAAACATAAATTATGATATCCACAATCAGGATACCGGTCCGGGTCAGAGACTGATAAAAAGCAAAGGCTCCCAGCTGAATCATCATTCCCGCAGCTGCGCAGAGTACAAAGGAGGAGAAATACCCGCTGCACCCCGTTCTGCGGCCGTGAAAGATTCCCGCCGCAAGAAACGGATACCAGATCATCTTCATATGTTCCAGGCGGTCTCATTCACCGGAAAGATACATCCGGCTATCGCAGATATCACACCGGAAGGAAGGATTTCATGGACAAAATGCATGCATGTCCCTTCCACAATCACAACAATCATTGTAATGATCTTATCCCGCCTGCTGATCAAACTTTTCGTCCTCCGGATTCAGCACTCCGATTATACCAATTAATTTCCATCGCTTTCAATTTTCAGGGATTCTTATCGAAAATCCATATCCTTCCTTGTAAAAGGGACAATGATTTCATTTCCTGCATATGCGGAAATCATCGGCTTCAGAAATCACTTTCCGACTGCCTGCTTCTTTCCCTCACACAGCCATCGTCTGAATCCCGCATCGTTTCCGATGCGGTGAGAGAATGGATCGACTGGCTTTATTCGCTAATGAACCGTTCGGATTTCTGCCATTTGCACAAAGCAGAATGCGCTAAGATAAAACATGGCAGTCTTGGTCTCCGGGAGGTAAGAAACTATGAGAATTCATGAATTCGGTGACAGAAAGAACCCTGTCATTCTGCTTCTGCCCGGGACAATGTGTTACTGGAAGGGGAATTTTGGCGGTGTCATTGACAAACTCAGCCAGGATTTCTTTGTCGCGGCAGCAGCTTATACAGGGTTTGATGAAGCGGATACAGAAAACTATGTCAGTCTGACAGATGAATTGAAACGGATTGAGGATTATGTCTGTCAGCACTATAACGGCGAAATACGGGCTGTTTACGGAAGCTCCCTTGGAGGGACTTTTGTGGCCCATCTCACCGCGAGGCATAACATCCATATGAAGTACGGGATCATCGGAAGCTCGGATCTGGATCAGGCGGGAAACCTGAAAGCCGGTTTCATGGCGGATCTGATGGTGAAGATCACATACAATTTCATTCATACGGGGCAGTATCAGTCCAGACTGATGCGGAAGCGTTACGCAGAGCAGATGGCGGATCCGGATCCGTATAACAGAGCATTTGTGTCAATGGTCGGCCGTGACCGATATGACATGAGCTTTATCTCCAGAGAAAGCATGAAGAATCAGTTCCGTTCCGATCTCACCACTCCTCTTCCTCAGCATATCAGCAACGGGGAAACAGAAATACACATATTCTACGCGAAAAAAATGGGCGGGAAATACCTCGAGAGATACCGGAAATACTTCAAGGATCCTGTCATTCATGAACAGAACATGCGTCATGAGGAATTTCTTGGTGTTTATCCGTCAGAATGGTGCGCACTTGTCAGAGAAATCTGCCTGTAGCTTCCGTCTGTGCAGATCAGCGCAGCCTGACAGGCTGTGCTTTTCTTTTCGATGCGTTTTTACTCATTGAAGGGCATCTTACAGAATCGCGTCGATCCGTACTGTTTCTGTCCCGGGCAGATTCTGCATGACCACCGCATGCCGACTGCAGAACAGGAGAGAAAACACCGATAAATGCAGGCTGGGCCGCGCAATTCCTGTCGGTTGTTTCAAGGGGCAGACACGATGCGGACTCTGCATTTTCCTGACCCCATCCTGCCCTGCAGATACCGCAAATATCAGCGAACCCCTTCCCTAATCGGCAGTTTCATGAGAAAATCCTATCAGTTAGTATTCACTAACTATATGAATGGGGGACGTATGAAAGAAAAGAAACAAAGTAATCTCTCAGTTCTTCTTGGCTATGCCGGAGAGTATAAAGGGCTTACCTATGCGGGAATGCTTCTGTCGGCAGTCGCCATGGTTCTGGGAATGGTGCCGTATGTATGTATATGGCATGTCCTGAAGGATCTTATTGCAGTTGCGCCCGACTGGAGCAGGGCGGTGAATATATCCCGTTATGCCTGGATGGCTTTCGCTTCGGCAGTCGGCGGCATAGCAGTGTATTTCGCTGCCCTGATGTGTACACACCTTGCGGCTTTCAGAACAGCATCGAATATCCGCAAACAGGGTGTATCACATCTGATGAAAACTCCTCTTGGCTTCTTTGACAATAATGCGTCCGGACTGCTGAGAAACAAGCTGGACAACGGCGCCTCGGAAACCGAAACCCTTCTGGCGCATAATCTGGCTGATATCGTCGGGACAGTCGCCATGTTTGTCACCCTGATCATTCTGATGATCCTGTTCGACTGGCGGATGGGACTGGCGTGTCTGTTGGCGGGGGTGGTATCCGTCGGAGCTCTGTTCTCCATGATGGGCGGCAAGAACGCTGCCCTTATGGCTGAGTATCAGGCCGCTCAGGATGTTATGAGCAAGGCCGGAACAGAATATGTCCGCGGGATTCCGGTTGTAAAAGTGTTCCAGCAGACCGTGTATTCCTTTAAGGCATTTGAAAAAGCCATTCATGATTACAGTGCCAAAGCAGAGCACTATCAGGCAGATGTCTGCAAGGTTCCTCAGGCCATAAATCTTACTGCCACGGAAGGCGCGTTCATTTTCCTGATTCCGGCCGCCATGCTGATTGCGGGATCAGCGCTCAGTTCCGGAACCTTCCGGGAGTTTGTCACGAACTTCGCGTTCTACAGCGTTTTTTCTGCCGTTGTATCGACTGCTCTGGCAAAGATCATGTTTGCGGCTTCAGGAATGATGCTGGCAGATACGGCACTGATGCGGATCAATCAGGTCATGAATGCGCCGGTGCTTCCGATATCAGAAAATACGAAGAAGCCCGCGGACAGCAGTGTTGTGTTTGAACATGTCTCCTTCACCTATGAAGGATCGGATTATCCGGCGCTGGATGATGTGTCATTCACGGCAGAAGACTCCCAGACGATCGCACTGGTCGGTCCTTCCGGAGGCGGAAAAACAACGGCTGCTTCCCTGATTCCTCGTTTCTGGGATGTGAGCAGCGGAAGTATTAAGATCGGCGGTACGGATGTCAGAGAAATTGATCCGCATGTACTGATGGAAAAAATTGCCTTTGTCTTTCAGAATGATCATCTGTTTAAGACATCGGTCCTCGAGAATGTCCGGGCAGCCAGACCTTCTGCGAGTGAAGAAGAAGTACTGGCAGCTCTGCACACTGCCCAGTGCGACGATATCATAGCCAAACTTCCGAAAGGGATTCACACCGTAATCAACGCGAAGGGTGTCTATCTTTCCGGCGGTGAACAGCAGCGAATCGCCCTGGCCAGGGCAATCCTGAAGGATGCCCCGATCATCGTCCTTGATGAAGCGACCGCCTTTGCCGATCCGGAAAATGAAGTTCTCATACAGAAAGCTCTGAAGAATCTGACAGATCACAAGACCGTTATTATGATTGCCCACCGGCTTTCCACTGTCGTTACAGCCGATAAGATCCTGGTGCTTGATTCCGGCCGGCTGGTGGAAGAAGGCAGTCATGCGGAACTGCTCGCAAAAGGCGGAAGATATGCCCGCATGTGGAATGAATACAACCAGGCTGTCAGCTGGAAGATCGGTTTTGAAAAGGAGGCAGCTTAAGATGTTCGGAAAAAAATTTCAGAGAACCTACGCGCTTACGGATAAGGGTGTTGAAAATGTCAGAAAAGGTACGTTCTGGACCGTTATTGTCAATCTTACTGTCATGGGCGGTGCCGGCATACTGTATCTGTTAATGAAAGACTACATGGCAGTCATCACAGACGGCCGACCGCTCCCAGGAGCGGCATTGTATCTTGCGCTGACTGTCGGCTTTGTACTGCTGTCCTTTCTCACCCATCTGGAACAGTACAAAGCGACATACGGTCTTGTATATTCGGAAGTAAAAAATGTACGGATCTCACTGGCAGAAAAACTAAGAAAACTGCCGCTTGGCTACTTCGGCAAACGGGATCTCGCTGATCTTACGGAAACGATCATGGGAGATGTCAACCGTCTTGAACATGTCTGGTCCCATTGCCTGGGCTATCTGTATGGCGCGTTTGTCTCTACCGCTGTGATCGCATGCATCCTGATGATATATGATTACAGACTTGCGCTTGCCTGTCTCTGGGGTGTTCCGGTCGCGTTCCTGCTGCTGTTTGGATCAAGAACGATTGAAAAGCGGAATTCGGAAAAGAACAAACAGGCTGCGGTCGCCGTATCTGACGGCATTCAGGAAGCGATTGAAAATGTCCGTGAGATCAAAGCGACAAACCAGGAAGAACGATATCTGAATGATCTGTTTGATAAAATCGATACCCATGAAAAAATCATGAAACACGGCGAACTTGTGACAGGCATGTTTGTCAACAGCGCCAGCGTGATCATGCGGCTTGGCATCGCTACCACCATGTTTACAGCTGTTCATCTGATCTCAAGCGGGAAGATTGATTTCATGATGCTGTTTCTCTTCATGATGGTCATCACAAGAATCTATGCTCCGTTTGATCAGGCACTTGCACTGATTGCGGAAATGTTTGTTTCCCAGGTATCAGCGAAGCGTCTGAATGAAATCTATGACACCCCGGAATCATCAGGCAGTGAAGTCTTTGAACCGGATGGTCATGATATTGAATTTAAGAATGTCAGCTTTGCCTATAACGATAAAGAAGTCCTTCATAATATCAGCTTCACAGCCAGGGAAGGAGAAGTCACGGCTCTGGTCGGTCCTTCAGGATCCGGAAAAAGCACCTGTGCCCGTCTTGCGGCAAGATTGTGGGATGTGACCTCCGGCAGCATTACCGTCGGCGGTATTGATATCAAGACAGTTGATTCAGAAGTGCTGCTGAAGGACTATTCCATGGTCTTCCAGGATGTTGTGCTCTTTGATGATACTGTCCGGGAGAATATCCGTCTCGGCAGGCACGGCGCAAGCGATGAAGAAGTATATGAAGCCGCCAAAGCCGCCAACTGTCTGGAATTCATTGATAAACTGCCACAGGGATTCGATACTCTGATCGGAGAAAACGGTGCCAGATTATCCGGCGGTGAAAGACAGAGAATCTCCATTGCCAGAGCATTATTAAAGGATGCACCGATCGTACTGCTGGATGAGGCCACCGCATCTTTGGATGTCGAAAACGAGACAAAGGTTCAGAATGCTCTGTCAAGACTGCTGGCCGGAAAAACGGTACTGGTCATTGCCCACCGCATGAGAACGGTTGAGAATGTAGACAGGATTGTAGTGATCAGCGACGGAAAGGTTGCGGAACAAGGCAGTCCGAAAGAACTGTACGCCAGGGAAAACGGCATTTACAGACACATGCATGACCTGCAGACCGCCAGTGCCGGCTGGAGTATCTGATTCTTATTTCCACTCATCAGAAAACCATACTCCCTGTCTGAAGGCTGAGTCTTAATCAATAAAGTCTGTATTCAGCATTCAGCGTAAGTTCTCTGTCTTCGCCAGTATCAGAAAACAGTTTTCTATCATATCTGTAACCGTTATGTTCGAGGCAGAGATCCATGAAGCAGATGAAAATCCCAATATCGATTCGATTGTAGAATGAGACCTTATCTGCAGGCATGATTCCTCTTTTACCGGCCTTTCTGTATCTGTAAACAGAAAGGCCGTCTTTGTTTTTTACAAACCAGGGCTGAGAATTGCACGCACTCGGCGCAAATCTGACGAACTCACTCACGCCCGGGAGCTGTTCCCCTTCCCATATTTCTTCGATGGGTTTTCTCCTGCTCTTAAACATATCCCTGCGGTATTTTGAGTCATCACTGATTTTCCGGACAGAAAACATGATGACGAATTCCATATCCGGAAAATAATCTTCATGTGGTTTCCCTATTCCAAACCAAAGCGTTCCGATATTTCGGGATACAAGATAAAGATCGAGCTGTTCACCCAGATATCCGATATTCTGCAGACAGCCGTCTTTCTTTTCACTGTAAAGCAGAATACAGTATTCTCCGCCCCGCGTGCAGGTGGTCTTGTTTTCCGGAACAATGCGGATGGCAGTTTTGATTTCAGGATTCAGGGGCGTAAACTCTGAATATGCATTCTGTATATCGTTCCGTTCGTCTTCGCTGATGGATTCGTTTCCAGCACCTCTGAAAGTATGAAACGACTTCCTCTTGAATATCATTTCATATAAGATGTCGTTCAATATGATCACCCCCATTGCCGATCGGCCATTGTTTCATCGTCCCGGACTACGGGACCGTATGGATCTGCAGGCTTTGATTCTTCTACCGCAAATGATCTCTGCCCTGATGCGGATCCATTTTCCATGACTCTTTGAGCAGATTTCCACATCCGGATTCTCTTTCATCTGAACCGGATCTTCTTTTTCCCGAGCGACATATCGTTTTTTCCGTAAGACTCAGGAATCCCGCCGAAACACAGCGTCCGCTGTAATCCTGCAGAGACTCAGACTTTCATATTCGTTCCACGATCAGTTCTGCCGAACCTTCCGCAAGAGAATTACTCTCATCATAATGGATGTGATCTCCCTTAACGCCATCCGCGAGCAGTGTCAGATGTTTTGCAAGGGAAAGCATTCCCTCTCTGTTTGCTGATATAACGATTTCATCGTTTTCAGCAGTCACCTTTATTTCCGCACCATCAATCCATTCCAGTCTCATGTTTCTCCTCACAGGCATCAGTCTGCCGAAATCTCAGAAAACCTGAAAATGTCAGCCTTCATGACAGAATTCATCTGAAAACATACGGAATGTCTATACACATGTTTTCGGATTGATCTTTTATAGATACAGTTCACAAGCCTTTCTTTACATGCAGCCAAAAGGAATAAATGCATGGTACAAGCACCATGATCACAAGGATGCCGACCATCCATTCAGCCGGAGCAAACCGTGTCACACAGTTTATGATCAATAAAATACCGCAGATCATCCACAGATACCCGGCGAGACGATGTGTCCTGTTCCAGTTTTCTTCATTTGCAAGCGTCCAGGGAATCTTTATCCCGATCGTGTAGTTCTGTCTTGCTTTCGGCAGATAGTTACCGATTACGATGAACATCAGACCAAGCAACAGTTCACTTAAGAAAGTGACGTCCGGTTTATAGCCGAGATTGACCGAATAAACTGTTGCTGCAGCGAGAAGAGAAATAACCGGAGGAATCCATACCATGAGCGAGAACATTTTCGGACTGATGTTCTGCTTCTTCGGATCATTGAATGTGATGAATGTTCCAAGCCAGAGTATTACAAGAAGCAGCAGCGGTAACCCAAACACCGCAACAGCCTTACTGCTGAACCCATTCGCTTCATTATTCACTCCGAAATGTGTTGCCATCACATCCGGCAGACGATTCCAGCAGATGATGCCGATCAGCACGGGAAGAATTGTCACAATACTTGCAATGATCAAAGATTTTTTATTTGCTTTCAACATCAGAATTTTCTCCTTTCAGTTCTGAAATCCACAGCATGATCTCTTCTAATACAGATGTATTTAACTGGTAGTATATGAAGTTCTTTTCCCTGCTCTCAAAAATCAGATCCGCCTGCTTCAGAATCTTAAGATGATAAGAGATCGTTGCGCCTGTCATATCAAAATGTGATCCAATGTCTCCCGCAGAAAGAGGCCCTTTTTTCAGCAATTCAAGAATCTGTCGCCTCACCGGATCAGACAGTGCTTTAAATGTTTCTGCAAATGACATGCCAGTCTCTCCTTCCCCGATAACTATTTAGATGATTTTCTAAATACATTATGTGATGTCCGCAGAAATATTCAAGAGGTATTTAGAAATTTTTCTAAATACCAGTCTGCGCAGATTCCATCATCAATTGTTTTTTATTGATCAGAGAACGACGATCACGCCAATCAATGAGGAATAATACCAACAGTCATTCCTTTGTGTCTGTTGAGCTCTTTTTCATCTTCCAGTGAAACCCGTTGTCTCTCAGGCACAGCCATTAATGTTTCGTGTCATCCTGTCATGTTTCGTATTATTTCAATGTAACCGTGTAACTTCAGGTGCAGCCTAAAGTATAAAGCTGCATGCTACGATCATCCGATCGACAGACTGGAATTCACTGTTCTGAGTCAATCCAGTTATCAGCTTCCTCTCTGGAATGAAAAATAATAATACGTCGACTATCCTGATACTGTTCAATCAGTTCATAAATTCCAGGAAGCTGATCCTTCGGGAAATCCAATATATACTGACGAAAATCCGGATCAAATTCCTGCTCTATCCAGGGCATGTCTTCACGAATCGTTCCAATCCGTGAAGCGGCCCCTTTCAAACACTCATCCAAAGGAAGATCCAGAAAGAAAACGTCCGTACACGCTTCAAACCTCAGCGGCAGAGTCCGCTGGTAATTTCCGTCGATGATCCAACGATCTGTCTGCAGAATCATCTGTAGTTTTTGATCGAATTCCTCACGGGTAACCGTTGTTCTGTCCGGTTTATGAAAGATCCTGTCCAGATAATAAAGCGGAAGACCTGTCTTATCCTTCAGTTTTCTCGCAAAAGTGCTCTTGCCCGCTCCCGGACTTCCGATCACAATAGCTCTTTTCATCACAGCAATTCCTTCAATTCTTTCCTGACTGTGTCTGAATGCTTTTTTTCATACTTCTCCAATGTGAGTTTATCGAGGTTTTCCTGACTTACAATTCCCGTGCAGGCTTCATGCCACGACTTCCAATGGACATAGGCTTTCTCCTTTATTTCGTCGGCTGTCTCCATCTTTTTCAAAATGATACCCATGTGGATGTTCCTCCTTAAATTGCAGGTTATGTCCTTTGCTGTTCTTTCAGAAATCCATTCCCTCAGTCACTCTGCGAATCCGTTATTGTCGATAACCTCAGCCGCACATCCTTTTCACCGCATCAGCCGGACATATCCTCAGACAGTTTCCGCAATGAAGACAGTGTTCCTGCTCAATAAAAAACGAATGAGTCTTTCGACTGATACATCCCTGTGGGCAGGCAGATACACAGATTCCGCACCCGGTGCAGATATCCGTAATGAAATATCCTTCCGATCTCTTTTCTGCGCCTCCAAAGGAAAAGGAAATTCGTTCAATCGGTTTCTTTGACAGATCAAACCATTCTCCGGAACCCTCATAGATCTGAAACACCGTCAGGGCTTTCATTGACTCCTCTGTGGGATAAATCTGATACATGTACGAGTTCTTCTGAAACAATTCCGGAATCTTTTCATACCCGAGTTCCCGTACTTTTCCACGAACAGATACGGCAGTGCTGGTCATTGTGTCCTGACCTTTTATCGCAGTAAATGCCAGAACACCCCGTTTGATCAACCGGTCATAAAAGCCTTTCCCTTTTGCGGTAAGAAAATAAAGGCTGTCATCATCACAGTCCATCATGTCGATAGCAGCTGTAATCGGCAGTCCATCATCATCTACTGTCGCAACGATTGTCCTGTGTATTTCATGAACAATATACTGTAAATAGTCTTTTGTTTCCATTCAGCATTTCTCCTTATAAAACGGACTCCCATTTACAGGAGTCC